>DATCPH010000267.1:0-2488 GCA_036570185.1 Candidatus Limnocylindrales bacterium | reverse complement strand
CGTGTTCGACATCGAGGCGCCGCACCTGCCGGCATTCTTCGCCTACCTGGACGGCCATGGGTACGTCCTCCCGGAGACTCCTGTCAACTCAACCGGTCGCGGCGGGCTGCATTTGTACGTCAAGCCCGTCGATCGCGTCTCGACGACCCGCAAGCTCCTCCTCGAAGGGGCCCATATCGGCGAATTCAAGACAACGGGCGGAGTTCTGGCTCCGCCAAGCGTCACCGCGGGCCAGTACCGCTGGTTGTGGCTGCCGGATGACTTGATCCCAGCCGAGGCCCCGGAATGGCTGACCACGCTGATCAGCGAACCAGCTCAGACGAGGAGCGTTTCCAGGGGTCGTGCGTGCGCGCGAACCCCCGATCCCGGTGCGGCACTCGACGCCCTTGCCTGCGCCGTCCGGGACGAGCCGGCTGGCAACCGCAATTCGATCCTCTTCTGGGCGGCCTGCCGAGCCTTTGAGGAGGGCATCCGTCCCGACATTGCTGAGGCGGTCCTTCGTCGCGCCGCCAACTCGGCAGGCCTCGAGGACGCCGAAGCGCAGGCGACCATCGAGTCGGCGTTGAAGCGCCAAGGCGTGGCCGCGTGATCGGCCCACTCGTTGTACCCGATCGCCCACTCGAGGTTGTCACGCCCGAGGAGGCTGCGGCACTCCGCGAGTCGTCGCCTCACGCGACAGGTTGGCCGACGGAGGCGACGATGGCGGCGGACGTTTCCGAACGTCTGGGAGCCCGACTCCTGTCCGCGATATCGACCGACCCACCTCCTCCGCTCCTCATCGAGCGACTGGACCCTGAGGGCCACACCATTCTCTACGGCACCGGTGGGGCCGGGAAGGGCGTTGAGACAGCCTGGTGGATCGTCCGTCTCGTCCGCGACGGCGCCACGGTGTTGGTCCTCGATTACGAGAACCACCCGGGCGAGTGGGCGCGGCGGGTGTCCGGACTCGGCGGCGCCGACGTCCTGGGACACGTCATCCATGTGGCGCCGCTGACCGCCTCCTGGCAGAGCCGTCGTGGGCCACTCTGGGAACAGGTCACCGAGGTCCGGGATCTTGCCCTCGCGCTCGGCGCGACGTACGTCGTGATCGACTCGATCGTGCCAGCCTGCGCCGGGCTCGATCCGATGAAGCCCGAAGCGGCGGCCCTCTACGCCGGAGGCCTCGAGTACATCGGCCTGCCGGCCCTCTCGCTCGGCCACGTCAATCGAGCCGACGACCTCCGGTATCCGTTCGGTTCCGTCTTCTGGCACAACCTCGCACGGACAACGTGGTCGCTCAAGCGCGACGGCGAGCGGGCGATCCTCCAGCACCGCAAACACAACAACTACGCGGCCCTCGGCCGCTTCATCGTCCAGGCGACTTGGCATGAAGACCGCCTCGGCGAGGTCACCGAGCTCGATTACGGAGTCGTCCTCGCAGATCGGATCGACGAGGTCCTCGCCGGTGAGGCCCTGACCGTTGCCGTGATCGTCGAGAAGGTCAACGCTGAGCTCGAGGAAGACGAGGAGCCGCTCAAGGCCGACAGCGTCCGCGCGGCCCTGCGGCGTGGGATCAAGGCAACCCCGCGGCGTTCCCAGCGGTTCACGGTCGAAGGCCGGGGCGAGTCCGCGACGTACCAACGTGCCACACGCTGAAAGGCAAGGTGTCGCGGGACGTGTCGGCAACGATCCCGGAGGTGGCTGCAGTCGATGTCGTGGACGACGTCGCGCCGATGTCGCGTCGAGGCGTGGTGCTGTCGCGCCTCCTGTCGCAGCCGTGTCGCGTCGGCTCTCCCGACCAACACGCGACACGTGTGGGGCTCTTCAAGGGCCCCACTGTCGCGGTGTCGTGGAGCCCCGGCCTGGTCGATGCGGGTTGGCCGGACCTACTCGACAAGGCCCAACCGCTCGCCCGGGTTGCCCGGGTAGCGACGGAGCATACGTTCAAGCTCTTCCTCCGTTAGACCGCGGCCCCGGCTCTGCAGGGAATGCTCCTCGGCACCGGCCAGGAACGCCGCCCGTAATCGGCGGTTCAGGTCGCGCCGCCGTGCCGCGGCGAGCGACGTTGGTTCCGCTGGCCGGCTTGGTCCAGCGTCGTCGATCTCCGCCACTGTCCCATCCTACCGGTGCCCGGCACTAGCACCAAAGCGAACCACGATGCGCCGGCCCGGGAAGACGACGGCAATCCCGTCCGGGCTCTGCTCGAGGCCACCGCCGAGGTCAGTGACGTTGCCGGCCAGGACGCGCAGGTACTCGGTCCGCTCGGGGCCTTGGTACGTGGCCTGGAATTCGCCCGTCACGATGCCGGCGAGGACAGCCCCATCTCGCAGCGCCGCCCGAATGGCGTCGTCGCGGGGATTCTGCGATGGCCGGTTCTGCATAGAACAGATGTTCACATCACTCCTATCGCGACGCAAGCCCTGAACCTGACGCTGGTGCGCCCTTTAGCCCCACGTTCGCCCACGGGCGCCACACGGCGCCCACGCGTCGCGATGAGTCCAGCCGTGTT
>DATCPH010000266.1:0-2624 GCA_036570185.1 Candidatus Limnocylindrales bacterium | reverse complement strand
GTCCCGGGAAACGCTCGAACGCTCCACGGGGCGGCCTTTCGACGACGATGACGAATCTCCTTGCCGTCGCAGCCCCGTCAGCAAGCGAACTCCCCGGGCGCGGACCAGCAGGCCACCCGCGCCGACTCGAACGACCGTCGGCGCTCCGATCAAGGTCTCGAACCTTGGTTCTTGGCCAGGTCGTCCCTAATTTCGAGGTGGCGCCGCCCGTCGATCTGACCTCGGCCGCTGTCCATGAGCGCGATGACGAGCCGCCAGGAACGCCGCGTAGTCGGCGAGGCTCGCCTGCTCCGCAGCGGAGAGGGTCGCGAGTCGGTCGTTGAAAGGCGCGAGGCTCCCGAGCCTGGCGAGTTCGTCCGCCAGCCGCGCCCGATCGATCCCCCAGAGCGCCTCGACCAGTTCGACGAACGCAATCCCGGTGGCGTCCGCGGCGCGGAGCAGATCCTCGGGGTTTGGTCGGGCCCGCGACGGACGGCCCGGATCGAGCAGCGCGGCGACGTAGCCGGAGTCGCGGCTCATTACTGCGGACAACGCTCGCATCGAAAGGCCGCTGCGCTCCAAGACGGCGCGAAGCTGGTCCCGGAACGCCTCGTCGGTCGGTTTCATGGCTCGATGTTCTCCTCGATTCGTGGCGACGCTGTTGCTCAACGCGGTTGCTTTAAGCGTGAGCACGACGTAATATAACGTCATGATCCTGCGCTCGACAAGCCCCAAGCCGACGTACCACCGCTCGGGCATCGGTCGCGCTACGGTCGCCTCGCTGAGGGCACTGCTCGCAGGAGCTCGGGCGGAGGTGGGCACGGCGGTCCAACCCTCCGCGGACCCGCCGTCGTGGCGTCCACTGGCGGTGGATGCGAACCGCAGCTCTCGCGAGGGGCTGCCGCTCGGCCCGCTCGTCGCCGAGTACAGCGCGACCTTCGGGAGCACGTGGCGCGCAGTGACGCGCCGCAAGCATGCCGACGACTACGCCCGCTTCCTCGCCTGGCTCGAGGCGAAGGGTCTGCCGTCAACGACCTCGTCGCTGGACTTCCCTACCCTCGTCGGGTACGTCAGCGAGCTTCGCGCCCGCCCGAAGGTCCGAGGCGTCTGGCGCGGCGGGCCGGACGCGCTCGGGCGGTCGCTCCGCGCGGGTCCCGCCCAGACCCTGTCGGCGAACAGCGTCAATGCGTATGTCCGGCCCCTGCGATCGCTGGCGATCTGGCTGGTCGATGAGGGCCTGCTCGGGGTCAACCCGTTCCGGCGGTCGCGTCGCAGGGCGGCGCTCAATCCCCTGCTGCCGTCCGAGGAGACGCCGACCAAGAGCGCCACCCTTGAGGACCTGCGCGCACTCGAACGCGGCTGCGCCGGGGAGCGGCCGATCGATCTGCGGGATCGGGCGATCGTCTCGATCCTGGTGACGACGGCGGCCCGCAACTCGAGCGTGCGGCTGCTCCGTTCCGACGATCTCGACTTCGATCGGGGCATGATTCGCTTCCGGCGAGCGAAGGGCGGCAAGACCCTCGAGCTCGCCCTCCACCCGGAAACCCGAGCCGCGGTCGCCGCCTACCTCGCCCAGGGCCGACCCCGACTCCTCCGTCGGCCGGAATGGGACGCGGAATCTCACATCGATCCAGGCTGGCTGTTCCTCTCCGCTGGCGCGGGTGAGCCCCGACCGCTGACGATGAACGCGCTCAGCCTGATGCTGAGCCGTCGCTACCACGCCGGCGGTGGCAGCCTCCGAACGTTCGGCTCGCACCGGATCCGCCACGGGACCGCGACGCTCCTGGTCAACAACGGGATGCCGCTCGAGGAAGTCAGCCGCTATCTCGGCCATTCCTCGACCATGCCCACCCGCCGCTACGCGGTCCAGACCCCGGACGCGCTCGGGGAGCGCGCAGCCTTCGCGCTCGAACGGGCGGGCCTTGTCGGGAGCCGGCGATGACGTCCACCCGTCACCGCACGACCCGGAACGCCGAACCCGGGCGGTCGGCCAAGGGCCCAGCGACAGGCGGGCGAGACGACCGCGGAGCGGAGTGGTACCAGCCGGAGGTCCGATCGGTGCGAACATCGAACGCGGACCCGATCCTGCACCTACTCCCCGCCGAGTTGCCCGACGCGTTCCTCGCTCTGCCTGCGAAGGAGCAGGCGTGGCGAGGCCGGTTCTTCCTGATCGCCTCCAGCGTCACCTTCGGCGCCGATGACGCGATGCTCTGGTTTCAGACGCTCATGACGTGGCCCGAGGAAATCGCGTGGATGAAGGCGGCGGTGGCGGCCGTGCCGGACGCCGAGATTCCGAAGATGGTCGACGGGCGTCGGGCATTTGAGCACGCGCTCATCGAGGCGCAGTCGAGGGAACCTGTCCAGTAATGGCGCGAGTATCCATATGGGACGAGGCGGCGTGACGTGACAATGATCTTCGCCCTTTACCTCATCGGGGCTGTCCAGGCTTGACTTCTTCCAGGAATACCGGACCGTTCGCGCCCCGCGAAACCGGCGAGGTGGTTCGGCGCCGTTTAACGAGCCGAATTCGCGGGTGCCTTCGAACCCTCGGTAACTTCGTTCTTGTGGGCCGCAAACGCCGCCAGAACTTCGTCCTTCTCCCGCTGAGGCACCTTGAAAACGTCGAGCGAACGGCCGAGTTCCCC
>DATCPH010000265.1:0-23585 GCA_036570185.1 Candidatus Limnocylindrales bacterium | reverse complement strand
GGCGAATGCTCCTCGGGCGTCGGCAGATCCGGCCCAGGCCCTGCCGGCCGCGCAGGCGATGAACGCGTCCGGCCTCGACCTCTACAGGAAGGCTTCGAGCGACGGCGGCAACCTCGTCCTCTCCCCGGCCAGCATCGCTCTCGCCCTGTCGATGGCCCGCGCCGGGGCCCAGGCTGAAACCGCGTCGCAGATGGACCGGGTCATGGGCGCGCTCGCGTCGGATGAGCACGCGGCGTGGATCAATGCCCTCGACGCCGCGTTATCGGCCCGGAGCGGCACCTTCAAGGATGCGGATGGCAACGAACTCCCAATCACCCTGCGAATCGCGAACGCGGCGTTCGCCCAGCGTGGCATGACGCTGCTGCCCGCCTACCTCGACGCCCTCGCGACGCGCTTCGGTGCCGGCGTCGACCTCGTCGACTTCCATGCCAACGCTGAGGCTGCGCGGGCGGCGATCAACGCCTGGGTCAAGGTCCAGACCGAAGGGCGAATTCCTGAGCTCATCGACGCCGGTGTGCTCGACACCATGACGCGCCTCGTCCTCGTTAACGCGATCCATCTCAAGGCGCCATGGCTGCATCCGTTCGCCGCCGAAAGTACCCGGCCGGGCCCGTTCATGAGGCCGGACGGGTCGACAATCCAGGTCCCGATGATGCAGCTGACGGAGTCACTGCCCTATGCCGCCGGAACCGGTTGGCGCGCCGTCGAATTGCCGTACGTCGGTGGCTCGCTGGCGATGGACATCATTGTTCCCGACGATCTCGCCGCGTTCGACTCCCATCTCGACGCCGACCACTTCACGGCGGTGACAACCGCGCTCAAGGACAACCAGGTCGAACTCACGATGCCCCGCTTCTCCATCGAAACCCACACCGACCTGGCGTCGCTGCTGGGGGGCCTGGGGATGCCGCTGGCCTTCGACCCCAACGGCGCCGACTTCAGCGGAATGACGAGCGACGAGCGCCTGTTCATTTCGAACGTCGTTCACCAGGCCAACATCGACGTCGACGAGAAGGGCACGACCGCGGCCGCCGCGACGGCCGTCGTGATGCGCCCGACCGCGATCGCCGCCGAGCCGGTGAGGCTCAAGGTCGATCGGCCGTTCCTGTTCGCGTTGCGGGACGTCCCGACGGGCGCGATCGTCTTCCTCGGACAGGTGACGGTACCGTCTACGCATTGACCTCGACGCCACGAGGTCGCCGCGCTGTCTTGAATGCGGTCGCGCGACTCAGGCCCCCTCGCCGAGCGCGGCGTGGAGTTCATGTGAATGTTCGCGAAGCCAGCGTCGCCACACCGCGTGGTCCGGCCGGCGCGAGGCCACCACGGCCCAGAACCGCGGCCCATGCCCAAAAACGCGAAGGTGCGCCAGCTCGTGGATGACCACAGTTTCGAGCGCCTCGGGCGGAGCGAGCACCAGACGCCACGAAAACGACAGGCGGCCTTCGCGGGAGGCACTCCCCCATCGGGTTTTTGGGTCGCGGAGTGACACCGCGGCCGGTCGGACCCCCAGGGCGGCCGCATGCTGCTCGATCGCCCGCCCGATGGCCTCGTCGGCACGCTGGCGATACCAGTCCTCGAGGATGACCTCGACATCGCGCCGGTCCCGGCGCCCCAGCCGCATGAGCAGGGTGTCGCCCCCGGCATCGCCGATGCGCTCGATCGTCGAGCGTCGCGCGGCGCCGGACGTCGACTTCGAGGCGGTTGCTCCCTCGACGACCTGCAGCCGGTGGAGCTCACCGCGGAAACGGACCGTCGCCCCATCCCTGATTCCGCCGCGCGCGACCATCTCGGCCCGCTTCCGATCTCGCTCCGCAAGATGGCGCCGGAGCCAGCCCTCTCGCTCGCGGAGGAACGGGTCGACCCATCGCTCAGGGCGGGCCCAGCCGCGGCGCGAGGCCGGCGGAACCGTGACGACAACGCCCCTGCCCGGGTCGATCGTCACGCGGAGCCGGCGGGCCCGCGGGGAGCGCCGCAGGACATAGTCGAGGGGACCGCCGGGGAGGTCGACGCGCGCCTCGGTTTCCATCACGGCGATGGTGACAGGCGCCCCTCTCCATCGCGACTCGCGCGGGGGTGCGGCTATCCCAATCGAGGCGCTGCCGGCTTCGATAGCGTCCGGTCCGCGGCGGAGCCTGCGGTATACTCCGCCCTCCGGCGTGGGGCTATAGCTCAGCTGGGAGAGCGTCTGAATGGCATTCAGAAGGTCAGGGGTTCGAATCCCCTTAGCTCCACCAAACCGCTGAATCGCCGATCGAACACGACCCCTCGCCGGCGCGGCGGGGGGTCGTTCGTATCAGGGATGGAGCAGGCAGGTTGACTGAAACCAGCGAGCGCATTCGGATCGAACGCTACGAGCCAACCACGATCGAGCCGCGCTGGCAGGCTCGCTGGGCTGAGCTCGAGCTGTATCGCACCGACCTCCACGACACCAGCCGGCCGAAGTTCTACCTGTTGACGATGTACCCCTACCCGTCGGGCGACCTCCATATCGGCCACTGGTACATCATCACGCCGACCGACGCGGTGGCTCGGTTCCATCGGATGCACGGCCAGAACGTGTTCCTGCCGATCGGTTTTGACGCCTTTGGCCTGCCGGCCGAGAACGCGGCGATCGCCCGCGGCGTCAATCCGCGGGACTGGACGATGCACAACATCCAGAACATGCGGCGCCAGCTGCGTTCGATGGGGGCCACGCTCGACTGGGACTCGGAGGTCGTGACCTGCGAGCCTGAGTTCTACCGCTGGAACCAGTGGCTCTTCCTGCAGTTCCTGGAAGCGGGCCTGGCCTACCGCGCCAAGGCCACGGTCGACTGGTGCCCCAACGACGGCACGCTCGCCCGTGAACAGGTCGAGGGCGCCGACCGCCACTGCTGGCGATGCGGCGCGCTGGTCGAGAAGCGCGACCTGGAGCAGTGGTTCCTGAAGGTCACGAACTACACTGACGAGCTCCTCGACTTCGGCGGCATCGACTGGCCGGAGCCGATCAAGGTCCAGCAGACGAACTGGATCGGCCGCTCGGAAGGCGCCGAGATCGTCTTCACGACCGCCACCGACGACCACCAACCCGGGGGCGACGATTTGCGCGTCTTCACGACGCGGCCGGACACGCTCCATGGGGCGACGTTCATGGTCCTCGCGCCCGAGCACGCTCTGGTCGAGCGCCTGACGCACCCCGATCGCCGCGATGAAGTCGCCGCCTATGTCATCCGGGCGGGCCGCGAGACCGAGATCGAGCGACTGTCAACCGATCGAGAGAAGACGGGCGTTCCCCTCGGAGCGGACGCGATCAACCCGGTCAACGGAGAGCGGATCCCGATCTGGATCGCGGACTACGTCCTGGCCGGCTACGGCACCGGCGCGATCATGGCCGTGCCCGCCCACGATGAGCGCGACTTTGCATTCGCCAGGCGCTTCGGCTTGCCGATCCGACGGGTGGTCGCCCCGCCCGAAACCGCCGATGGCGAGGCCGAAGCTGTGCTTGACGACGCGTACGTCGCCCATGCCGCCGGCGAGCGCCTGGTCAACTCCGACCGCTTCTCCGGCCTGCCTGCCGACGAAGGCGGCCGAGCGATCGTGGAATGGCTTGCGTCGGAGGGCAAGGCCCGGCCGACTGTCACGTACCGCCTCCGCGACTGGTTGATCAGCCGGCAGCGGTACTGGGGCACCCCGATTCCCGTGATCCATTGCGAGCAGTGCGGGATCGTCCCCGTCCCCGACGAGGACCTGCCCGTCCTGCTGCCCGACACCGTCGACTACCGCGGCCACGGGGTGAATCCCCTGAGCCGCGACGAAGCGTTCCTCCGGGTCACGTGCCCGCGCTGCGACGGTCCTGCGCGGCGCGAGACCGACACGATGGATACGTTCGTGGATTCGTCGTGGTACTGGTATCGATACCTGTCACCGCACAAGGACGAGGGACCGATCGACCCCGCGATGGTCGCGCGCTGGGATCCCGTCGACCAGTACACCGGCGGCTCCGAGCACGCCGTCATGCACCTCCTCTATGCGCGGGAGTTCACCAAGATGATGCGCGACGTCGGCCTCATCGCCGAGAGCGAGCCGTTCCGGCGGCTCTTCAACCAGGGCCAGATCCTGGGCGCCGACGGCGAGCGGATGTCGAAGTCCCGCGGCAACGTCGAGGATCCCGACGACCTGGTGCGTCGCTATGGCGCCGACACGGTCCGGCTCTTCCTGATGTTCATGGGCCCGTGGGACCAGGGCGGCCCATGGAGTCCCTCCGGGATCGGTGGCGTCCACCGTTTCCTCAACCGTGTCTGGTCGCTGGTGCTCGATCCGCATGGCACGGAGTCGGGCGACCCGGGCAGCGGCACGCTGCGGGCCGGCGAGGACGCGGCCGCGGCAAGGGCCACCGTCCGACAGGCGGCCCATCGAACCCTGGCAGGGGTTACCCGCGATCACGAAGGTTTCCGCTTCAACACGATGGTTGCCAAGCTCATGGAGCTGGCGAATCTGCTGCAGCGCTACCGCGGCTCGGTCGTCGCAGGGTCGGCCGAGTGGGACGAAACGATCCGCCTGCTGCTGCTGATGCTGGCGCCCAGCGCGCCACACATCGCCGAGGAGCTCTGGTCACGGCGTTTGGCCGCAGCCGGCACCCCCTGGTCGTCGATTCACGAAGAGCCCTGGCCGGAGGCCGACCCAACCGCGATCGTCGAGGCCACGCGCGAGGTGCCGATCCAGGTCAACGGCAAGCTCCGCGACCGCGTGGAGGTCCCCGCCAGCACCGCCGAGTCGGAGTTGGAGGCCGTCGTGCTGGCTCGCCCCAAGGTCCAGGCCGCCCTCGCCGGGCGCACCCCCGATCGGATCATTCATGCCGGAGGCGGCAGGCTCGTGAATATCGTCGTCCGCTGAGGGGCTGAACGGCGACGGAACTCAATTCGGGGCGGCGCTCTCGCTGGTCACGCGCGTGTCGATCATCAGAATTCGTTGCCGATGCCGCGCGGCCTTGGCGTTGTTGCCGCAGCTCGACATTTCGCACCAGCGCCGTCGTGCCGTCGGCGAGTTGTCGTAGAAGACCCAGCCGCACGTCGGGTTGGCGCACTGGTGGAGACGCTCGGGCCGGCCCTCGGCCAGAGTGCGAACGATCGGTTCAGCCAGGTGCGCGAGGGCATCAGAGATGGGATCGGCAGCACACCTGTCGTTGACCCGGACACCTTCCGACGACGGCTCCAGCTCGAATTCGGATCGGCAACGCAGCGCCTGATTGACGGTCGCGACCGATCGGCGATCGGCCGGCCGGCGGTCGATGACGGCGTCGGCTACCTCGCGGAGTGCGGCGCGAACGCGGCGGACCCGGGCGAGGGTCGCAGCCGCCGCGGTGTCATCGCTCGCAACCTCGGTCAGCAGGGTCACGGGATCGGTTTCGTCGAGGGCTCCGCGGTCGGCCATCCACTGGATCGCCGCTTCGGCGGTCGGCAGGCGCTCGACCATGGAACCCTTGCTCATGGCGAACGTGTTCAGGAAGTCGAGGCTCGTGTCGAGACCGACCTCGTGAGGGTCTGTGGCGGCGTCGTTGGGGCCCTTGCCGCTGCGCGTGGTTCCTTGCATGTAACCACCATACATCTATTGACAGGTTACGCGCAAGACGCTATTGTGTAACCAGTAAAACAAGTGGAACCGGTTAGCTGAAAGGGAGGCCTCGGGCCATGCATATCCTCATCCTGACGATCGTCTTCGTCCTTGTCATCGGCGGACTCGTCGTCCTGCAGTTCAGCGCCGACACGCGCGATTCTGTCGGCGACGACCACGCTCGCTGATCCCGATAGCCAGCCAGAACGGAGGCCCCACATGCTTCAACTCCAGCTCCATGAGGCGTTCGACATCGTCGAAGCTCGCGTCCGCGAGGCAGACAATGAACGCCTGGCTCGCCTCGCCCGCGCCTCCAATTCCGGGGAGAGATCGCGCACTCGAACGGTTCGTCGCGACCTCGCGCGCGTTGCCGCAACCGTGAGCCTTGGGGCTCACTCCCTTGCCAACAAGCTTGACGAATGCATCGGGGCCGACCTCGCCGACCAGTTCGCCGGACCATCGCGGGCGGCCTGACGGCCGACGGTCCACCGAGGGCGGACGTACCCTTGCGCCGATGAACGGAATCGCAGCGGCTTCCTGGGGCACGGATCGCGTCGACCTCTTCTGGGTCGACGACGACCGTGGGCTGTGGCATCGCTCGTGGGACGGCGTGGCCTGGTCAGAACCTGAATCGCTCGGGGGCGATCTCATTTCGCCGCCGGCCGTGACCGTCTGGGGGGCCGACAAGCTGGAGGTCTTCGGCATCTTCGCTGACGGCCAGCTCTGGGATCGCTACTGGGATGGCGGTGCCTGGCACGAGTGGGAGACCCTGGGCGGAGAGCTCGCCGGCGACCCGGCGGCCTCGTCATGGGGTCCCGACCGTCTCGATGTTTTCGCTCGTGGTCGGAACGACCGCATCTGGCACCGCTTCTGGAATGGCTCGACCTGGGTCGACTGGGAGCAGCTCTGAGAGCCTGAGTCCGGGTCGTGTCGGCGCGGCCGCCGCTTACGGGCCACCTTGTTGCGCTCAGAACATCGTGTTGTCGTTCGCCGGGTGGTCGGGCACGACCTGGAGCACGTCCCAGTGCTCGACCACCTTCCCGTCCTCATCGAACCGGAAGATGTCGATCCCAGCGTAGTCGTCGCCGCCGGGCCACACCTGATGGCAATGCAGGATCGCGAAGTCTCCGTCCGCGAATGAGCGCTTGAATTCCACGCGCTTCCCCGGGAATTCGCGCGCCATGCGCTCGAAATACTCGATAAACGCCTCTTTGCCGTCGGCTCCAAAGGGATTGTGCTGGCGGTAGTCGTCGCCAACATATTTCTCGACCGCCTCGCGCGGCTTCGACTGGTTGAACATCAGGTCGTAGAAGGCGATGGCCGTCTGCTTGTTCCGCTCTTCCTTGCTGACCACGATTCCTCCCCAGAGCCACAGCCCTCCACCCTGCAACCTGGCAGATGATCGCGCAGGGAATGGACCGGACCGCTCAGGCCGTCCGGCCTGGGGCGGGCCCAGTGGCGAGCTCCAGTCCTCAGCTCACCGCTTTCTTTACGAGCGCGCCGATCCTGGCTTCGTCGGCGGCGGTCAACTCCGTCAGAGCGAAGGCGGTCGGCCACATGGCCCCTTCGTCGAGGTTCGCCTCGTCGCTGAAGCCGAGCGTCGCGTACCTCGTCTTGAACTTCTGCCCGCTCTGGAAGAAGCAGACGACCTTGCCGTCCTTGGCATACGCGGGCATCCCGTACCAGGTTTTCGGCGAGAGGGCTGGCGCGCTGGCTTTGATGACCGCGTGGAGCCGCTCGGCCATGGCGCGATCCGATTCCGGCATCTCGGCGATCTTCGCGAGCACGTCCTGTTCCCCTTCTTCCCTCGCCGCGCCGCGGCGCTCCTCTGCCTTCAGCTCCCTGACGCGCTCCTGCATCGCGGCCTTCTCCCCGGCCGTGAATCCCCTGGACGTCTTGCCGGTCGCAGTGGTGCGCTTGGCGGACTTCGTCGTGTCGTTCATTTCAGGCTTCCTTTCTGCGCGATCTGATGGGTCGACCCTGATTCTAGGGAGCCGCCGCGGCGGCGGCTTCTCCAAAACTGCTCGGTCGTGACCTGGGACTCGCGCCTACGTCGTCGTACCACCCGACGTCCTGCGTCGCAGCTAAGTCGCAGCTAAGTGCCCGTCGCTAAGGTTCGTATTGGACGTCCCGCCCGTCGGAGTGCCCCCGCTGGGCGGGACGTACGATCCCGGATCGTCCCGATCGTCCACGCGGCAACCTCCCGCCAGGGAGATCGCGGTGGACCCATCGTCGACGACGT
The DNA here is from genome assembly GCA_036570185.1 of Candidatus Limnocylindrales bacterium. Taxonomy (GTDB): domain Bacteria; phylum Chloroflexota; class Limnocylindria; order Limnocylindrales; family CSP1-4; genus DATCPH01. The sequence goes on along the minus strand of DATCPH010000265.1, from coordinate 15,757 downwards.
CGACGCCGTGGCGCGTCCTCGAGGAACCGGTCGTCACCCAAACGGGCGAGGCTCAGGGCGTTCCGCGGGCCCCGTCAGCGGCGGCCTCGACGGGGACTTCGAGGTTGAACCTTCACCAGGTGCTGGCGATCGCTGGCGTTGGGCTGGCCGCCCTGCTGGGCGTGGCCGCCTTCTTTCTAGCGGCGAGTAGCGGCGCCGGTTCGGTTGAGGTGTCGGCCCGGAATCAGACTGGGGTTGGGCTGGCGGGTGCAGCGAGTGAATCCGCTCAACCAAGCGGTGCCGGCGCGGCACTGGTCGTTGAGGTATCGGGGGCGGTCGTTCGACCGGGCGTCTTCACACTGCCATTCGGCTCGCGGGTCAACGACGCGATCGGTGCGGCGGGTGGCTTCGGGCCGCGTGTCGATGCGGCTCGGGCGAGCCGGGAATTGAACCTCGCGACACTTCTGAAGGACGGCGACAGGATCCTCGTCCCGTCCCGCGACGATCCTCCAGCCACAGCTGTCGGATCCGGACGCAGCGGCCAGGCCGGTACGAGCGATCCGCCCGCGGGGACCGCGCCATCGAGCGGCCCAATCGATCTCAATCGGGCAACGACCGCAGAGCTCGACGGACTCCCGGGAATCGGCCCGGTGACCGCGGCCAAGATCATCGCGTCGCGCGATCAGAAGCCGTTCGGCACGATCGATGAGCTGCGGACGAGGAAATTGGTTGGGCAGAAGGTGTTCGACGGGCTCCGCGGACTGATCACGATCGGCTGAATCCTCAGCCACGGCCGGAACGAGCCCCGATCGATGCCCCGCAGTGCCTGGCTCGCCGTCGGCGTCGCTCTCGGAGCAGCAGCCGGCGCGATCGCGGGCAAGGGATTCGGCCTGGCCGCGAGTGCCAGCTTGACCGTGGTCGCGCTGGTGGCTGCCGCGATTGTCATCGGCCAGCGTTGGGGCGGCCCGCGAGATCGCGGTCCACGAGGCCGTCGCTCCAGGAACGTCTGGAGCACCCGACTCGTCGCCGTCGGAGTCGGACTCACCGCGATCTCGCTGCGCCTTGCGGTCGGCGCGAGCGTTGCGTCGCCCTCTCCAACTTCCCTCCCTGAAGGCTCCGGCCCATGGACCGCGGTCGTGATCTCGCTTGGAGCTCCCAAGTCGGGCGCGCAACTCACGACGCTTCGACTGGGCGTCGGCGCCGGGCTCACCGTCGCCGCGACCCTGCCCAGGTACCCCGAGATCGAACCGGGCGATCAGATCCGCGTCGCCGGCGAGCTCCGGTTGCCACCCGACGACGACTACGGCCGATTCCTGGATCGAACGGGTGTCGTCGCAACGCTGAATTCACGGCGGCTGGAGCGCCTCGGCCAGCTTGCCGGTCCGACGTGGTTGCTCGAGCGCCTGCGTCGAGGCTCGGCTGACGCCCTCGCCCGCGCGTTGCCTGAGCCGGAAGCGGGACTGGCGGCAGGGATCCTCATCGGGCTCCGCGATCGGATCGATCGCGACCTCGCCGCGGCCTTCACGACTGCCGGGGTCAGTCACATCGTGGCCATCTCGGGCTGGAACATCTCGATCGTCGCGGCCTCGATCGCCGCTCTGGCAGGGCGGTTCAACCGGCGGCGACGAGCGGTGCTCACGGTCCTGGCGATCGTCGCCTATGTGGCCTTTGCCGGCGCGTCCCTGTCGGTTCTACGCGCCGCCGTCATGACCGGCGTGGTCCTCCTGGCCCGCGAGACCGGCCGCGCAGGGCGGGCAGCGGGCGCTCTCGGTTGGGCTGCGGCCGTCCTTCTGCTCGCTGACCCAGCCAACGTGACCGATGCCGGGTTCCAGCTTTCGACGCTTGCTACCGCCGGACTCCTGGCATGGGGAACGTCGCTGGCGAAGCGCCTGGCGGGCCCAGAACCCGGCCGCCTGCGCGCATGGCTTGCCGAGAGTCTCGGCGTGTCCCTCGCGGCCCAGGCCGCGACGCTGCCGTTGATCGTGATCGCATTCGGCCGGCTGTCGCTCGTGGCCCCTGCGGTGAACCTGGCGGTCACGCCGATCGTCGCTCCGGCGATGGCCGCGGGGGCGCTTGCCCTCCTCGCTGGATGGCTCGTCGCCGCCGGCGGACCGTCCGCAATCGCGACCGTCGCTGGACTGCCAGCCTGGGGATGCCTCGGCCTCCTGGTGGCCGGTGTTCGGATCGGGGCCGGGCTGCCATTCGCGAGCGTGACCATCGGAGCCCCGGCGTCGTTTATCGCCGCAGGCTTCTTCACGGCAATCTCTCTCGTTGTCGTCCAGCGGCATCGGCTCCGCGACCTGTGGCGTGGCGTTGGCCCGTGGCCCGCAGCTGGACCGTGGCACGGCGCTGGCCACGACCACACGACTTCGACCGCCGATCCCAGCTCTCGGGGCTCAGCGGCGCGAAAGCGGCGGACCGACCCACCGACCACGAGCCGCGGTGCGGCTTTGACGGCAGCGGCCCTCGCGGTGGCGGTCGCGAGCCTCGGCCTCGCGTGGATCCACCGACCGGACGGCTCGACTCGGATCACGGTACTCGACGTGGGCCAGGGCGACTCGATCCTGATCCAGGGCTCGCGCGGCGCGAGATTGTTGATCGACGGCGGTCCCGACCCAAATCGCCTCCTCATGGAGCTCGACGAGCAATTGCCCCCGTGGGACCGTCGGCTCGACGCGATCATCCTCACCCATCCCCACGAAGACCACGTCGCCGGGCTCGCAATGCTCCTGGGCCGCTATCGGGTCGGGCGCGTCTACGAACCAGGGATGTTGGGTCCTGGTCCCGGATACCAGGCCTGGTCGGAGGCGCTTGGTCGGGGCGGACCGTCGCACGGCACGCTCGCGGCTGGCGACAACCTTGCGGTCGACAATCCCCAGCTCCGTGTCCTCTGGCCGGATCCAGGCGCCGTGCCATTGCGTCCGCCGGACACGGGAACGGGGATCAACAACGTCTCGGTCGTTCTCCTGGGAGACGTGGATGGCAGACGGGTCCTGCTGGCCGGCGACATCGAGGAGGCCATCGACCCCCAGCTGCTGGCCCGCGGCCTGCCGCAGGTGGATTTCCTGAAGGTCGCCCACCACGGGAGCCGCACGTCGTCGACGGACGCGTTTCTCAATGCGGTCCGGCCAGGTGTTGCGGTCATCTCAGCCGGGACCGGCAACCCCTACGGCCACCCGGCTCCGGCCACGATTGCCCGCCTGGTGGCGCATGGCGCCCGGGTCTTCCGCACCGACCTCGATGGCTCCGTGCAGGTGATGATCGGGGCTGGTCGACTGACGGTGCACGCGGCCGGCGGCAGGGCCAAGGCGGCGGCGCTACCCGGCGGAGCGGCAATTGCAGCTCGGCTTGTCTCAACGGTGTTCAGCCGGGCCGCGGGATCGGGGTTCGCTTGCGGGATCGCCGCTTCCCGTCCGCAAGCCCGCGCCGATTCGACTCCGCCGCCCCTGGCCGGCGTCCCGCCGTCGGGGCTCCTGTACCATCGAGGAGATGACGGTCCCCGAGCGAGCGGACGCCGCCTCGCTGCTCCTTTCCCTTCACCCCAACCCGCGATTGCTGCGTCATTCGCGAGCGGTCGCCGAAGTGGCCGGCTGGCTGGCCGCTCGAATCCAGGCCAATGGGATCGCCATCGACCGCCGCCTCTCGGAGGCGGGCGGCTTGCTCCACGACGTCGACAAGGCGCTCCCGGGATCGGATCCCCTCCGCGCGCTCCGCCACGGTGACGGCTCGGCGGCGTGGCTCAGGGCACGGGGTTACGAGGAAGTGGCGCCGGTTGTGGCGGACCATCCGGTCACGCGACTGGCCGACGACGCGGATTTCGAGCGCCTGATCTCAACCGACGGCATCGAAGCGCGGGTCGTCGCCTACGCCGACAAGCGCGCAACCCAGCGTCTGGGGCCGATGTCGGTGCGATTTGCCTCGTGGGCGCGGCGCGATCCCGCACGTCGCCCGCCGGAGGTCGAGAAGCTTGTTCGCGACCGAGCCGCCCGCCTCGAGGAAGACGTGTGCCACGCTGCCGGGGTCGAACCCGCCGCAGTCGGGCGTCTCCGATGGACGGTCGTTGCCTTCGCGGCCGCGGCCCGGCCCACGAGTGGCGCGGACCAGCATCGCGGGTGAGTGCGCCGCTGGCGTTCTGGTGGGGCGACGACGCCTACGCGCTCGACGCCGCAGTCGAGACATTCCGGGCACGTGGCGACCTGTTCCCGACCGGCGCGCCCGAGCGCTGGCGGGTCCGGGGCGAGGTTGGTGCGGCGGGACGCGTCCTCGCCGAGCTCCAGGAGCGGATCTCCACGCCATCGATGTTCGGGGGCGGCGTCCTCGCCGTTGTCTCGGATGTCGCCCCGCTCGTCCGCCGTGGCGAGGATCGGGACGCCCTGATCGCATTGCTGGGCTTGGTCGCGCCGGGTAACGGCGTGGCATTCGCCGAGGAGACCGACTCGGGCCGCAAGGATCCGCCCGCGCGCTCGCTCGCCGACGCGGTTCGCGCCGCGGGCGGTGAGGTGCGGGAGTTCCAGGCGCCGCGGGCGGGCCAGCTGACGGGCTGGATCGAGGCTCGCGCTCGCGAGCGGGGACTGGTCCTCGGCCCGGGCGCCGCCAAAGAGCTGGCGTTCCGGCTCGGCGGGTTGCTCCGGGAAGGCGACGTCGACCGCCGCTACCTGGGCCGGCTGGCGGCCATGGAGTTGGAGAAACTCTCGTTGCTCAGAGTGGACGGCGCGCCCGTCTCGGAGGCCGACGTTCGAGCGCTGGCCGCCGAGGCCGTGCCGAGCTCCATGTGGGCGTTCGTGGACGCCGTTGCGTCGCGGAATCTCGCCGCGGCCGTCGAACTTGGCGACCGGATCGGCGAGGCGACCCCCGAGCCCGTGATCCTGGCGACGCTCCACCGCCGGATCCGCGAGCTGATCGAAATCGCTGACCGCCTCGCCGAGGGCGAGTCCCCCGGGTCGCTGGTCCGCTCGATGCGACTCAACCCGTATCGAGCGGAGGTCCTCGTGAGGCAAGCCTCGGCATGGTCACTGCCGGAGCTCGAGGCTGCGCTGGAGGGATTGCTGGAGCTCGACGCGATCGTGAAGGGAGTAGCCGGTGCGGCCGGTGGCGAGGCCCAGCGGCGGCTCGCTTTCCTGCGTTGGATCATCGAGCGGGTCGGGCGACAACGCTGAGCCAACGCCAGGTGCCACCAGGGCCGCCTTCTCCGGCCGGGGCGCCCTAGCCGCGCCTGGCGAAGGCGCGCTCCCGGACGAGACGATCGTTCTCGATGGCGAAGGTGCAGCGCCCATCACCGATCCCCAGCCGTTCGATGAGGTCGGGGTCGACATAGAGCTGGTTGCACCCCTCGCAGAGCCCGCCCGGAATCCCCAGGAGCCAACGCTCGGTGCGATCCGCCATCAGGAATGTCGCGTCAAATTCGCTGCAGGTCAGCCGCCAACCACATCCGGGGCAGGCGTCCGTGAGCATCGCCTGACCGGGAGGGGCGGCGCCGCTGCGACGGCCTGTCTCTTGGCTGTCCATTTCCTGATGAACCTAGTCCGCAGCGCGCCCCGCGATCACCACCCGACCGTACTCGGACCGAATCCGGACCCGGTGCCGCCTGGCATCGGCGGTGCCCGGTCGATCCGGCGGGTACTGCAGTGTGGCCGGTAGATCGGTCGTGGTGCGGGCACCGCCGCGCGTGGTCGACGGGTGCCGGCGACGCCGGCCGAGAGTTACTGAACCCGCAGGATGGTGCGCGCCTCCGACCAGTGCTTTTCCAGTTGGTAGAAGTCACGCTCGGGGGGCGTGAACACGTGGACGACGACCGCACCGAAGTCGATGAGGACCCAGTGCGACGCTGCCTGGCCCTCCCGCCCGATCGGGCGCTCGCCGCTCGCGGAGAGCCCCTCCACGATCCCGTCGCTGATCGCGTCGAGCTGCCGTTCCGACCCGCCCGAACAGATCACGAAATAGTCGGCAATCGTCGTCAGCTTCGAGAGGTCGAGCAGCACGATGTCGGCGGCCTTCTTGTCCTCGGCCAGCTCCACGACGCGGCGAGCGACTTCGAGTGACGACCCCTCGGTCGCAGGAGCAGGGCGCTTGCGAATGGGCAGTCCGTCCGCCCGTGGGCGGCGGCGGGAGCTGGACGCAGCCATGGGTTCTGTCACGTGCGCATCGTCCTCCAGGAGGTCGTTGATTCGATCGGTTCCGGACCGGACGCCGGGCTTTCAGTTCGATACAGGCCGTGGTCGGCGATGTAGGCGGCAACCGCGGGCGGGACCAGGTAACGGATCGAGCGGCCGGTCGCGACCCGGGCCCTGATCGCCGTCGACGAAACCCCGAGCCGTGGTCCTTCCAGGAACACGACCCGATCCTCGAGGCCGGGGAACCTGGCCGCCATCGCCGCCCGACTGGGGACGGCAAAGTCGATCCGAGGCGTGACTGCGACGCGCGCCAACTCGAGCAGGCGCCGCGGGTCACGCCAGGTTGGCAGGTCGGCGAACGTCTCCGCGGAAAGGATCACGGTGAGACGTCTCGAACCTCGGTCGGCCGGGAGGTGGGCCCCCAGTTCCGCGGCGAGGGCCGCGACCGTGTCGACCGTCCACGACAGGCCGGGCCGATCGACCTCGATGCGGCTCAGCTCGAAGGCGGGGTTGTCGGAGATCGCGAGGGCCACCATGGCGACCCTGTCCTCCGCGTCGGTGACGGTGCCGGCAGGCTTGTGAGGGGGCCGCCCAGCCGGCACGAACAGGATCCGATCAAGGCCGAGCGACTCTCGAGCTTCCTCCGCCACGGCCAGGTGGCCGAGGTGGATGGGATCGAAGGTCCCGCCCATGACCCCGATCTCGGCGGCATCGATCGCCCCTGCTCCGGTCGTCACCCGGCCTCCCAGGCAACGGGTTCCCACTCGAGCTCGATGTGCCCGATCCGAACAGTGTCACCGGGCACGACGCCGGAGCGGCGGAGCTCCGCTTCGATGCCGAGGCGGAGGAGGTCGCGCTGGAACCGTTCGGCCGACTCCTCGATGTCGAAGTTCGTCTGCGCGGCGATCCGCTCGATGCGACGGCCGCGCACCCGGAAGATTCCAGCGGATTCGCGATCGACGGCGAACGCATCGGGGATCGTGATCCGATGGACGACGACCCCGGACGGTTCGACCGGCTCGCCGAGCTCCTCAGCTGAGGGCAGCATCTCCGCCAGCCGCGTTCGGAACTCGTCGATCCCCTGGCCGGTGGCCGCGGACACCGTGACGACGCTCAGGCCCTCGGCGTCGCGCTCGTCACGGAACGAAGGCCAGGCCGCGGCCGCGGCCGGCAGGTCCATCTTGTTGAAGGCCACCAGCATCGGCTTCTCGAGAAGGGCCGGATCGTGGGCCCGGAGCTCTTCGCGGATGACGTCGTGGGCCCACGACGGATCGCGACCCGCTCCGTCGACGACGTGAACCAGGACGCGCGTCCGCTCGACGTGGCGAAGGAACGCGTGCCCCAGGCCTGCACCCGTGCTGGCGCCCTCGATCAGGCCGGGCACGTCGGCGATCGTGGGTCGGCGCAGGTCGTCGTCGCCCAGATCCATGACCCCGAGGTTCGGCTCCAGCGTCGTGAAGGGATAGTCGGCGATCTTCGGCACGGCGGCAGTCAGGGCCGCCAGGAGGGTCGATTTGCCGGCATTCGGCAGCCCGACGAGCCCGATGTCGGCGATCAGCCGGAGGTCGAGGCGCAGCCAGCGCTCCTCGCCTGGCTCGCCTTTTTGCGCGTGTCGAGGGGCCTGATGGACCGACGTTTTGAAATGGGTATTGCCGAGGCCGCCGCGGCCACCACGGGCGACCTGGGCCTGCTGCCCGGTGGCCACGAGATCGGCGACGAGCTCACCCGTCGCGTCGTCGTAGACGGCCGTTCCGGGAGGTACGGTCAGAACGAGGTCGTCGCCGGCCTTGCCGTGCCGCCGCGCGCCCTCGCCGCGGCCACCCGGGGTCGCTCGGAAATGGTGGCGATGCTGGAAGTCGCGAAGGGTCGTCTGGCCGGCGTCAACGCGCAGCAGGACAGATCCGCCGCGGCCGCCGTCGCCGCCGTCTGGGCCTCCGCGAGGGACGTGGGCCTCGTGCCGGAAGGTCGCCGCACCGTCGCCCCCCCCGCCGGCAGCGACCCATACCTTTACCCGGTCGAGGAACATGCGATGACTATCTTAGGCGCCGGTCGGCGCTGATCCGGCGCCGGCCGGGCATCGCCTGCGCGCTACTGATCGAGGCTCTTCGTCAGCGTTGCGAGGAACGCGGCGTTGCTCTCGGTCTTCGCCAGCCGGTTGAGGAGTAGCTCGATGCCCTCGTTGGTGCCGACCGCGGAGAGCATCCGGCGCATCGTCCAGACCATCTTGAGCGTGCCGTCCTCGAGGAGGAGCTCCTCGCGACGAGTACCGGACCGCTGCACGTCGATCGCGGGGAAGATCCGCTTTTCCGCGAGCTTGCGATCGAGGATCAGCTCGCTGTTACCCGTGCCTTTGAACTCCTCGTAGATGACGTCATCCATCCTCGAGCCAGTGTCGATGAGGCACGTCCCGATGATCGTGAGTGAGCCGCCCTCCTCGATGTTGCGGGCCGCCCCGAAGAAGCGCTTCGGTGGGTAGAGCGCGATCGGGTCGATGCCGCCGGACAGGGTTCGGCCGGAGGGCGGCAGCGCGAGGTTGTAGGCGCGGGCGAGACGGGTGATGGAGTCGAGCAGGATCACGACGTCGCGCCCGGTCTCGACCTGCCGCTTGGCGATCTCCAGGGCCATCTCCGCGACGTGGGTGTGGTTCTCGGTCGGCTCGTCGAACGTCGAGCTGATGACCTCGCCCTTGACACTCCGACGCATGTCCGTGACCTCCTCGGGCCGCTCCCCGATGAGGGCGACCATCAGGAGGATGTCCGGGTAGTTGGCCGTGATGCCGTTGGCGATGTGCTTGAGGAGGAACGTCTTGCCGGCCTTCGGCGGGCTGACGATCAGGGCCCGCTGGCCCTTGCCGAGCGGGTTGACGAGGTTGATCAGGCGCTGACTGAGGTTCTTGGGGTCGGTCTCGAGGTTGATCAGCTCGTCGGGATGGACGGGGGTCAGGTCGCCGAAGACCGGACGACGCAGCGCGGTTTCGATCTCGACGCCATTGACGGCATCGACCCGCAGCAGGCCCCAGTACTTCTCCTGGTCGCGCGGCGCGCGAACGGCCCCGGAGATTCGGTCGCCGATCCGGAGGCCGAAACGGCGGACCTGGCTGGAGCTCACGTACACGTCGTCGGGCGATGGCAGGAGGCCGTGCCGGCGCATGAAGCCGAAGCCCTCGTCGACGATGTCGAGGATTCCGGAGGCGTAAGCGTGGCCCGCGCGCTCGGTCTGGCGCCGCAGGATCTGGTCGACGATGTCTTCGCGCCGCTCGACGGTCGTGGTTTCGAGCTGCAGATCGCGACTGATCTGCTTCAGCTCATTGACGCTCATTTCGCGCAGGTCAGCGACGTCGAGGTCATTTCGCTCACGTGCGGCTTCTAGTTCTTGCATCTCTTCGTATTCGGTTACTGGGGCGCGACCGCCGCCCATCGGGGCACGGCGGCGCGGACGGCGGTTGCGACTGCGCTGATCGCGCGGGTCAGGACCGTTTCCGGGCATTTGGATAGGGGTCACCTGTGGGTAGGACTTGTCGGGATCGGCGCGCGGAATCGGTCAGACGATCCGCAGCGGGAGACCGGGGGAACGCATTGAGAATAGACGTGCGGGTGCTACTCGTCAACGGTCGAAGTTCCGGCTGTCGAAGTTCCGGCCGCCCGCGTCACCAACATGGACGGCTAGACTGTCCTGCCACGAATGAATGAACGGTTGGGCTTTCTCGCCATCGACCTCCTGATCGCCGGACTCGGATTGACGCTGGCGGTCGGGTTGTTCATTGCCGGCCGCCTCGACGGCAGTCACAACGAGGGCAGGGCTTCCCTCGAGCTGGGTGATGGCACGGGCCGGATTGCGCAGGCGATCGGCGCGACCGTGCCGATCTTCCTGGCCGTCGGGATGGCCGCCTGGCTCTTCGCCGGCGGCGAACAGCAGTCCCTGACCATCAGTGTCCTGGCGGCGATGGTCGCGGCCGGCGCGTTCCTGGCACCGCTCGTATTCCTCGGCCCCACCGAGTCGGCCGACCCCGTCTCGATCGGTGCGTTCTCGATCGATATCGCCGTCCTGGGGATCGTCGCCTGGGCGTCACCGTCGCCGATCGTGGTCACCGCCCTGCTGCCGGTGGCATACGTCTCGATCGTGTTTGCGCTTGGCTGGCGGGTCGGTGTCCCGCTCGGGGCGCTGGCCCTCGCGGCGTGCGTCGCAGGTCTGATCGCCGGCCGGTCGGGCAGCAGCCAGGACGTCATTCTCGACGTGGCCTCAACCTCGGCGATCTCCGCGGCGCTTGCGCTGGCCATCGTTGCGAGCGTGGAACTCGGCCGGCGGCGCCAGCGGCACCTGATCAACCGACTCACCTCCGATCCGGTGACGGCGCTCCACACGCGCGCTCAGCTCGACCTGGTCCTGGAGCAGGAACTCACGAGATCGAAGCGGTTCGGGCGACCCCTGTCGATCCTGATGATCGACCTCGATCGAATGAAGGCGATCAACGACAGCCTCGGGCACCAGGCCGGCGACCGCTACCTGCGCTCGGTCGGACGGGCGATCGGGGGTGGCTCGCGTCGCAGCGACTTCGCCGCTCGGTTCGGCGGCGACGAGTTCGTGGTGGTTCTGCCGGAGACGGATCGGGCCGGTGCGGCCACGATCGCGAGCGTCCTGCAGCGACGCGTGTCGAGTGTGCAGATCTCGGCGGGGTTGCATGTACTGAGCGCCTCGGCCTCGATCGGAACGGCGACGTATCCCGAGGACGGCACCACCCAGGCGCAGCTCCTCGCCCATGCCGACCTCCAGATGTATGCGGAAAAGCTCGGCCGGCGGACTGCCCTGACCGTCGCGGCCGACGCCGGAGGCTAGGTCCGCGCCAGCGGCCGTTCCCGGAACTCGAGCCGGGCTCGGAGTCCAGAGAGGGGCCCCGGCTATTAGAGCCGGGCCAGGATCTCGGACCGCTTCGACCGATACTCCTCTTCGCCGACCAGGCCGAGGCTTCGAATCCTCTCGAGGGTCGTGAGGGAAGCCTCGATCGCTGCGTCTGCGGGCAGGCGACCTGGGGCTGGTTCGGCATCCCCTGCCGCAGGTCCGGCCGATGAGGCCCGCCCGTCGGGCGATTCCGCGGTGGTCCAGCCGATGAGGAGCTCTGGTCCCGCCGGAACAGCTTCGCGGTAGCGAGTCCGGATCCGATCGGCGAAACCGGCCGCTCGTATCTCGGGCGTCTCGGGCAGGATCAGATGAAAGCTGCCCGGGGCCGTGCGAGCCACGAAGTCGCTGGCGCGCGAGTCGGTGCTCACCAATCCCTGGAGCACGCCTTCGGCCTTGGCAACCTCTCCATTCGACGCCGAGGAGGATGACTCCAGATCGAGCTCGACCTTCATGATCGTCGCGACTCGGCCGTAGCGAGCCACGCGTGCTCGTTCACGCTGGAGTGCTCGTCGCCACTCGTCCGTTTCCTGACTGCCGTTCCCCGGACCGACCGCCACGAGCGGGCGTGGCGAGGTTCGGATCGCCGGCTGGGTCCGGGCGGCATCATCGACCGCGCGATTGCCGTCGTTTGGGTCGGGATTGGTGCGGGTGTCGGTCCCGACGACCTGCGAGCCCACCGTCGCATTGCTCGCGGGCGGTTCGGTCGGCGGGTCCCCGGCGACATTACCGGTCACGGATCGCCAACCGCCCAGATCGGTGAACGGATCGCGGACAAGAATTTCGTCGATCGTCCCGGTGCTGCTGGTGGCTGCCTGCCGCGCCGAGCGCAGGCTGGCCAGGCGTCCGGCGACGATGCCGGCGATGACGACCGCATCCAGCACCACGACGACCCCGAGAAGCGCGACCGGATCCGCCGTCACGCCGCAATCCCCCAATCCGGAACGGGCGCGCCCGCGCGTGCGGCCACGGTCGGCCGATGGCCGACCGCCGCGCCGTTCACGACCCAACGCGGGGCGCCGGCAATGGAGTTCGCAGGCAACGTGTTCTCGATCTGGTACGACTGGCAGGTAGGGGCAGTACTAATAGCCTATCCAGTCGCCAAGGGCAAGGGCATCAGGAATTGCAGCTGAGCGTTGGCGGTGCGGCCCGGCACCGCGATCTGCGCCGGCTGGCGCCAGGCGGGTCGTCGCGCGCCGGTCGCCGCGCGCCGGTCGCCGCGCGACGGGGCGGATCGGTTCTAGTCGCCTTTCTTTTCGGCGAGCGCTGCTCGGGCCTTCTCCCAGTCATCTCGGAACTGGACGATGCCCTTGTCGGTCAGCGGGTGATGGACCATCTGCTGGAGGACCTTGAACGGCAACGTGGCGATGTCCGCGCCGGCGAGCGCAGCCTGGGTCATGTGAACCGGGTTCCGGATCGACGCGGCCAGGACTTCTGCATCGATGTCATGGATGGCGAAGATCTCGGCCAGTTCGCGGATGACGATCATGCCGTCCTGGTTGATGTCATCGAGGCGACCGACGAAGGGGCTGATCAGGCTGGCGCCGGCCTTGGCCGCGAGGAGGCCCTGGTTCGCGGTGAAGACCAGGGTGCAGTTGGTCTTGATGCCCTCCTCAGCGAGACGGCTGATCGCCTCGAGGCCTTCTTCCGACATGGGAATCTTGACCACGATGTTCGGGGCAAGCTTGGCGAAGTGGCGGCCCTCGTCGAGCATCCCCTCGACGTCCGCAGCGACCACCTCGGCCGAGACCGGCCCTGATGTGATCTTGCAGATCTCCTGGAGGATCGCCTCGTATGACGCACCCCCGACCTTGGCGTAGAGCGATGGGTTCGTCGTGACGCCGTCGAGGATCCCCCAGCGGGCCGCGATCCGGATCTCGTCGATGTCTGCGGTGTCGAGGAAGATCTTCATCGGGGGCGCTCCTGGTGAGATGTTGCGGCGAGGGCGGAGGGTCGCGCGTTCGGTCCCGATTCTACGCCGAGTCGCTCCGGAAACGGTCGAAATGCGCCGTCGTCGGCGCGTTCTCGGCTCGTTCTAGGCGCGCTCTTCCGCCGGCTGTGACTCTGGGAGCGCCGATCGGCGAGATAGCTCGCACCGGTCAGGATTACCCCGACCAGGACGATGACCAGGATCACCAGGAAGAACGGGTCGCCCGTCGAGAGGAACAGGTAGGCCAGCGTCAGGCTGATGAGCGCTCGGGCGAGAAGCGTGGTCGGGTAGAGCATCTCCAGGCGATAGCGGATGATCTGGATGATGAGAATTCCGATCACGAGGAGCAGGACACCGACGAGCCGGAACGGCGCGTAGTCGTACGTCGCGTTCGAGAGCAGGAGCTTCGTCGCGACATCGGGAACGAACAGCAGGAGCAAACCGGCCGGCACCAGGTAGCCGGCGAGGTAGTAGAGGCTGAGGTGCGTGCGCTTCATCGGTGCATCCGCCTCATCGCCCGGCCTCGATCGTCTCGGGTTGGAGACCCGCAGCGGGAGCCGACGAGGCAACCGGGTCGACCCTCGCCGTCAGGACCGGCTCGCGACCGTCGCGCACCGCAAGGGCCGCGGCGATGAAGCCGTCGAACAGCGGGTGCGGCCGCTCCGGACGGCTCTTGAACTCGGGATGGAACTGGCTCGCCAGGAAATAGGGGTGGTCCTTCAACTCGACGATCTCGACGAGCCGGCCGTCTGGGGACTGTCCGGACATCAGCATCCCGGCGCCCTCGAGGACCTGCCGGTAGCGGTTGCTGACCTCGAAGCGGTGGCGATGGCGCTCGTAGATGACCTCCTGGCCGTAGACGGCTGCCGCCTTCGAGCCAGGCGTCAGCCGGGCGGGATAGAGACCGAGGCGCATCGTGCCGCCCTTGTCCTCGAGCTCGCGCTGATCGGGCATGAAATCGATGACCGGGTTCTGGGTGAACATGTCGAACTCGGTGGAATTCGCGTCGGTCGTGTCGAGGACGTGGCGCGCGAACTCGATGACCGCGCATTGCAAGCCCAGGCAAAGTCCCAGGTACGGCACCTTGTGCTTGCGGGCGAAGTGCGCCGCGAGGACCTTGCCCTCGATACCGCGATGGCCGAAGCCACCCGGGACGATGATCCCCGCCGCGCCCTCGAGCCGGTCGTGGAGGTTGTCGTGCGTCAGTGCCTCCGAGTCGACCCAGCGGACGTGCGCGTCCACGTCGTGCGCCCAGGCCGCGTGCTTGAGGGCCTCCGTCACCGAGAGATACGCGTCGGGAAGCTCGATGTACTTGCCAACCAGGGCGATCTCGACGACCGGCTTCGGTCGCTTGATCCGCTCGACGAGCGCCTGCCATGAATCGAGGTTCGGGGCGGCGTCCGGATCGCCGAGGTCAAGCTCGCGGACGATCAGCCGGCCGAGGTCGGCCGCTTCGAACATGAGCGGAACCTCGTAGATGGTCTCGGCCGTTTCGGCCGGGATCACGGCGTCGGTGGCGACATCCGTGAACAGCGCGATCTTCTCCCGGATCTCATCGGACACCGGCTGGTCGGAGCGGAGAACGATCACGTCGGGTTGGACGCCGATGCCGCGCAGCTCCTTCACGGAATGCTGGGTCGGCTTGGTCTTGAGCTCTCCTGTGGCCGCAAGCGCCGGGAGCAGCGTGACGTGGACGTACATGACATTGGCCCGGCCGACGTCCTTGCGAAGCTGGCGGATGGCCTCGAGGAAGGGCAGGCTCTCGATGTCGCCGACGGTCCCGCCGACCTCGACGATGACGACGTCGGGGCCCGCATCGCGGGCGACGCGCGTGATTCGCTCCTTGATCTCGTTGGTGATGTGGGGGATCACCTGGACCGTCCCGCCGAGGTAGTCGCCGCGGCGCTCCTTGGCGATGACCGCCTGGTAGATGCGCCCGGTCGTGACGTTCGAGAGCTGGGTCAGGTTTTCGTCGATGAACCGCTCGTAGTGGCCCAGGTCGAGGTCAGTCTCTGCGCCGTCGTCGGTCACGAAGACCTCGCCATGTTGGTACGGCGACATCGTCCCGGGGTCCACGTTGATGTACGGATCGAGCTTGAGAATCGAGACAGCAAGACCGCGGGCCTTCAGGATCCTCCCGATGCTGGCGGCGGTGATGCCTTTGCCGAGCGAGGAGGTCACGCCTCCGGTCACCAGGACATACTTCGCCATGGGTCAGGTCCTCCGGGGTTTTTCTGATGCTACCGGAAGACGGGTCTCGGGGCAACTCGGAGGCGTCACGTGCCGTCGGCGTGGTCCTCGCGGCTGCTCTGCCGGTCGGCCGTCGCGCAGCAGCCCTGCAGCCCGAGCCGCCATTTGCATGCGATGGCGCAATCCGACGCATCTCGACCCGAGGGCGTCGAATCCCAGCATGCCATGGCAAAGATCGACATGGGGTTGGTGCCCTGAGGCCTCAGTCGGTCGATTTCTTGCGTCAGGTGCACGAATCTGCCCGCTGCAGGGCCCCAGCCAGGCTCGCCCTGTTCGATACCGCCGCCACATGCAAACGAGGGGTCGCGACGGGCGCTGGGGAAGACAGTGCGATCCCACTGGCGGCGTGCGGTCCCGAGGGTCGTCGAGTCGAACCCCCGGGACCGCCCAGTCAAACGCTGCGGATCAGCCTGCGCGGGTCACTTTGCGACGCGCTGCCAGTCCGGAAGCTCGGTCGTCCAGGGCACGCGCTCGTATGCGCCGGTCGTCGGATCGATCGAGAAGACCTGGTGCATGTTGCCAATCGTTTCGCCCAACTGCCCGAGCCTGGTCAGGCCTGCCGGGCTGCCGCCTCTTGCATGCCATGGCGCTATGC
>DATCPH010000264.1:0-23039 GCA_036570185.1 Candidatus Limnocylindrales bacterium | reverse complement strand
GCTCAGGGTAGGCCTCAACGGCGGCGAATCCACGTCCGGCGAGGTCCTCGCAGACGGCGAGCACGAGCTCGCGGGCTCGGCCCTGGGCGCGGGCCTCGCGCGTCGACGCGATACAGGTGATCACGGCCGGCAGCGGCGATGCCGGCAGTCGGGGATAGAGGTCGCGTAGGCGCTGCGCACGCGGATAAGCGGACAGCGGCCCGAACTGGCACCAGGCCGCGGGCTCCTCGTCGATTAAGAGAACCTTCGCGTAACTCCCGAACAGGCCGAGCCCGCGGTCGAGCAGCTGCAGCTTCTGAGACGCACCCGCGGGCACGCCCGGCCGCGGCATTCGCTTTGGCGCGAAGGGGTTGTCCGCGACTGCGCCGTCGTCTCCGGGTTCGAACGGATTGACCGGCGCGGCGCGGTCGGCGACGGCGAACGGGTTCGCGGCGACCGGGCCGCTCCTCGCCGCAAATGGGTTGCGATCCGCCTTCTCGGCGAGGTCGTCGAGGAACGGGTTCGAGGACGTCGGCTTCGCGGATACCGGTTGGGCAACGGCGCCAGCGGGGTTCGAACCGGCGGTTCCACCGGCGCTTCCGCCGGGCGATGCCAACCACGATGCACGGGCCGCCTTCGATCCCCGGTCGGCGTCCTCCCAGTAGTCGCAGGATCGATGGTCGAAGCCGGGGTCGGCGCAGGGCGGGATCAGGCCGAAACTCGCGACATCGGTGACGTCGACGATCCGGACCTCCGCCGGGTGCGTCATCGCCATACCCTCAGGCGCGCGCCGACGCGCCGGGGCCGGCGAGGTCTGCCAACGCGCCGTCGTGCACGAGAGCGGTGGCCGCGACCAGGTCGGGCCCGGGCTCGCGATCGCGGTCGAGGTGCGCGATGCGGTCGCGGACGCGGACAAGCGCCGCGGCCACGCCCTCCCCGGGCGCCACCTCCTCGCCCTTGCCGGGCGCTACGCCTCCCAACCCTGAACCGGCGAGCCTCGCCGTTCGCAGCTCGAGCGCCTGCGCCGCAACGAGCAGCTCGATGGCCAGGATGCGCTCGACATGCTCGAGCACCCGTCGCGAATGGAGCGCCGCGATGGACCCCATCGAGACGTGATCCTCCTGGTTGGCGCTGGTCGGGATCGAGTCCGCGGTCGCCGGATGGACGAGGATCTTGTTCTCGGAGACCAGGGCGGCCGCGGTGTACTGGTAGATCATCATCCCCGACTCGACGCCCGAATCCGGGGCAAGGAACGCCGGCAGGCCACCATTCAGCCTGGGGTCGACGAGGAGCGCGGTCCGGCGCTCGCTGATCGAACCGAGCTCGGCGATGGCCAGCTTGGCGAAGTCGAGCGCGAGCCCGATCGGCTCGCCGTGGAAATTGCCCCCGGAGATGACCCGGCCGCCGCCCGTGACCGCGGTGTCGGCCTCCGCGACACCGCCGCCCGGAAACACCAGGGGGTTGTCGGTGGCCGAGTTGAGCTCGATGTCGAGGACTCGCCGGAGGTGATCGAGCGCATCGCGAACGGCGCCATGGACCTGCGGGATGCAGCGGATCGAGTAGGGATCCTGGACCTTGTGGGCGTCGCCATGATGCGCCGCCTGGAAGCCCGACGAACGGAGGAGATGGCGCAGCTCGGCCGCAACCGCGATCTGTCCTGGGTGCGGCCGTGCCAGCTGGTAGGCAGCGGCGAAGGCGACGTCCGTGCCGAGGGACGCCTCCACCGACATCGCTGCCACGACGCTTGCGGTCCGCGACAGCCGATCGGCGTCGGCCAGGAGGAGGGCGCCGATCGCACTCATCAGCTGCGTGCCGTTCAGGAGGGCGAGGCCCTCCTTGGCCTCGAGCGTCAGGGGCTCCAACCCGACTTCGCGGAGGGCGACGATCGAGGGCACGATCTGGCCATTGAGCTCGACCTGGCCGCGACCGATCAACGGCAGGGCAAGGTGGGCGAGCGGCGCGAGGTCGCCCGAGGCGCCCACGGACCCCTGCGACGGGACGATCGGGTGGACGCCGCGCTCAAGAAATTCGCAGATACGGTCGACGATCAACGGCCGGCAACCCGAGTGGCCGAGGGCGAGGGTGTTCGCCCGAAGAAGGAGCATCGCCCGGACGACGTCACGCGGGAGAGCCTCGCCCACGCCGGCAGCGTGGCTCATCAGGAGGTTCTCCTGGAGGCGCAGTACGTCAACGGAAGCGATCCTGGTCGACGCCAGCGCGCCGAACCCGGTCGTGACGCCGTAGACCACCGCGCCTTCGGCGACGATGGCTTCAATCACGTCGCGGGCTTCCTGCATCCGCGCTCGGGCCCCGTCGTCGAGGCTGACGCCCGCGTTCCGGCGAGCCACCGCCTCGACGTCGTCGATGGTCAGGTCGGCCCCGGTCAGGACGATCGACTCGCCGGCTCGCTCCGTCACATTTCGAGGATACCGGTCGCGTCGTCAGGCGGTCGCAAGTCTCGCTCGGATATGCTGCCGGCCGTGCTCGCCTTCATCGACCAGATCGTCATCCCGTTCCTCAACACCCTGTACGGCCACGTCGGCTACGTCGGCGTGTCGATCGCGATGGCCATCGAGTCGGCGATGGTGCCGCTGCCGTCTGAGCTCGTGCTGCCCTACGCCGGCTTCCTGGTGTCCGATCCGAGCCAGATCGAACCCCTGACCCATGGCCCCTGGAACTACTGGATCGTCGTGGTCGTGGCGACAGTCGGGAACACTATTGGGTCGCTCATCGCCTATGGGATCGGGGCGTGGGGCGGCCGCCCGTTCCTTGAGCGCTGGGGGCGGTACGTGCTGATCCGGCCCGATGAGATCGCAGTCGCCGAGCGGTTCTTCGCCCGCTACGGGGCGGCGACGGCGTTCCTGTCCCGGCTGTTGCCGGTCGTTCGGACGTTCATCTCCTTCCCGGCCGGCGTGGCCCGCATGCCGCTGGGCCGGTTCATCGCCTACTCGACGGCCGGCGCCCTGCCCTGGTCAATGCTCCTCGTGTTCGCCGGCACGCGGCTCGGGGCGAACTGGACGGCAATCCGCCACACGCTGCAACCGTTCGACACGGCGATCCTCATCGCAACCGTCGCCGCCATCGTGCTCTTCATCTGGTGGCGCCTGGGGATGCCGGGCCGTCCGAACCGGACGGGCCGCGCCGCCGGTTGACCGGATCCTCGGGTGCCGGCCGGCGACGCATCGCCGTCCAGAGCGCGAGGTCGTAGACGACCTTGAGGCCCCCGGCCAGGAAGAACGGGATGGCGGCGAGCGCCGGCATCGCGAAGAGTGGGCCGGCGAGGTTGGGGCTGAGCGCCGACCCCGCGGTGCGGGCGATCCCGGTGATCCCGGCAGCGGCTGACCGCTCGTCAGGTTCGACAACCGCGATCGTGTAGCTCTGACGCGTCGGGACGTCCATCTGGCTGATGCTGAAACGGGCCAGGAGGACGGCAATTGCGAG
Source organism: Candidatus Limnocylindrales bacterium (assembly GCA_036570185.1). GTDB lineage: Bacteria > Chloroflexota > Limnocylindria > Limnocylindrales > CSP1-4 > DATCPH01. The sequence goes on along the minus strand of DATCPH010000264.1, from coordinate 19,619 downwards.
GCCCACATTGGGCATCAGCGGCACCAGGATCAGTAGGACGTTGGACGGCAGGTGGGTGAAGACCATCGTGTTGACGAGCCCGATTCGGGCGGCGATTCGCGAGGCGAGGAGCGCGGAGGCCGCGGCCAGCAGGTTGGCCCCGAAGAAGATCCCGCCGATAACGGCCTCCGACACGCCGTAGGTCGTGTGGAACCAGAAGGCGAGGAGGCTCTGCGGCACGAGGCCGCCGGCGAAGGCGTCGAGCGAGAACAGGGCAGCCAGTCGGAGCACGACGTCGCGCGATCGCGAGAGCCCGAGCCGGTCGACGATCGACTGGTCGTGGGCCCGAACGACCTCGACCCCGACGGACAGCCGGCTGAAGGCGACCGCCATGGCGCCTCCGACCACGGAGTAGCCAAGGAGGACGGCGCGATAGGCATCGACGTCAGTCGCTCCTCGCGCCCGAAGGACGGTGACCGCGAGGCCGGCCGCAAGTGCCCCGACCGCCGTCGCGATCGACCCGGCCAGGTTGTACGAGGCAAAGATCGCGGTCCGGCGGCTCCCCGGAAGGGTCTCGCTCAGCGACGCCTGCTCGACGGCGAGAAAGGGGCCGACCTCGTTGCCGGACGGGGAGATGACGCCGATCGTCGCGGCGACGAGGAGCACCGGGAAGGCGCTCGTCGCCGCGAACAGGACCCCGGCGCCGGCCATGAGGAGGGCGCCCGCGGCCAGGACCCGGCGACGCCCCAGCCGGTCAGCGTGCGTCGTGAGCCATAGGCTGATCACGGTGTCGCCGATGAGCGTGAGGCTCAGCAAGAGCCCGATCTCGCCCCCTGAGAATCCGAGTCGCGCCAGGTAGAGGACCAGCACGACGGCAACCGATCCGTATCCGAACATCCGGGCGCTGCGCGCGCCAAACAGGATCGCGACGTCGCGCGTCAGCGCCATGGGTCGACCACCGACCGCAGTCTAGGGTCGCTGCGCGGTACGATGCCGTTTCTGGGAGGAGCCCATGACCGACGCGACGACGCACGATGCCGCTGCCCAAGCGACCGCCCAGGTCGACGCGCCGCACGGCGACCACGCTCCGGAGTCGGAGCCCGGGCCGATCAATCCGATGGCCTGGATCGCGGGCATCGGCGGGATCCTGCTGGGCCTGGTCGTAGCCGTCTGCCTCGCATTCGCGACCGGTTACATCACCTGACCGCCGGTTCCTCCCGGTCGACCCACTGGGCCCGCCAGGCCGGCGCCGTGATCGGCTGCCCGAAGTAGATCCGCTCGCGCCATACGAGCCCGTCGCGGAGCTCGAAAATGGTGAGCGCCAGCCAGCGCGAGCCGTCGGCGTAGTGGACGATCGCCTCACCCCACCAGCAATCGCCTGAACCGCCGACGCGACCCGGTTCGACGCGCGGGGCGCCTTCTGGTCGCTGGGTGCGAGCGGCGCGGTAGTTGGCGCTGCTCGTCACCACCTCGCCTGACTGAGGCCACGCCTCTTGCCAGTCGGGGTGACGGAGGGCCTCCATCGCTTCGAAGTCGTCCCGCGCGCCCGCTTCGGCATAGCGACGGATCAGCTCCTCGGCGGCCATGGGCGCCATCGCCGTCCCTCCCCAGTCCTGCTCAGAAGAGCCCGACGACGTTGCCGTCGGCGTCGATGTCGATGTTCTCGCCGCCGGGCTTCGACGGCAGACCCGGCATCGTCCGCATCTCTCCGACGAGCGGTGTGATGAAGCCGGCACCCGCCGAGAGGCGCACCTCGCGGATCGGGACGCGGAAGCCCGTCGGCCGCCCCTTGAGGGACGCGTCGTGGCTCAGCGAGTACTGGGTCTTGGCCATGCACACCGGAAGGCTGCCGTACCCGAGGTCCTCGTAGAGGGCGAGGGCCTTCGCCGCAGCGGGCGCGAGATCGACACCCTCGGCACCGTAGATCCTGGTTGCGATCGCCTCGATCTTGCTGGCGAGCGGGGCCTCGTCGGGGTACAGGAAACGGAAATCCGGGGCACCCTCCTCCGCCGCGGACCAAACAGCTTGGGCCAGGTCCTCGGCGCCGGCGCCCCCGTCGGTAAAGTGTCGGGCCACGACCGCGGCGCGAGCACCCGCCGCCAGCGCGACTTCTCGAACCGCCTCGACCTCGGCCGGGGTGTCCGTTGGAAAAGCGTTGATCGCGACGACGGCCGGAACCCTGAACACCCGGACGTTCTCGATCTGCTTGGCGAGGTTGGCCGCGCCGGCCGTGACCGCCGGAACGTTCTCGCGGCTGAGCGCCGGATCGAGCGGCTTGCCGGCGACGATCTTGCCGACGCCGCCGTGCATCTTGAGCGCGCGGATCGTCGCCACGATGACGGCGGCGTCCGGGACGATCCCCGACGCCCGGCACTTGATGTCGAAGAACTTCTCGGCGCCCATGTCGGCCCCGAAACCGGCCTCGGTGCAGACGATCTCGTTCGTGGCCAGGGCCAGGCGGTCGGCCAGGATCGAGTTATTGCCGTGGGCGATGTTGGCGAACGGCCCAGCGTGAACGAAGGCCGGCCCGCCTTCGAGCGTCTGCAGCAGGTTCGGTTTGATCGCATCGCGGAGCAGGACGGTCATGGCGCCGGCGACCTTGAGATCCTCGCAGGTGACCGGCCGCCCGTCGGTCGTCGTGGCCAGGACGATCCGCCCGAGGCGCGCCCGCAGGTCCTGGAGATCGGTGGCCAGCGCCAGCACGGCCATGACCTCCGAGGCGACCGTGATCACGAACTCCGTCTCACGCGGAGGGCCGTTCTCCCGGCCACCCAGCCCGATCACGATCTTGCGGATCGCCCGATCGCTGATGTCGACGACCCGTGGCCAGACCACGGTCATCGGATCGATCCCGAGTGGATTCTTGTGGTGGAGATGGTTGTCGAGGAAGGCAGCGGCCAGGTTGTGGGCCGCGCCGATCGCGTGGACGTCGCCGGTCAGGTGGAGGTTGAAGTCCTCCATGGGGATGACCTGGCTGTAACCGCCCCCGGCGGCGCCGCCCTTGATCCCGAAGACCGGCCCGAGAGACGGTTGGCGGATGGCCACCGCCGCGCGGCGACCGATCCGGTTGAGGCCCTGGGTCAGCCCGATCGTGGTGGTGGTCTTGCCCTCGCCGAGGGGGGTCGGGGTGATGGCCGTCACGACGACGTACTTGCCGCGCGGCCCGGCGGCTTCGAGTCGCCCGATGGCGGCGAGGCTCACCTTGGCTTTGGTCGGACCGTAGAACTCGATCTCATCGTCGCGAAGGCCCAGGTCGCGGGCCACGTCGATGATGGGCCGTGGCGTCACGGAGTGGGCGATCGCCAGGTCCGACGGAAACGGTTTGGCGGCGGCCTGCGTGGGCGGCTTTGGCGCGCTCGGCTCGTCGGCGATCTGGGTCACGTTTCGGCGATCCGGGTCACGCCCCGGCCCATCCCATCCGGCGCGCGGCCTGAGCCTCCGCCGCCCGCATCAGGTGGCTCAAGAGCAGCGCGCTGGTCAATGGACCGACCCCACCCGGCACGGGCGTGATCGCCGAAGCGACCGCGCTCGCCGAGGCAAGGTCCACGTCGCCCACGATCTTTCCGTCGACCACGTTGATCCCGATGTCGACGACGACCGCGCCAGGCTTGAGCATGTCGCCCGTCACCAGTCCCGGGTGGCCGGCCGCGACGACGACGATGTCGGCGCCCCGCACGTGCCCGCGAAGATCGACCGTTTTCGTGTGGCAGATAGTGACGGTGGCGTCCTCCTTGAGGAGCAGGAACGCGGCGGGCGTGCCGACAACCGCCGAGCGACCGATCACGACCGCGCTCCGTCCCGAGATCGGGATCCCCGAACGCCGCAGGATCTCGACCGCGGCGTGCGCCGTCGCCGGGAGGAAGCCGTCGTAGCCCAGGCGGAGCAGCCCGGCATTGAGAGGGTGGATGCCATCGATGTCCTTCGCCGGGTCGATCGCATCGATCACCGATCGGAGGCGGATCCACGGCGGGAGGGGCATCTGGACGATGATCCCGTCGACGCCGACGTCGGCACTGAGACGCCGTACAGCACCGACGACGCTGGCTTCGTCGCCGTCCTCGCCGAGGTCCACGAGCAGGCCGTCGATCCCGACGCTGGCGCAGCTCTTGAGGATCTTCTGCAGGTAGACCATCGACGGTGCGCTGCGGCCGGAGATCACGACGGCCAGCGACGGCGCCCGACCCACCCGTTCGGTGAAGGAGGCCACGCTCTCTGCGACCGATTCCCGGATGCTGGCGGCGATCGGCGCTCCCTCGAGCAAGCGCGCCGTCGCCGTGGCCGGCATCGGTCAGGCCCGCACGGGTGTCAGCGGCGGACGAGACTCGCGTCGCTGCGCGGCCTCACGAGCGGAAGCCCCGATCCGGCCGATCCGCTCGAGGAGATCCACCGTCCGCGCCGTGCTGATCTGCATGAAACCGGGGTCCCCGATCGCCGGCAGGTTCTCGAGGACGTTGGCGGCCGCACCGCGGGCGGCAGCCTCGGCCAGGAGCGACGCGACCGTGAGGTCGCTGGAGGCGTTGACGTTGCTCCGGCCGGCGAGGGCCTCGGCCGCCGACACGAGCTCGAGGCAGACCTCCAGGCAAGTCAGGGGCACCTCGGCCGAGCGTCGGGCCGCGATCTTGAGCTTCTCCGCCCGAACGGCGCGCTGGTCGTCGGTGTCTTTCGGCAGCTTGAGGACGGCGGCGTACGCGCCGTAGGCTTCGGCGTCTTCGTCGGCCAGCGCCAGAAAACGATCGCGCATCCGGGTGGCGTCCGCCCGAGTCAAGGCGAGGAGCTCCGAGTAGTCGCCGTACTTCGGCCGGCCCTCTGAAAGCGCGGCCACCATGGCGACGAGCGCGGCGGCCAGGCTGGCGACCACGGCCGACGCGCTGCCACCGCCCGGGACCGGGTCTGCCGAGGAGAGGCGATCGCCGAACTCACCCAGAGTGAGGTCGCGAAAACGGGGCGTCGAAGAGCCGTCGTGCACGGCGTGATTGTAAGGTTGCGGGTGGGTGGCAGAGGGCCAGCTGGACGCCGGCCGTGGCTCGGAGCGGGCGAGCGCGGTACCGGCGCACTCGCCCCGCCTCCGAAGCCCGGGCTCGCTGTATCGGCAAGCCGGGCCGGGCCGGCGGCGAGGGAGGGTCGCGCCGGCCTGAAGAAATCTGCCGCGGGTGCTCGCTAGGCGGCCCGAACGACCTCGTCGAGGCCCTCGATCGTCCAGTGACGCGATCGGTGCCCGAAGCTCAGGGTCAATCGTGCCGTCGGGGTGACGACCTCGAACACGGTCCGCGGCCCCACAACGGCCGGGTACGCCGCCGATTCGTCACGGATCCCGACGATCCCCATCACCGGGAGACGCCGCTCGGCCCAGGTGATTTCGCGGGGACGCCCATCAAACCAGTCCGTCCGAACCCGGACGGGAACCGGCTCAACTCGGATCATCGCCATGGCGCTCCTTTCTCACGGTCATCAGCACTCGCGTTCGCTGCGTCGGCGGGGCACCGCGGCGACAGAACGTCTGTTCGAATACCAGAGAGACTAGATCGAACACCTGTTCGATGTCAAGTCTCGTCGATGGGAATCTCGTCGAGTGCTGTGTCAGCTTCGTTGTCACGCTCGCCGGCACTGGCGTCCGGATCGCGACCGGCAGCGTTGCGGGCCGCAGCTGTGCCGGTTCGCCGCTCCGGGGCAGTCATGGGGTCACGCTCGAACGGCGCCGGCAGGCGCGTCCCCAGGAGGCGCGCCCGGGTGACGGCCCGCTCGCCCCACCGTCGCCGGATCGCGTCGGCCGCCTCGACAAGGCGCCGGCGGCGAGGGTCCTCCGGCGCGAAGAGACCCAGTTGCTCCGACTCGCCGAAATTCGATGCCGTCACGCCGAGAAGCCGAATTCGCACGCCCCGGACCTCGGGGCGCGCCAGCTCGACGGCGGCACGCCAGATCGGCTCGGTCAGGTCGGTGGGCTCCGGTAACGTTCGCTGGCGGGTGATCGTGCGGAAGCTCGAGTCCCGGATCTTCACGGTCACGGTCGCCGCCTTGAAGCCGGACGCCCGGAGTCGTCCGGACACACCCTCGGCCATGCCCAGGAGCGTCCGTTCGATCGTCTCGCGATCGGAGGTGTCGACGTCGAACGTGTGCTCGTGGCCGACGGACTTCGCCGCGTCCAGGTCGCCGACCGGATCGGCGTCGACGCCTCGCGCCCGATCGACGAGCGCTGCGCCGTGCTTGCCGAACCGGCGCACCAGGAGGTCGGGCGGCAGGGCGGCAAGGTCGCCGATCGTCGCGACCCCGTACTCGCGGAGGGCGCCCGCCGTCTGCCGGCCGACGCCCCACAGACGCGAGATCGGGAGAGGAGCGAGGAAGTCCGCCTCTTCACCCGGCGGGACAACGACCAATCCATCGGGTTTTCGAAGGTCGCTCGCAATCTTGGCCACGAGCTTGGTCGTGGCAACCCCCACCGATGCTGTCAAACCGACCTCGCCCGTTACCGCGGCCTTGATCTGCCGTGCGATCGCCGCACCGTCGCCGAACAAGGCCCGGGAGGCAGTCACGTCCAGGAACGCCTCGTCGATGGAAATCGGCTCGAGGAGTGGCGTGAACCGCCGCAGGATGGCCATCACCTCGCGGCTCACGCCCTGGTATTTCACCCCGTCGACCGGCAGGAAGACGGCCTGCGGGCACAGGCGACCGGCCTGGCGCAAGGGCATAGCCGAATGAATGCCGAAGCGGCGGGCCTCGTAGCTGGCCGCGCTCACGACGCCCCGATCGTTCGGCCCACCGCCTCCGACGACGACCGGCTTGCCGCGGAGCTCGGGCCGGTCCCGCTGCTCGACGGCAGCAAAGAAGGCATCGAGGTCGACGTGCAGGATCGTCGTGACGGTCACGCGGACTATCATCGCGCGGCGTCACGGCATGCTGAGTGGCGGTCGGTGCCGACACGAGGATCATGACCAAGCCACGTTCGACCCTGCTCGCGGCAGTCGCGTTCGGTCTGCTCCTGGTTGCGGCGAACCTCCCGCCGCTCGCCGTTGTTGCCGCGTGGCCGTTCCTCGTCGTCGTGCCAGGCTGGTGGCTCGTCGTGCGGGTCGCCCCCGCGCTCGCTCCGCCCGGGCGCCTCGGCGCGGGCGTGGTCACAAGCGTCTTCATCGCCAGCCATCTCGTCAACGTGCTGGCCCATGGCCTGGGATTCGGTCGGCCCAGCATCCTCGCGACCACCGGCGTACTGATCGGCGCGACCTGGCTCCTCGCAACTCGGCCCCTTCCGTTCCTGGCGGACCCGCCAACCGTGTCAAGGGTGTCTGTCCGGCGGGCCATGGTCCGATACAGGACCGCGTGGCTCCTGGCGGGCGGGACCTTCCTCGTCGTGCTCACCGTCCTCGGATTGAGCGCCTGGCACCAAACTCCGGACGGCTGGGTCTCCGGCGGCTGGAACTGGAGCGACTTCCTCGTCCATGTTTCGATCGGAAACAGCATCGTCCACGGCAATTTCCCGCCACAGCTGCCGTACTACGCGGGCGTCCCCCTCATCTATCACTGGTTCGCCGACTTCCACGGGGCGATCCTCGCGGCTGTCGCGGGCATGCCGATCATCCCCGTCTTCATCGTCTCGAGCGCAGCGATGGCCGGGATTCTGGCCCTCGTCCTTTGGGAACTGACGCGACGTCTCACCCTCAATCGCCGAGCCGCCGCGATCGCCGTGATCCTCGCCTGCTTCGGCGGCGGCCTTGGCTGGATCCGCCTCATCCTCGATCTGCAACATGGCCAGGGCAGCCTCGTCGAGCTGCTGACGAGGAACTCATACGACAACACCTGGGCCGGCGACTGGCCGTTCTTCCGGATCGCCTCCGTCCTGGGAACCGGCCTCCTGACCCACCGTGCGACGGCGTTCGGGTTGCCGGCGCTCGTGGCGATTGTGCTGCTGGTCCAGGCGTCGGTCGGCCGGCGACCCGCCGGCGTCCTGCTGGGCGGCATCCTGGCGGCGCTGCTGGCGCCGTTCCAGTTCTTCTTTTTTCCGGCGACGTACCTGATCGTCGGGCTGCTGTTCGTCAGCCGGCGCATCTGGCGCCGGCGGATGTTCGTCCGTGAGGCGCTGCTATTCGGGGCGCCGGTGGTCCTTGCGCTGCCGTTCGTGGCCAGAGCGGTGTCCCTCCAGGCCCAGCGCGGCGCGTTCCATCTCGTCCCGGGGTGGAGCGAGGCCCGGTTCTCGGATGGGTTGCCCGCCGTAGCGTTCTTCTACGCCACGAACCTTGGACTGCCGGCCCTACTCGCCGTGGTCGCGGTCGCGGTCGCGGCGATCGGAAAGCGGCGCCTCGTCAACGTCCAATTCCTGGGGCTCTGGCTCTTCGCCCTGTTCCTCGTGCCCAACGTCGTCGTGGTGAGCTCGGTCGCCTTCGACATGAACAAGTATTTCCAGGTCATGTTGATGGCTGCGGCGATCTTGGCCGCGTGGCTCCTGCGGAACTGGCCGCGGCCGGTCGTCGCCCTTGTGCTCGCGATCTCCGCCATCTCGCCCGCGCTGGTCTCGACGTGGGACGTCCTCGATCCGAGCGTGGCGCTCACGCCCGACCAGCAGCTCGTCGCCCAGTGGATCGAGGTTGAGACGCCGGAGCGAGCCATCTTCGTGACCGACGCCTGGATCAACAGCCCGGTGGACCTCGCCGGGCGCCTGCGGGTGACCGGCTTCGGGCCCTACGTGGCGAACCTCGGCTACGACCCGGACGCGCGAGCCCGCGACGTCCACGCCGCGTATTGCGACGGGGACGCCGCGGCCGCCGCAGTCATGGCTCGCTACGGCGCGACGTACGTCCTCTCGAGCGGCGGGCTGATCGACTGCGGCGGCAAACCACCGACCGACTTCGACGGGAGTCCGCGCTTCGAGACGGCCGAGCGGGTCGGCACGACCACGGTCTGGCGGCTACGACGGTAGGCTGCGGGGGCCCAGGCCGGTCGCCCGTCAGAAGGCCCAGTGGCCGATCACGAACAGCGTCAGGAACGTTCCCAGCAGGAGCACCGAGCCCACCAGCAGCGTCTGGGCAACGACGGGCCGCTGGCCGATCACGGACAGGCAGACGAAGACGCCGGGCACGCCCATGAGATAGCGCGGAACGCTGATGGGCCAGCTCAGGACCAGGAAGCCCACGAGGTTCAGGAATGAGAGTGCAGCGAGGCCGGGCTGGAACGGGCGATGAAGGACGGCCCAGATCGTCACCAGCGCCAAAAGTGCGTCGGCGAGGACCGGCATGAGGTAAACGGTTGTCCAAAATTCGCTCGGCCGCCCTCGCAGGATGCCGCCGATCAGCGACGGGATCGTCGTCCACGGCCACGCAGCCTGGACCCCGAAAATGGTCCGCTGGACCTCAAGGAAACGGAACGGGTCCCCGAAGATCTGCTCGTTAATGCCGAGATAGATCGCGGGGCCACCCAGGCCAAGGAGGAGCCAGGCTAGATCAGGCCCGACCCGGCGGCGAGCGACCAGGTACTGGAACGCAAGCGCCGGGATGAGAAGCGCACCCTGGAGACGCGTCGCGCCGGCGAGTAGCGTGAGCAGGCCCGCGTTCCGCCAGTCCCCGCGCCGGCCGGCGACGAGGGCCCAGACGACCAACGCCAGGAATGGCGCCTCGGAGTAGGCAGCGACAAGAGCGAAAGCGGTCGGAAAGACGTTCATCGCGAGGACCGCTCCCCGTGCGGTTGGCGGGCTCTCGTCGAGCTGCACCAAGCGGTACAGGCCTGCAGCCGCGCCGAGGGTCGCGAGGAACGAGACGATCATGCCGGCGGCCAGCGGGTTGACGACGATCGAGCCAATCGCAATAAGAGCCGGGAAGAGGGGTAGCAGGACGATTCGGGCCGGATCGGTGGGCGCGCCGTAACCGGATCGGGCGATCTCAAGGAAATGCGGCACGTCCCAGCGATTCCAGACGTCGAGAACGCTCGATCCGGGTAGCGCTTCGGGCCTGAAGACCACAACGGCCAGGACGCCGGCCACCAGGAGGACGACCCGGAGGGCGGCCGTCGGAAGGATCGCGTCGATCCAGATCGGATCGCGGTAGATCCGTCCCAACCGCGCGGCCATGTTTGGTTCCGGCGCCGCCTTCGGCATCGTCTCCGCCGACGCCGGGGTCGTCACGAACGGCGCAGGTACAGGACGAGCTGAACGCCGGGTCTCAAGGTGTACTCGTCGCGTCGGGCGTACTGCGAGGTGAAGGACGTCGACATCGTCGCCTCCTGGTCCTTTCTGAGTAGGACGATGGGCTCGGATGTGTCGGTAACCTGGCCGTAGAAACCCGCCTTGGGATCGTCCCGCCAGTACCAGGGCAGCGGCCAGTAGTCCGGGGACATGATCACGATCGGCGTTGCCGTCCCGGTGCCGAGCCGCCTGCCCTCGGCGGCCACGTCGTCCACGAGCCGGTAGACGTCGCGGACGGTGTGGGCATAGACGTATGGATTCGTGTCGACGTCGTAGTCGAAGAAACTGAGCCGGATCGCGCCATAGCCGCTGACGACCGCCGCCAGGGCGACGATCCCGACGACGAGCGCCCGCCGGCCTTGCCACGCCCGCCACATCCGCTCGATCCCGTACCCCGCGACGATTGCCATCGGCACGACGAAGTTCAGCGCGAGCCAGGGGGTCTTGTAGGCGATCAGTGAATAGGCGGCGAACAGCCCCGCGGCCCAGAGCGTGGCAAAGAGCGCGAAGCGTGACCGGCCGCTGAGAACCGCGAGGAGGCCACCGATGACGGCCAACACGAGGATCGGCAGCTCTTCCCTCACGAGCCATTCCAGGTAAGTCACGATCGAATGGACCTGATCCTGGACGCCGGTGGTCGTCCAGATGGCCAGCGATCCGAATGAGTCGACGAGGCCTTTCGGCCAGTTGGTGAAGAACGAGGAGTAGAGGAGCACGTAGACGGCGACGAAGACGCCGATCGCCCCGACCAGTGGCAGCGGGACGACGACCTTGCCGCTCCCGAAGGCGGCGAGGATCCGCTCGTCCAGGGTCTGCTCCGCCCCGGCGGCCCTCCTCCTGGGACGTTCGCCGCCCTGCATGCCTCGCAGCCGGTCGTAGAGCGGCAGGCAGCCCAGCGCGATCAGCAGGACCGCCACGGTCAGGATCGCCGTTTCCTTGGTCGCGAAGAGCAAGGCCGCCGTGGCGGCCGCGAGCATCAGAAACGCGGTCCGGCTCGTCTCGCGCCAGCGGGCCACGAAGTACACCAGCGCGACCGTGAAGCAGACCAGGAGGGTCTCGTGGATGAAGTAGCGAGAGAAGTAGACCCAGCCCGGCGAAACGGCCAGCAGGACGGCCGCGGCCAACGCTCCGACGGCCCCGATCCAGCGGCGCATCGCGAGGACCAAGCCAATGGTGACCAGCCCGAAGAAGACCGGCACGAGTCGCAGCGCCCAGGCGTTGAGCCCGATGAGGGTTTCTGAAGCGAGGGCGAGGTAGTACAGGGTCGGGCCGTGGTAGTTCGCAGGGTCGTATCGGTAGATGCCCGTCCGGACCAGGTTCGTCGTGAACCAGCCGTTCACGCCCTCGTCGTTGTGGAAGGGCGCGAGTTGGAGGTCGTAAAGCCGGATCGACGCGGCAACGACCAGGACTGCGATCGCCACGACGGTCCAACGACGGTCCGGAGCGCCCGAGTCTCCAGGGATGGGAGAGCGCTCGCCTGTGGTCCCCGGAAGGCGCTCGAAAGGGGCCGTCGGAGGGCGCTGACCGGCGGCCGGCGGAGGACGCTCGGCGGCGCGCCGCGCGGCGCTCGCCCGGGCGCCCGACCTACGGCTTGACGGCATAGAGGCGGTACTCGCCCGCCTGGACGACGACCTTGAATTGGGCGAAGAAGGCGTCGTTGACGGGCATCATCCCTCGCTCGATCGGGCTGACCTCAATGTAGTCGACCCCGTAGCGCTGAATCAGGCCAGCGGCGTTCGGACCGCCGGCATAGATCTGCTCGATGTCGCGCTGGCGTCCCTCGTACGGAAGGCCGTGGGCCCAGATGTAGCCCGTGTAACCGAGGACGGATCGGCGGCCGGTGAGGTACGGCGGCGGGTTGTAGGTCGGGCCGTGGAGGATCACCGTCCGAACCGGCGTCGTCGCCAGGATGGAGCTCGCGAGGGCCATGCCGTCGCGGTCGTATTCGCGGTACTGCGTCTGGCCCGATGCGGCCCGGAAAACGTCGAGGCCTCCCGCCAGCGTCAGCGAGAGGAGGACCAGCAAACCGATCGTCCGCGCGATTGCGCCACCCCGGAGCGCCGTCGCGAGCACGATCGCGACGAGCGGAAGCGAGGCCGTGTACCAGATGAAGAGGACCTTGATGTTGTCCCAGATCCAGGGCGCGAGACGAAGGACGTTCGGGACGATGAACCAGGCCAGGAACGGCATGTAGTAGAGGCCCAGGCGGCGCGACAGGACTGGCTCTCCGCGTCGCTTCCACAGGTAGGCGAGGACCAGGAGGGGGATCAAGAGGCCGGTATTGGCCAGCCAGAACGTGACCGGATCGTGCTGGCCGCGATCCCACCCGATCTCGATGCCGATGAAGCTCCCGGCGCTGGCCGCGCTGCCGATCGTGGACCATGCGAACTCCGGGAGGGCAATGGTCGCGGCGGCCAGGACGAAAACGACCCAGCGTCGCCATCTCCGGTCTCGCCATTGCCGGAAGATCAGGCCGAAGAAGAATGCCGTCGCCATCACGGTCACGAACGTGTAGGCGTGAACCAGAACCAGCGTTCCGGTGAGGAGACCGGCGACGAGCATCCGTGCTTCGCCGCGGATCGTCCCCGCGACGGTCTGAACGGGGCCGCCCGCGCGGACCGTCGCGTCGCTGGCGGTCTCAAGCCTCGGACGGCGGTCGTCGCCGAGCTCCGCCCACAGGAGCGTGAAGACCACGATCGCGATCGGCAGGCCGAACAGGAAGCTGCGCTGCGGAACGAGCAGCGTCGTGATCGCATTCCCGAAGCGATAGATGGAGTCGCCCGCGATCGTGTAGTCGCGGCTCAGCGACGTCAGGGCGCCGAGAATCCCGTTCCCGCCGAGCTGGGCGTCCTCGAGGAGGGTGAGCCAGCCAAGGCCACCCGACAGGAAGAGCAGGAGTGGCGCGATCGCCGCGGCCAGCCGGTCGCCGGTCAGGTCGCGCGTCCAGCGATGGAGGACGCCGACAAGCGACGCGGCGAGGACGAAATTCGGCACCAGCAGCGCATCGCGTATCGACGCCCCGACGCCCATGAACATCGCCGACAGGAAGTCGGCCATGTACGGATAGGCGAACGTCGACCCGAGGTAGGTCGGGTCCTCGGCCGGCACATTGCCCGAGTAGGCGAAGCTCGCCGACACCTGCACGTGGAACGGCAGGTCGCCGAGGGCGTTGGCGAAGCCCGTGTAGAGGCCGTCCGCGCGCTCGAAGAGGACGTGGTCGAACACGAACCAGAGTCCGACCGCGAAGGCGCCCCAGTAGGCCAAGCGGCCGATCGACGCCGGCGAAGGCGCCCGAACGAAGCCCCGCACCGCACCTTCCACCGCGTGAATATCGCCCGAGACCGCCGACCGGACGCTGGACCGGAGCAGGAGGAGCAGTGGCAGCAGGACGGCGATCGTCGCAACGACGACCGGCACTGCGAGGGAGGTCGTCGCCCGCTCCGTCAGCCAGGCGACCAGGAAGCCCGCGAGGGCGAAGGCGGCGTATCCCGTGCAGGCACCGGTGAAAATGCGCGCGAGCGGCGGGGAGTCGCGGTCGTACAGGTACGTCGCGAGCGCACCGCCCACGACCACGGCGAGGCTGAGCGCCAGTGTCGCCAGCAACGTCTCTCCTCGTGCGCCCTCGGTGGGGCCCGGGTGCGGCCGGCCCGCCCGGTGCAGGGCCCCGATCGTGCCGCTTCGGGGAGCCTAGCCCTTGGGCTCGACCACCACCGTGACCTCGGGCGTCATCCCTGACGCGACGTTGACCGCGACCTTGTAGGTCCCGAGCGACTTGAGCGGCTCCTCGAGGTCGATCTTGTGGCGGTCGATCTCGATGCCGCGGCGGGCCAGCGCGTCGGCGATGTCTTTCGACGTGATCGAGCCGTACAGCTTGCCGCCCTCGCCGACCTTGACGCCCATCGTCAGCGTCGTGCTCGAGATCCGCTGGGCCGCGATCTCGGACTCCTCCCGCTCGCGCTTCCGCTGGTCCTCGCGGCTGGCGATGTCATGCTGCCAGGCTCGATAGGCACCGCCGGCGGCAGGCACGGCCAGCTTGCGCGGGATGAGGAAGTTCGTGGCATAACCGTCGGCCACCATCTTCATCTCGCCGCTCTTGCCGAGCGCAGTGACATCCGTCGTGAGAATGACCTTCACGTATTCGATTCCTCCATGACCGGGCCGGGCCGGCGTCCGAGTCGCGGCTCCGGGCTCGCGATCCAGGCCCGCAGTCTGGGGCCGAGCCCGCTTTGCCGCAAGGTGCCGGCGGCGGCATCGACCCAGCCGGGAATCCGGCGGATGAGTCGACGCACCGGCCGCGGCGTCAGCCGGCGGATCCGGGCGATGTCCGCGTCGAAGGCCCGGCGATCGATCGCCAGCTCGTCGAGCTTTTCCGTCAGCAACTGGGGCGGGACACCGTCGAGAAACAACTCGACCGCAAGGGCTACCACGACCAGGTCGTCAAGCCCCCCGACGATCGGGATGTCGTCGGGGACGAGGTCACGCCCAAGGAACACGTAGCCGAGCGCCGCGCCCAGCACCGCCTTGCGCCCGGAGGGCGTCCGTTCGTCGAGGGCAAGCGCCCAGACCAAACGTGCGTAGGTCGGTACGCGTGATGCGACCGGCAGGAACGCGAGGAGACCGAGTGCGCGCCGGATCGCGCCGCCGGTGCTGCGATGCCCGCTTTGTCGTTGCTCGGTGGGCTCCATTGGTTGTCTGTTCCTCCAGGAATCGGTCAGTGTGTTGAATAGGTCACGGTCGTCCCCGAGGGTACGACCTGGATGAAGATCGACCCTGGGACCAGCCCGATTTCTCCGCCCGAACCATCGATGAAGCGAGTCAGGTCGCCAGCGTCGGCCTTTTGCCACGTTCCCACGATCGCTTCGCCGTTGCGAAAGACGAGTGCCTTGCCGGAGCCGATCTGAGCCAGAACTGGTCGATGATAGCCGGGCTCCGACTCCGGATCGATCGACAGGGTCATGAACAGCACCACCACGTTGTGAGCCACGACGCGCTCGTTGTTCGAGGGGTCGACCTGCGCATGGCCAGCCACCGATCGAAGGTAGCTGTTCGTCGTGGGATCGTAGGCGTACGTGCTCGCTCCTCGGTTGTAGGGAACGCTGATCGCACCCTTCGAAGGCCGCAGGGAGGGCGCCGCCTCCTGGACGAACAATCGCGTTCCGAGGCCGGCGATCATGTCGAGCGGCGCCCCGTGGGAAATACCCACCTTCCGCATGGCCGTGGTCGAGGTGTAGGCATTGTGCGGGGCGTCCCGATACGAGACCCGATGGAACGCGGCGCCTGACCCGTTGAGGGCGTCGAGGTTATAGACGAGCATGCCATTGATCGTCGGGATGTAGGCGAGCGTTTTCGCATCGCCGCCGTAGTGAGCGAACAGGGAACGGTACTCGGCCGCCCAGCGGACAAAGTAGGGCCGGCCACTACGAACTGGCCCGACGACCGAGGCGTCGGTCTCCTGGAAGACCATCATGTAGCGGTCCTCGCCGCCATCGGCCGGTGCCTGATAGACGATCGAGGCCGCGTTGAAGCCGGCCTGGGGGCGGGCCGCCAGGTTGTCGTCGATCGTCACCGCGATCGGCAGTCGATCGAACATGACCGGGTCGCCGGTGCGGCCGTCGATCGACAGAAGGACGGACGGGCTCGGCGGTGCGCTCGCATCCGGCGAGGGCGCCGCGGAAGGCAGCCCGGAAGGCTGGTCCGGTGGGCTGGGCGCAATCGCCTCGATCGACGGCGCCGGCGACGGATTCGGCCCGCAGGCAGCCCCGAGGAGTGCGACCGCCAGGGCGGCCGACGTCGCGCGTCTCATTTCCCCACTGCCCGGGTGACGCTCCGCCCGGCGCTCTGCCTGGCTAGACACGATTCGCGCCGACGATCTCAGGGGCTGGCGATCGGGGAGGGTAAAGCCGGCGGCTTGTAGTAGGCGCTGTCAGCGCCGAAGAGCTGCACTGAGAGCGCGGCGACCTTGTCCATGTACAGCCGGCTGGTCCAGACGCCACCCGTTGTCGAGGAATCTGGGTGGTAGTTGTACGGTGGGCCAAGGACGAACTTCTGGATCGAGCTGTCCGCCAACTGCTTGCTGATGTCAAGCATCTCGGAGACTCGGTCAGGCGGAAAATCCGTCTTGATCGTCTGAGCGGCCGCGTCGAGCAGTGCCGGCAGCTTGGTGAGCATGGCCGGCTGGATCATCTTTTGCTTGAGCGCGACGAGGACCTGCTGCTGGCGCGCCGCCCGGCTGTAGTCGCTGTCGCCCACCCCCTGGCGCGACCGAACGTAGGCGAGCGCCAAACGCCCGTTGAGATGGTGGGGACCCGCCGAAAGGTAGAACCCGTTTCGACTCCCGTCGAGCCAGTCGTAGAGCCCATCCTGGATCGGCTTGGGATTGACCACGTCCACCCCACCGACCGGATCGATCATCCGTGCAAAGCCGGCCAGGTCGATCGCTGCGTAGTAGTGGATCGGGATGCCCAGGATGTAGCCGACCTCACGAGTGAGCGTGCGGATCGGCCCATCCGGGTACCGAGCCGGGCCGAGGTACGCGGCCGTCATGAGCGAGTTGATCTTGCCGGTGTACGTCCCGCCCGAGTAGAGCCGGAAGTCCGAGGTGTCGCGCGGGATGCTGATCATGGCCGCCCTCTTCGTGGCCGGGTCGATGCTGATCACCAGGAGCGTGTCGTTGAGGGCCTCGCTCCGGGTCCGGTAGGCGTCGATGCCGGTCACCAGGATGTTGATGCGGGAGTTCGGGGTGGCGGGCGTCACGTCCGGCCCACCTGCGAAGTTGCCGGCGGCGCCGCCCGGGCCGGTGCTGTCAACGGGCGACTGCGACGGGGTGCTGATCGGCTCGGCACCGACGAAGATCCGCGAACCCGCATCGTAGAAGGCCCAAGCGTAGTACCCGACGAGCGCGTGGCTGAGCACCACGATCGCCGCGAGCAGCGCCACGATGGCCGCCCCGCGGGTCCGGCTCGGACGGGCCGCCGGTGCGGTCACGGCATACGCGTGACCGATCGCCAGCAGGCGCCACGCCCCCAGCACGACGGCCAGCGCGATCAGCGCCAGGGCAAAGCCGGGGACCAGGAGATCGGCGCCCAGGGCCTCGATGCCATGGCTGGCAAGGAAGAGCAGGTAGAGGGCGATGGCCAGGACCGGCAGGGCCAGGATGGCGGCGATCCGCGGCCGGCCAGCGTACCACTGGCCCAAGCCGGGCCAAAGGAACGACAGGAAGGCAGCGAGTGCGGGCGAGCGACCGTCCGTGAGGGCGGGCGGGGTAACGGTTGTCAAGTCGTCCGGGCCCGGCGCGGATGAGATCAGGTCGGTCAAAGCGGCTGAGTCTACCATTGTGTGCCTGCTCGGCGGGATCTTGGACCCCGATCTCCCTCAGCGTGACGCCCGCGATCGCCTGGGGCTTCCATCTGACGTTCCCATCGCGCTGTTCTTCGGGTCGCTTCGTCCAGCGAAGGGGCTGGACGTGCTGCTCGGGGCCTGGCCCGAGGTCGTACGCCAGATACCCCAAGCCTTGCTGGTCGTTGCCGGCAAACCCTCCAGGGGACCTGGCGCGGAATCGCTTACCAGCCAGGTCTTGTCCTTGGGCACCTGGTCGGGAGTGCGAGCCGAACTTCGGCAGATCGACCCGGCCGAGGCCAATTCGTTCTACCGGGCCTCCGATGTCGTCGTCTTGCCGTACCTCGAGATCGGCACGAGCGGCGTGCTGAGGTATGCCCATTCCTCTGCTCGCGCGGTCGTAGCGTCGGCGGTCGGCGAGCACAACACCTGGGTAATCCCGGGCCGTACCGGATGTCTCGTTCCCCCGGGCGACACTCGTGCGCTTGCCTCCGCACTCGTCAAGGTCCTGGTGGATCGACCCGGGGCGGCAGCGATGGGCGAACGAGCCCTTGAGCTCTCCAACAGCCAGTTTGCCTGGTCCGACATTTCGCTGGCAACGATCCGGTTGTATGAGCAGATCCTGGACCGCGGGCTCGTCGTCGGCGGGGCCTAGGAGCTTGCGTCCGTAATCGGTCCGGCGGATGCAGCGCGGCGCCGAACGGAGGTGTCGCGGTCGCCTGACGAGCGGCCAGCCGTCTGCCGATCACGGGCGTGCCGAGGCCCGAGGCTCATCCGACGGCCAGCCTGGCGGTCAGCCGAGGCGTCGGCCAGCTGGCGAGGACCCGATCGGCTCGGCCGCTGGTGAACAGCTTGCCCAGGTTGTGGACGAGGGCGACGAGCTGCCATTCAGCCTGGACCTGCTCGAGCCCGCGCAGACTGAACCGCCGGAACCGGCGGGCCTCCTTGATCTGGCCGAAGACCGGTTCGACGATCGTCTTGCGTCGCGCGTAGTGGGCCCGGCCCGGCTTCGTCCGGAGCTTGCGGCCCATCCGCTGTCGGGCCGACAGCCCCGCTCGGATCCGACCGCGCGGCGGCGCTGGGGCCGGCACGCTGTGACGGTCGCGGCGGACGGCCACGTAGGCGTCGATCGAGCGCTCGGCGAGGGCGGCGAGGTTGTCGTCCGAGCCGTAGCCGGCGTCGGCGAGGAGGCGTCCCGGGGAACGTCCGGTGTTCACGATGATCGCATCGACCATCGCGGGCAGGTGGCGCGGGTCGGTCGGGTCGGCGCTGACCGTCGCGGCGACGATCACCTGGGCGGTCTCGTCGACGGCCGCCTGGGCGTTGTAGGCCTGGACCCAGCCGTCGGTCCTGGACCGCATGATCCGGCTGTCGGGGTCGGTGAAGTTGCGCTGGGCGCGAGCAGCGGGGACCGCGTCGGCCTTGCCGGTCCGCTCGACGGCCGCGCGCTCGAGGGCCGCCTTGGCCTCCCGGATCTTGCGCAGCCGACCCTCGCGGGTGCGCAGCTCGGGTGGCAACTCGTCACCCCGGGCGTCGCCGTACAGCTCGTCCTCGGCGGCATCGACCGCCTCGGCCTCCTCGAGGATCGCCCGGACCTCGGCGGCGAGCTGGGCCTCGCGCTCGGCCATCCGGCCATAGCTCATCGCCTTGTGCTTCGACGCGTTGGCCTTGACCTTCGTCCCGTCGAGGGCGACCCGGCCGAGCTTGACGAGCCCGGCTTCCTGGCACAGGACGAGGACCTGGAGGAAGAGCCCGCCGAAGGCGGCCAGGTGGCGGCGGCGGAAGCTCGAGATCGTCTTGTGATCGGGGTGGGCCTGCCCGGCGAGGAACATGAAGCCGACGTCCGTGGCGAGTCGCGTCTCGAGCTTGCGCGAGCTCGTGACGCCGGTGGCGTAGCCATAGAGGAGGACCTTGAGCATGAGCCGGGGGTGGTACGGCGGCATCCCCCGCGGCTCGTCGTGCGCGGCGAGGAAGGGGGCCAGGTCGAAGTTCGTCGACGACGTCGTTGATGAACGCGGGGAGGCTATCCGCGGCGACCCAGTCACGGACCGACGGCGGCATCAGCAGGAGGGTGTCCTGGTCGTACGGGCGAAACGTCTTGGTGCGCATACCAGATTCTCGCACCCGGGGGACCGTCCCGGAGGCC
>DATCPH010000263.1:0-14218 GCA_036570185.1 Candidatus Limnocylindrales bacterium | reverse complement strand
CTTGAAGACGGCGCCGCCGGCCTCCTCGACGGCCGAGCGGAGCAGCGCGTCGTGGGCCGCGAGGGCGACGACCATCGCGTCGCGCCGGTGCTCCCAGAGGCGCGCGCTCCCCTCGATATCGGTCATCAGGAAGGTCGCGGTGCGGGACTCGCCGGATCGGGACACGACGTCAGGGTACGCGCCCGGCTGAGGGTGCGGGCCGGCTCAGCCGGCCCGCGCGTTCAGGGGTCAGGTCAGGGGTCACCCCGCCGCGGCGAGCACATCAACCGGCGAACGGCCGTTCGGTTCGTGCGGGGAGAGGTGGAGCCGACACTCGGATTTGAACCGAGGACCTGCTGTTTACGAAACAGCTGCTCTACCGCTGAGCTATGTCGGCGCCGGCCAAGAATAGTCGATGCTCATAGACATCAGCTCTTTGCTCTCTCGCACGATCCACGGGGATCAGGTTCAGACGGTTAGCGCAACGCTCGAACAGCTGATGACTGGTGAGGGCAACCGGGCGGCTGCGTCGTCCGACCAGAACGGTCGTTCGATCCGAAGATGCTTGACAAGCTTCCCGTCGTGGCGTATATATCGCCTATCGATATATCGGCCGTCGTACGAGTGAGAGCCAATGGAACGCAAGATCCCCGAGTTCGGGCGGTTCGCGGAACCGTCGCTGCTCATCCTCGTCAGCCTGAGTAACGGGCCGAAGCACGGCTACGCGATCATGCAGGACGTCGAGCACGGCACGGGGCGGCCGATGGGTGCCGGCACCCTCTACGCGGCGCTTGTTCGACTCGAGGAACAGGGCCTCGTCGAACCGCTGCCGCCGGTCGACCGGCGCCGGCCGTACCGCCTGACCGCGGTCGGGGCGTCGAACCTCGCGGAGCAGCTGCGCGGCCTGTCCGAGTTCGCGCAGATGGGTCTCCGCCAGCTCGGCAAGCAGTCGCCATGAGGTCGTTCCTGGTCCGCTGCTATCCCGTCGGCTGGCGGGCGCGTTACGGCGACGAGTTCGAGGCCATCCTCGAGGAACGTCCGCTCGGGCCGTTCGACGTTGCCGACATCGTCCTCGGTGCCCTGGACGCCCAGCTCCGGCTGCGCGGACGGGGCTCCGACACGCAGCATGCAAGGAGATTCACCATGTCGCTTCGCATCGGCGGCATCGCGGCGATCGTAGGCGCATCTCTGATCGTCATCGTCATCGCTTTGACCGGCGGCCGCACCGAAGGCTCCGAGAATGCCAGCACGATCGCACTTCTCGTCGCGTTGGCCGCTCTTCTCGTGGCGCTCACAGGGATGAGCGCGTTCCAGGCTCGTTCCAACCCATGGCTTGTCTGGACCGCCTTCGCGGTGACGGCCGTCGGGACGGTTGTGATCTTCATCGCGGGCGTCAACGATCTGGCTGGCGCCGGCCCAGGAGATTGGCGAGATGGCCCTCTCTCGATTGGAGCGGTCACCGTGGCCCTTGGCTCGGCAGCGTTCGGTCTCGCGACGTACCGCGGATCCGTTCTGTCGCGCAAGGGGGCATTGTCCCTCGTGATCGGCCCGGCGGTCGGGTTCATTGGCGCGATCGCCGTGGGTCAGAATCTGTGGGAGCTCGGCATGCCCCTCGTCCTTGTCGGGATTGTCAGCTTCCTGGCCGGTTGGTTCACGCTCGGCGTGGCGGCGATTCGTCTGGATCGAACGTCGGCACTCGAACCCGCTTGAAGCCGAAAACCGATTCCCAACGCAATCCTTCAGCTCGTCGCTGCCATTGGTCTTGCCGCTCTTGCACTCGGCTCGTTCGCGCTGGGGGTGCATGAGATCCGGCTCGATCGGCCGGTGGGTGAGCTGCGACCTGCGTGATGCAGAACGAATCAGCCGACCACGCGGCGCTTGCCGAATCACCCGTGCGCGGCGTCCGTCACCCGTGACGCCGACGCCGATGGGCTCGAAGGGTGGGTCAGCCCACCACATCGAAGCTCTTTCGGATGGTAAGGGTCGGCTCGGACGCAAGCGGGCCGCAGCGTCGATCCTAGGCGGACCACTTCAGGGATCGAACAGCTGATAAGTGTGCCGTTTGTGTCGGGCCTTCACTCGGGGTAGCACTGCGCATAGGGCGGGAGACTTCCGAAACAGCGGCTCTACCGCTGAGCTATGTCGGCGCCGATCCAGAATAGCCGATGCTCACAGGCGGCAACTCTTCGCCTCCTCGCCCGATCGATCGGGATCGAGCTCAGGTGGCTAGCACAATGGCTTGAACAGCCGATAACCGGGAGGACACGAAGTCGAGATCCAGACGAGAAAGGTCGTTCGATGCCGCGCCCCGTCCTTGGGTCCGATGCCTGGACAGCGAGTCGTCCCGGCGACGCCTCGCCCAGCCCCGGCCATGGGCAGAGGCTTCATGATTGCCATCGGTGCCTTCGCCTGCGACCGTACCGCCGACGGCACCAACGCCGCCCAGGGTGACCTCTTCGACTTGATGCTCGGAGAGATCGCCACAAAGAGAGACATGACGATTGAACAAGCAGGACATCCTGGAGCGCCTCGACTTCTATCGAGACTCGCCCGCCGAGTTGCGGTCCACCATTTCGGCGTCCGCTCGGTACGTGAAGCTAGCGCCGGGAGACTTCCTCTTTAGGGAAGGGGACGCATCGAGAGACTTTGCCGCGGTAGGCGCAGGGAGCCTCAGAGTCTTCAGGATGGGGGCGACCGGGCGCGACATCACCCTTTACCACGTGCGCAGCCAGCAATCGAGCTTGGTCAGCATGCTCGCCGCGTTGCTCGCCAGGCCCGTGATCGCGACGGGTCAGGCTGAAGTCGCGACCGAGGCGGTGGTCCTTCCGGCAACGGCGCTGCGAGAGTGGGTCATCACCAGCGACCCGATGCGCAGATACATCTTCGAAACCGCGACCCGAGCCTTGGTCGACGTCACGACGCTTCTGGAGGATGTCGCGTTCCGAACGATCGACAGCCGCCTTGCGGCTCTTCTGCTCCAGCACTTTGCCACCGCAGATGTGATCTCCATGAGGCACGAAGACATCGCCGCCGAGCTCGGAACGGCCCGTGAAGTGGTCAGTCGCCTATTGGAGAATTACGAGAGGAGAGGCGCGATCAACCTCTCGCGCGGCCGTGTTGAGATGCGCGACGAGGCCTCACTGCGGCAGTTGGTCTAGCCGCCCGAGCTCGGCCGATCTCTTGGGCTCACCGAACAAGCCCTGGCAACGCGGCCTGCGTGACTATGGTCACTGAGTTCCGAGCGGCAGACCGGTAACGTCCAGGGATGCCCTCCGCGCGCCTGGTCAAGTTAATTGCGAGCCCGCGCAAAGAGCGCAAGAGAAGGTGGCTGAACCATGTCTGAGCCAACTCTGTACGACAGGCTCGGCGGCGTATTTGCCATCGCAGCTGTGATCGACCACTTCAGCGATGCGGTCGTGCAGAACCCGATCGTTGGTCAGAAGTCGGAAAACCCGGCCCTCCGGGAATGGCACACGAACAATCTGGGCAGACTGCCGGGCCTGAAGTTCATGCGCACCCTCTGGGTCTGCAACGTTGCCGGCGGACCCTTCCAATTTTCTGCGACGAGACCGGGGAGCACACCCCTTGGCCTGGAAGAAGCCCATCGCGCCCTCAAGATCTCCCCTGAGGAGTTTGACGAAGTCGCGGCCGAACTTGGACGCACACTCGACTTCGTCAAGGTGCCACAGCAGGAGAAGGAGGAAGTCCTGGGTGCGTTTGCGGCGCACAAGGGCGAGGTGACCGAGGGATATGCGGCGGAGGCCACGGCAGGGCGCTGACGACAGCTTCGCGTACGAGCGGCGCAACCCGTGCGCACGGATCGCGGGCGAGGTCCCGAGCCCGGTCATCGTCCGAGCTCCTGGCCATCCGCAGGGCTAGATGTCGAGGTCTTCGACCACCGGCTGCTTGGCCGCAGCCGCGACCAGGTCGAAGAGCTCGGGCGGGAGCTTCTCGCGGAGTTCGTCAACCGTGTCGACGACCTCGAGCGTGGAATCGCCGGTCGACCCCACCCAGCTGAAATCTCCCAGGCCGAGCCAGCTCCGCCACCCTCCGGGGAATAGCAACGGGGATCTTCGGGATCGATCGGCTACGTCGCGCGTGGTTGAGGAACGCTCTCGTCGGGATCCTCGCGGCGGTACGGGACGTTGACCACCACGGTGTGCCGTCGCCCGAGGAGCGCCGTGCGGAGCCGTCGCGCCGACTGGTTGTAGAGGATCCGCTCCCACCAGCTGCGGGCGACGTACTCGGGGACGATGACGAACGTGATCGGGGCGTTCTTGTCGGGCGGCCATGCCTGATCGAGGACGTCGAGGTAGGCGAGCAGCGGGCCGACCAACGCGCGATAGGGCGATTCGACGAAGACGAGCGGGATGTCCCCCAGCTGGCGCTCCCACTGGCTCCGGATCCTGGCCGCCTCTTCGGGATCGTCGGAGACGAGGACGGCCCGAACGTCCGAGGCGATCGAGCGCCCCACGTTGATCGCCTGGACGACGGCTCGGTTGATGCCCGGCACGGGCACGACGACACGCTCCTCCCGGCGCGCACGTGGGATCGCGGCATCCGGTCGAACCGCGAGGGCGACGCTCGCCGACCGGTATTGGCGCTCGATGAACAGCATCATTGCGACGAGCAGCGGGATGAGAATGAGGACGATCCACGCGCCGAGAGCGAACTTGGCTGCGGCAACCTCGACCGCGACGACGCCGGTCGTGATCGCGCCGATGCCGTTGATGAGCGCTCGACGACGCCAGCCTGCGACCTCATCCCGGAGCCGCCGCCAGCGGCGAACCATGCCCGATTGGCTGAGGGTGAAGGCGACGAACACGCCGACCGTGTAGAGCGGGATCAGATTCGTGACGCTGCCACCGAAAGCGACGATCAACAGGACGGCGATCGCGGCGAGGACGACGATGCCGTAGCTGAAGGCAAGGCGGTCGCCCCGGAACTGGAAGACCCTCGGCAGAAAGCCATCGCGGGCGAGGATGCTCGACAGCCGCGGGAAGTCGGCGAAAGCCGTATTGGCGGCGAGGACCAGGAGGATGGCCGTCGAGACCTGGACGAGGTAGTGGTACGGGGAGCCCCCACCGACGAACGTACGGGTCAGCTGGCTGATCACCGTTTCCTGCTCGGTCGGGTCGGGCAGGATGCCGAGCTGGCTCGCGAGGAAGCTCATCCCCAGGAAGATGGAACCGAAGAACAGGCCCATCAGGATCAGGACCCGCTGGGCATTGCGGGGCTCGGGTGGCTTGAAGGCCGGCACGCCATTCGACACCGCCTCCGTACCGGTCAAGGCCACCGACCCGGATGAGAAAGCGCGGAGGATGAGCAGGATGCCGAGCGGCTGGGCGGCCTCAGCCCCGAGCCACGTCGCCGGCGCGTGGTACTCGGGCATCGTCCCGGTCATGTACCGGAACAGCCCGAAGCCGAGGAGGCCGAAGATGGAGACCAGGTAGACGTACGTCGGGATGCTGAAGACGGCGCCGCTCTCGCGGATCCCCCGGAGGTTGACCATCGCGATGAGGACCACAAGGAAGACGCCGAGAGCGACCCGGTACTCGAACAGCTCGGGGACGATCGAGGTCAGCGCCGCGACGCCGGCCGCGATCGAAACGGCCACGGTGAGCACGTAGTCGGTGAGCAGTGCTCCGGCCGCGACCAGGCCCGGCTTCGTCCCCAGGTTGTCCTTGGCCACGATGTACGAGCCACCGCCGTGAGGGTATGCGGCGACCGTCTGCTGGTAGCTGGTGACGACGATCGCGAGGACGATCACGATCCCGACCGTGATCGGCATCGTCAGGGCGAGCGCGCCCGCGCCGGCGAGGACGAGCACTCGCATGATCTCTTCCGTCGCGTAGGCTGATGACGAGATGTTGTCGGCCGCGAAGACCGCCAGACCGGTGAAGACGTTCAGCCGCTCGGCGAGCTCCTCGTGGAGGGAGATGGGGCGCCCGAACAGAATCGCTCGCGTCCGCGCCAGCGCCCGGCCGAGCGGCGTTCGCGGAACGGACGCCGCCTCCTTGGCCACGAGCGAGTCCGGGCCCGTATAGCGGAAATAGGGAGAGTGGGGCCGCGCGACGCGGACGCGGCGATCGGCCGGCTTGCGGCCATGGATGGGCCGACGACCCCCAATCACCGCTCGATCATCGCTTCGGGTCGGGCTTCGCGCCGATTACATGGACCTCGATCTCGGGCAACCGCTCGATGAGAGTGTCGGCGAGCGGCTTCTCCATGAGGCGCTCGAGACCGCCGGTCTCCCGATATGGGAGCACGACATGGGTGGCCCGCCGCGCTCGGGCGACCTGCACGAGCCCCGAGGCCGCGTCGGCGGCCTCGATCCTCACGACATCGGCCCCGAGATCGATCGCGTCGTCGAGCGTCTCCTGTAGATCGCGGTTCCAGTCGAACGGCTGACGCTCGAGCTCCGGCGTTTCGATAACGACCGCGACGAACGCCGCGTGCAGGGCACCGGCGAGCCCCGCGGCTCGGCGAACGGCGCGCATCGACGCCCGGCTGCCGTCGACGAGAACGAGCACGCGCTCGGTGATGAGGGGGAGCTGCTGGCCGGCGGCGGTGTCCTCGAGCTGGCCCTCGACCCGCCGCGCAACGAGTCGCAGTGCGAGCTCACGTAGCGCCGTCAGGTTCGACTCGGTGAAGAACTTTTCGAGGGCGACCTCTGTCCGATCTGGCGGATAGACGTTGCCATGCTTCATCCGCTGCCGGAGGGCGTGGGGGCTCATGTCGACGAGCTCGATCTCGTCCGCGGTCAGGAGGACATCGTCGGGCAGGCGCTCATTGACCGGGGCGCCTGTGATCGTCGCGACGGCGTCGGACACGCTCTCCAGATGCTGGACGTTCATCGTCGTCACGACGTGGATCCCGGCGTCGCGGATGATCTCGACGTCTTCCCAGCGCTTGGCCCGAACCGACCCAGGCACGTTCGTGTGTGCCAGTTCGTCGATCAGGGCGACCGTCGGGTCGCGCTTGATGACGGCGTCCGTGTCCATCTCCTCGACGACGACACCGCGATACTCGATCCGTCGGCGAGGGATGATCTCGAGCCCTTCGAGCAGCTCGATCGTGTGCTGCCTGCCGTGCGGTTCGACGAACCCGATGGCGAGGTCCGTGCCACGAGCGACCCGCCGGTGCCCTTCGTCGAGCATCCGAAAGGTCTTGCCGACCCCGGGCGCCATTCCCAGATAGATTCGAAGCCGACCGCGGGCGGACCCCGCCTCGGATCGAACACGAGCCATCATCTCGTCCGCGGTCGGACGGACGTCGAAGGCGTCGCGCTCAGGATCGGTCACCGCAGCACGCCGTCGAGGTCGAGGTTGAGGAGAAGGACGTTCACGCGTGGCTCGCCCAGAAAGCCGAGGACGAGTCCCTCCGTGTGCCGGGCGGCGGCTGCGCGAACGTCGGCTTCCGCCATGCCGCGTGCTGTCGCCACCCGGGCGACCTGATACTCGACCGCCGCCGGGCTGATGTCGGGATCCAGACCTGACGCGGATGTGGTAACAAGGTCGACCGGGACGGGCCCGCCGCCGTTCGCCGCGCGCAACCGATCGATATCGGCGGAAATCCGATCGATCAGGTCCTTGCTGGTCGGCCCGAGGTTGGAGCCCGCCGAACCGCTCGCGTCGTAGCCATCCTTGTCGGCGGCCGACGGCCGGCTCCAGAAGTACATCGGTTCGCTGAATGCCTGGCCGATGAGGCTCGATCCGACGGTCTTGCCGTTGACCACGATCATCGAGCCGTTCGCCTGCAACGGGAAGGCGACCCGCGCAACGGCGGTTACGACCGCCGGGTAGGCGACGCCGGTGAGGAGTGTCATGGCCAGCAGGAGCAGGATTGCAGGTCGGAGCTGGCGAAAGAAGAGTGTCATGCTGCGTCCTAGGCGAGATGGAGTGCGGCCACCACGAGGTCGATCGCCTTGATCCCGATGAAGGGGGCGGCGATCCCACCGAGGCCGTAGATGAGGAGATTGCGCTGGAGCAGCTCGCTCGCCGGCGCCGGCCGGAAGCCGACGCCCCGAAGGGCGATCGGGATGAGCGCGATGATGACCAGGGCGTTGAAGATGACCGCTGAGAGGATGGCGCTCTGCGGCGTGGCCAAGCCCATGACATTCAGCGCTCCGAGCTCCGGGTAGACGCTGACGAACATCGCCGGCAGGATCGCGAAGTATTTCGCGACGTCGTTGGCGATCGAGAACGTCGTGATCGAGCCGCGCGTGATCAGCAGCTGCTTGCCGATGGCGATGACCTCGAGCAGCTTCGTCGGGTCCGAGTCGAGGTCGACCATGTTGGCCGCCTCCTTGGCTGCGGACGTGCCGCTGTTCATCGCCAAGCCGACGTCGGCCTGGGCGAGGGCCGGGGCGTCGTTCGTGCCGTCGCCGGTCATCGCGACGAGATGGCCGTCCGCCTGCTGGCCCCGAATGTAGGCGATCTTGTCCTCGGGCTTTGCCTGGGCGACGAAGTCGTCGACACCTGCCTCCCTCGCGATGGTCGCCGCGGTCAGCGGGTTGTCACCGGTGATCATCACGGTCCTGACGCCCATCCGGCGGAACTCCTCGAAGCGCTCGGCGAGACCGGGCTTGACGGTGTCCTTGAGCTCGATCAGTCCCAGACAAGTGCCGTCTTGACGGATCGCGAGTGGTGTCGCGCCGCGCCCGGCGATCGCCTGGCTGGCGGAAAGAACCTCGTCGGGCAAAGCGCTATCGAGTTCAAGCCCGATCGCGTCGACCGCGCCCTTCAGGACGCTGACGCCCGACTGAAGGACGACGCCGCTCGTCCGAGTCTCGGCGCTGAACGCTTGCTCCTCGGCAATCGTCGCATCCATCTTCTGGAGCCCGGCATCATCGCCGACTCCGGCCGCGTGGCCGAGCTCCGCGAGCTGGGCGCGGACCAGGTCGACGATCGAACGGCCCTCGGGCGTCTCGTCCCGGAGGGACGCGACAAGGGCGGCGTCGAGCACCTCGGTCTCGCTGATACCGTGCGCCGGGGTGATGGCGGACGCCAGACGGTTGCCGAATGTGATCGTGCCCGTCTTGTCGAGGAGGATGACGTCGATGTCGCCGGACGCCTCGACGGCACGGCCACTCATCGCCAGGACGTTGAACCGGGCGACGCGATCCATCCCGGCGATTCCGATCGCCGACAGCAGGCCGCCGATCGTCGTCGGGATGAGGCATACGAGCAGGGCCACGAGGGCGACCGTATCGACGGTCGCGCCGGCGAACAGGCCGAAGGGGCGGAGGGTCACGGTCGCCATGAGGAAGATGAACGTCAGGCCCGCGAGGAGGATCGCCAGGGCGATCTCGTTCGGCGTGCGTTGGCGCTTCGCTCCTTCGACGAGGGCGATCATCCGGTCGAGGAACGTCTCCCCCGGGTCGGCGGTAACACGGATGACGAGGCGGTCGCTCGTCAGCGTCGTCCCGCCGGTCACCGAGCTCCGGATGTCCGTCCCGGGCTCCTTGAGGACCGGCGCCGACTCGCCGGTGATCGCGGCCTCGTTCACGTAGGCGACGCCCTCGATGACGTCACCGTCTCCCGGGATCGTCTCGCCTTCCTGGACGACGATGATGTCGCCCTTCCGCAGCTCCGACGACCCGACGTCCGCGAGCGACCCGTCGGCGAGCCGGCGGTGGGCGATCGACTCCGAGCGCGTCCGGCGGAGCGTCGCCGCCTGGGCGCGACCGCGGGCCTCGGCGATGGCCTCGGCGTACGTCGCGAACAGGACCGTGAACCACAGCCATGCTGCGATCTGGACCTGGAAACCCAGGCCAGCCGCCGCTTGGAGGCCGGTTGCGTTTGCCAGCGCGGTGATCGTGACGAGGACCGCGGTGATCTCGACGATGAACATGACCGGGTTCTTGATCAGGAGCCGAGGGTCGAGCTTGCGGAACGCGTGCGGGATCGCGGCCCGGAGGAGGTCCGGGTCGAACACGCCACGGGGCCTCGGCGGCTCGGCCGATGGCTTCGCGCCGCCGAGGGTCACGAAGCGCTGGAAGCGTCGTGTGCCTCGACCGAGTTCGACGGACAGGGATCGAGTCAGGCTCATCGTGTCACTCGACCTTGCCGGCGTTCTGGAGGAGCTGTTCGACGATCGGTCCCAACGACAGGGCCGGGAAGAAGGTCAGCGCGCCGACGATGATCACGACGCCGATCAAGAGGACCGTCCAGAGGACGCCGGTCGTGGGGAACGTGCCGAGCGACGGCGCGACCCGGCGTTTGGCTGCCATCGAGCCCGCTAGGGCGAGGATCGGGATGATCATCCCGTAGCGGCCGATGAGCATGGCGATGCCGCCGGTGACGTTGTAAAAGGGCGTGTTCCCGGTCAGACCGGCGAAAGCGGATCCGTTGTTGCCGGTCTGGCTCGAGAACGCATAGAGGATCTCGCTGAAGCCATGCGGGCCGTGGTTCAGGGGCCCGGCGGTCCCCTCCGGCAGGACGCTTGCCAGCGCCGTGAAGCCGAGGATGCTGGCGCCGAGGACGAGCGCTGTGATCATCGCCATCTTGATCTCGAACGCCTCGACCTTCTTGCCGAGATATTCGGGCGTCCGGCCGACCATGAGGCCCGCGATGAACACCGCGAGGATCGCGCCGATGACGAGCATGCCGTACATCCCTGCGCCGATGCCGCCAGGAGTGATCTCCCCGAGCTCGATGTTGAATAAAGGAACGAGACCCGCGATCGGCTGGGCGCTGTCGTGCCAGGAGTTGATCGCACCCGTGCTCGTGCCGGTCGTGGCCGCCATGAACAGGCCGCCGACGGCAGCCCCGAAGCGGGTCTCCTTGCCCTCCATGTTGCCGAGGGCCGCCTGATCGACGCCCGTGGGGAACAGTGGGTTGCCGGCAAACTCGGTGTGCATCGCGCCGACCGTCCCCACGAGCAGGATGAGCGCCATCGCCCCGAAGATCGTCCAACCCTGACGCTGGTTGCCGGCGTACCGGCCGAAGGTGTACGTCAGGGAGAACGAGACGACGAGAAGGGCAACAATCTCCAGCCAGTTGGTGAGCGCCGTCGGGTTCTCGAACGGATGAGCCGAGTTGGCGTTGAAGAAGCCGCCCCCGTTGTTACCAAGCTCCTTGATCCATTCCTGGGAAGCGATCGGCCCGAGCGCGATCGTCTGCTGGGCGCCCTGCAGGGTCGTCACGGCCTGCGACGGGTTCCAAGTCTGAGGCACCCCCTGCCACACGAGCACGAGCGCCCCGACGATCGAGATCGGCAGGAGGATGTACAGGACGCCACGGGTCAGGTCGACCCAGTAGTTGCCGAGCGTCTTCGTGCTCCGCCGGGTGAGGCCGCGGAAGAGGGCGATGGCGATCGCAAGGCCGGTCGCCGCGGACGTGAAGTTGCGGACGGCCAGGACAGTCGCCTGGGTCAGGTAGGTGGCTCCGGTCTCGCCCGAGTAGTTCTGCCAGTTCGTGTTCGTCTCAAAGCTGACCGACGTGTTGAACGCGAGATCGGGCGTCATCGGCGGGATGCCGCCCTGGTTGAGCGGCAGGATGTCCTGGAGGCGAAAGACGATGTACCCGGAGACGATCGCGACGATGGCCATTGCCAGGACGGCGAGCGCGTAGCCCTTCCAGTCCTGTTCGGCCGTCTCTTCGATGCCGGAGGCGCGATAGATCGCGCGCTCGATGGGTCGCACCACCGGGCTGAGGATGACCCGTTCGCCTTCCATGACGTTGTGGATGTAGCGCCCAAGAAACGGAGTGATCAGGAAGACGGCTGCGGCGATCGTCGCCAGCGTCAGGAAATCACCGGTCGACACGATCAGAAGTCCTCGGGCCGTAGGAGAGCCCAGGCGAGATAGACGAAGGCAAAGGCAACGGCGATGCCGGCGAGGACGTCGACGAGGTTCATCAGCGCACCCGGTCGCACAGCTCGAGATAGCCCCAGAAGGCCACAAGCGCGATGGCGCCGATCAGAAGGATCTGCAGGTCGGTCATGCGCTCTCGGGCTCTTTCTCGGGGCTGAGCAGGCGCTCCACGGTCGCGACAAGGGTCTCGAGCGGGAATGGCTTCGGCAGGTAGCCGGCACAGCCGAACTCGGCCAGGCGCCGCGGGCTCACGGTGGTGGCACTCGTGATGATCACCGGCGGCGAGCCAGCCGCGGCAAGGGCGGGCAGGCGAAGCAAGTCCCAGCCGGTGCCGCCCGGCAGGTTGAGATCGAGCAGGACGATCGCGGGTCGCAGCCCCTCGGACAGGGCGGTCTCCGCGGCTTCGGCTGACGATGCCTCGTCGACCTCGTATCCCTTGCCTCGCAGGTGCCGCGACACGATCCGTCGGAGGCTTTCGTCGTCCTCGACGATCAGCACCCGTCGGCCGGACTCATTCATCGACGATCCGTTCGACCGCGATGTCCGCACCGGCATCGTCGGGCATCCACAGCGGGACCAGCCGCACACCGGCCTCGTTCGCCAATCCCCGGGCGGTCGCCAGCAGCGCTTCGCCGAAGTGCAGGCCTCCGACGGTCACCCGCGGCGCACCCCCGCCGGCGACCATCGCGATGGCCTCACGGACGAGGGTCATCTCGTGCTCGAGGATCCGCCCGACTCGCGCGGTCGATCCATCCGAGGACTGGTTCATGTCCCCAGCCTGCGACCACCCTCCAAGAGGGGCGGTACGTTGGCGAGCCGCGCGGCCTAAGGTCCGTCTAAAGTCCGGCCTCGTCGAGCTCGCGGACGCGGTAGCCGACGCCCGGCTCGGTCACGATCAGGTCACGCAGGGCGCCGGCGGGATCGGCGGCGGCGAGCTTGCGCCGGAGCTGGCTGACGTGGACGTAGACATAGCTGTCCTCGCCCTGGTAGGCCTCGCCCCAGACCGCGCGGAGCAGCCGGCCCTTCGTCACAAGGCGGCCCGCGTTGGCGAGCAGGACCCGCAGGATCTCGAACTCGCGGGGCGTCAGCTCGATCCGTTCTCCGCCGACCCGGGCCTCGTGCCTGGCGGTGTCGAACTCGAGCGGCCCGACGACGATCCGGCCGACCTGGTCCGCGATCGGGCCTGCCGCACGACGGAGTGCGACCCGGAGCCGCGCGTTGAGCTCGTCGACCCCGAATGGCTTCGTGACGTAGTCGTCGGCGCCCCGCTCCAGCGCCTCGACCTTTTCGCGCTCCTCGTATTTACCGGACAGGATGACGATCGGGGTCGTGGCCTCGCGGCGGATCCGCCGGACGATGTCCAACCCGTCCATGTCGGGCAGCCCGAGATCAAGTAGGACAATGTCGGGCCGGCGGCTCTCCCAGCGGGCCAGGGCGGAACCACCATCGCCGGCTTCCCAGACCCGATAGCCCCGAGTCGAGAGCTCGCGGACGAGGGCGGCCGTGTCTCACCGTCATCCTCCACGACGAGGACGGTCGGGCCATCCGACACCGACCGTCTCCCGGTCATCCGGTGGCCTCGGTCTTGGGGGCCACGGCGACGGCCGCCACGGGGAGGTTGATGTCGATCGCGAGCCCGCCAAGCTCGCCGCGGCGTGCCGCAACCTGGCCGCCCATCGCCTCGACCAACCCTCGTGCGACCGCGAGGCCGATCCCGGTGCCGGAACGAGATCCTCCAGCTGCCCCTGGGACGCGGTAGAACTTGTCGAAGATCTTCGGCAACGCCTCATCTGGCACCCCGTGCCCGGCGTCCTCGACTGAGAGCCGAACGTGCGCCTGGCCGGGCAGTTGTTCGGCCGTGATCCGGATTGCCGTGGGGGATGGGGTGTACTTGATGGCATTCTCGAGCGCGTTCGTCAGCGCTTCGTCGAGGAAGACCGGGTCGACGTCGACGGGTGGCGCCGAAAGCGCGACGTCCACTGGACGATCGCCCAGTCTCGATCGCAGGCGATCGAGGGTCCGGCCGACGAGGTCCTCGAGCTCATATACGTCGCGCTCTGCTCGCAAGGCGCCTGCTTCGATCCGGCTGAGGTCGAGCAGGTTGGTGACGAGACGGTTGAGGTACTCGACCTCGCGGTCGATCGCGTCGGCGCTCTCGCGCTGATCGTCGACGCTCAATCCGCCATCAGGTCGCAGCGTGCCGGCCGCGGCCCTGATCGTCGCCAGCGGCGTCCGCAGATCGTGGGAGACGGATTGGAGGAGCGCCGACTTGAGGGCATCGCTCTGGCGGGCGATCTCGGCGGCCTGGGATTCGGCAGCCAATCGATCGTGCGCGAGAGCCTGGCCGATCTGATCGGCAGCCGCCGACAGGAGGCGGGTCTCGGTCTGGTCCGGCTCTCCGCGGCCGCGATCCCGCAACGC
>DATCPH010000262.1:0-6480 GCA_036570185.1 Candidatus Limnocylindrales bacterium | reverse complement strand
AACTTACGTCCTGCTCCTCGGGCTCCGGTAGGGCGATCCCGTCGAGCTCGCCTAGGCGCATGGCCATAGCGCCCAGATCGCGGGTGGCTCGGACCTGCTCGTCCCAGGCCCGTACCCCGTCTGGGAAGAGGGCGCGGCGGCCGTCGAGATAGTGCTCTTCGGCGAGACGGCGGGCCTCGGCGACCGCCTCGAGCTCGGCCACCCGGCCGAGGACAAGGCCCCGCATCAGCGTGAGCCTGCGGTGGTGGCTCTCGTCGCGCCGCGACTCGGGGCCCTCGCTCCCCAACATGGCCAGGTGGGCCGCGAAGAGGGCATGGAGGAGCTGCTCCTTCTCCAGGAGTTCGTGGGCCATGACGTTGATGCGCATGACCAGTTCGAACCGGAAGACCGTCTCACGGAGGGCCTTCCCGACGGCCGTGTCGAACTGGTCCCGCACCCGGCCGTGCGCCGCGGCCCGTGCACCCGCCGACGCCTCCCGGCACAGCCGGTCGAGCGGCGGATCAGCCGGGTCGTCGGCCAGGATCGCGGACACGTAGGCATCGATCGAACTGTGGGCATGGGCCTGGTCGAGCCAGCGCAGGACGAGCTGGGTCGGCGTCAGGGAGGCTTCGAGGGCGGCCACCCGGCGAGCGAGGGTCACCCGAGGTCTCCGAGCGCCTCGGTGTCGGCGGACCGGCGCAGGAGGGCTTCGAGGGCCTCGAGGCGCGCTTCGAACTCGGCGACCTTGAGGAGGTTCGTCGCCGCGACCGCCACGGAAATGAGGGCCCGCAGCTTGGCGATGCTGGTCTCGAGGCTCAGGCCGTCCGTGACGACGACGTCAAGGAGGCGGCGAATTCCCTCCACCGTGTCGAGTCCGGACAGGTCGTAGGCGACCGCGATCGTGCCCTCCTTGCGACGGCGGAGGCCGCCCAGGCGACGGGCTTCGGCCGCATCATTGGCTCGCTCGGGGTCGTGGGCGAAACAGTACGGGCGGTCGCGGAGGGGCGCCATCTGGCACGCTTGGCCGTCCACCCTCGGAAAGCCGCAGCGCCGGCGCATTAGCATCGATTAGCTGTGCTCATCAACGCCGCGTCTATTTCCGGACGATGGGTCCATCCTGCACGGGCCGCGCGGGCCGCCAACGACGATGCTACCGGACACCATTTGGTCATCGTGGCGGGCCTCATGGCGTGTCGACCCGGACCGTCTCCCGGCCCGTAAGCGCCTGCCAGCGCTCGATGGTGAGCTGGCAGTAGCGCGGCTCGATCTCGAGGCCGTAGCAGCGCCGGCCCAGGATCTCGGCGGCGACGAGGCAGGTCCCCGATCCGAGGAACGGGTCGTACACCGCCTCGCCGACCCGGAGGTGGTTGCGGATCGGGGTCTCGAAGAGGAGTACCGGCTTTTGCGCCGGATGATCGAACTTCTCCTCGTCCGAGCCGCCCATGATCATCTTGGGGCTGGGCGCCCGCCACACCGTGCTTTGGTCGCGCTCGCCGAGGTAGAGGTTGGGGATATCCGGTCGGCGGATCACCCAGCAGGGTTCATGTCCCCAGTGATACCAACCGCGGCTCATCGCGAAGAGGCCCTTGTCCCAGATCACCTGCGACGCGATCTCGAAGCCGATCCGCCGAAGGCCCTCGGCCACCTCTGCCGCGTAGACGCCCGCATGCCAGACGTAGCCGACCTGGAGGGACGGGACCAGGGCGAACGCCTCGGACCAGTCGATCCGGGTGTCGCCCGAGAGCGTCGTGTTGCGGTGGCCCTCCGTGCGCATGTACGGCGTCTCGGCCGGCCCAAGGTCGTTGTACACGCCGTCGCGCCACGTCGGGTCCAGGCTTACCCCATACGGCGGGTCGGTGGCCAGCAGCGTCGGGGTGGCGCCGTCGAGGAGGCGGGCGACGTCGGCGGGATCCGTGGCGTCGCCGCACAGGAGGCGGTGGTCGCCGAGCACGAAGAGGTCACCAGATCGGACGTAGACGTCGGCCTCCGCCGGGACCGGTGGAACCTCGTCGGGGTCGCCGAGCATCGCGCGCCGGATGCCGTTCGCCTCGCCGAGCTCGGCGAGCAGCGCCGCCAGCGCGTCGTCGGTCGGCGAGAGGCCAGCCAGGAGCGCCGCCAGCGCGTCCTTTTCCGCGGTCGCCATCGCCGCCAGGGGATCGAGCGTGGCGAGGACGAGCAGTTCTTCCTCCTCGCTGAGCTCGACGTAGGTCACCGGAACGGTCGGCTCATTCCGGGCGATCGCCAGCTCCACCCGCAGGTGGCCATCGACGATGTGGCCGGTCGTCGTGTTCACCAGCACCTGCGCGACCCAGCCGACCTCGCCCAACGCAGCCGCCAGTCCCTGTTGCTGCTCCCGCGGATGCCCGCGCCAGTTGGCCGGGTTCGCCACGAGGGACTTGGGGTCGACCTCGCCCTGGCCGGTGATCCGGTTCCGCCAGGCCGCCGTGGCAGCGGAGCCATTCCTCGGACGCGTCTTCGTCGTCATCGTCGGCCTTGCATCGCGGCGCGATCGGAGCGATGGATGTCCGTCCGAACGCCAGAACGGCGTTGGCGAGCGAACGGAGGAGCGACATGGCGGATCTCCGCAGGTGCATCGGGTCGGAGCGGTTCGGGATCGAGGCGCACGAGGCGCCGGTCACCGACTTCCCGGCCCAGCCCAGCCAGAAGGATGGGCTCGGCAGGATGTGCCGGACCCACTGGAACCAGTACACGACCGCGCTCCGGAAGGCGGCCCTGGTCCGCAAGGCCTACGCGCCAGCGCAAGCGAAAGCCGAGCGGCCGGCGCGCCGCCCACGCCAGACGGCCAAGAAGCCCGAGCCGATCCAGACGAAGCCGGCGCGGGGACGCAAGGCGGAAGGCGAGCAGATCGTCGCGGCCGCCGACGCGGCGCTCGCCAGCGGCGAGGCCAACGTCGAGGAGGCCAGCATCGCGTAGATCACTCCGACGCCGCACCTCGGGCCCTGGGCGCAAGTCCGGGGCCCTCTTTCGTGGGGTGGCGTCAGTGGCCACGGGTTCAGTCATCGCGGCACGTGGGCGCCCTGTCGCGCCCGTCGACGCAGCAGGG
Organism: Candidatus Limnocylindrales bacterium; assembly: GCA_036570185.1. Lineage (GTDB taxonomy): Bacteria > Chloroflexota > Limnocylindria > Limnocylindrales > CSP1-4 > DATCPH01. The sequence goes on along the minus strand of DATCPH010000262.1, from coordinate 3,437 downwards.
GGCGGCTGAAACGCGACCGCTCAGCCATCGCCGGCCGCCCGCCGCAGCCGAGGTGGCAACCCGATCTCGTCCTCGAGCGAGGAACTGAAGGGGCTGATCTCCATATGCAACCCGGCTCGGGCCGAGGGCGTCAAACCGAGCTCCCGGGCGAACACGCGGATCTGGTCGGCCCAGCCCCGGGTCACGCGATCAAGCGGGTTCGCGATCAGGTCGCCGGCGCGGGCGCCCCGGATGAGGGGCGCCGAGCGAGCCAGCAGCGAGGCTGCCTGGCGGTAGCGTACGACCGCCTCGCAGTAGCAGGCCAGGGCGGCGCTGTCGACCGCGGTGATCACGCCCGCGGGCATCTCCCGGACCGTCCGTCGCCAGATGCGCTTGGCGGCAGGATCGAGGTCGGCCGGCGGCCGGGGCGCGGTCCGCCGCGGCAGCGGCTCCCGATCATTGAGCCGGGAGGGGCGCGTTTCACCATGCAGTCGTTTGAGCGTGCTGGGCATCGGAGCGGGACCGCGCCTACCCATCAGCTAGCTCCGCCGGCCACGCGGGCGGCATGCCAGCTCATCGGGTGCCCGCCTGGCTCCGCCCACGGGCGCCCACGTTGGCCCAGTCGCGCGCTGGCCGCCCGACTGGCCCACCCCTGCGCCACCCGGCGCCTCACGAAGTGACAGAAATGGCGAAACCCGGCCGTGCGCACACAAAGGGGAGGCGCGGTCCGGGGCAACCGAGCGTGCCAAGGGGGCTACCCCACCGGTCCCGCGCCGACGAGAGCTCCCAACAGCGCCGGGTGACGCTGGTGCCGCTCGCTTGGAGGCGTTGAGACATCGCGACAAGCGTGGGCGAGGTCGGTGCCAGGGTCTATTCGCCTGCGGTGCTACACCTGCGGGGCCAACCTCGTGCAGAGCGCGTGTGCCTCTTGGCCGTTCGATCCATGACCCAGAGGACTGGTGACGCGCGCTCGGTGTTTACTTGGTCGGCGATGATTGACGATTCTGACCTCGAGCGGATCGTGCAAGCCCTTCCGATCCTGCGCCATGCCCCCCACGAGCTGCTTCGCGCGTTCCAAGCGTGGGGTTTCCTGACGCGCATTCCTGCCGGCCGGGATGTCTTCGTCGAGGGCCAGGAGGTCGGCGCCATCCCGCTGCTGATCTCGGGTACCGTGCGGGTCTATCAGATCGGAGAGACCGGCCGGGAAGTGACGCTGTACCGCTTCCGGCCAGGCGAATCGTGCGTGCTGACGGCGAACGCAATCCTGACCCGGCAGTCCTTCCCGGCGGTCGCCACGGTCGAGGAGGAGGCTGAGGCGGTCATGATCCCGGCCGAGACATTTCGAGAGTGGGTCGCAGGAACTGATCTCTGGCGCGGATTCTTCGTCGATCTAGTGGCCCAGCGGCTCGCCAGCGTGATGGCGGTCGTCGACGAGGTCGCGTTCCACCGCCTCGACCAGCGCGTGGCCGCCCTGCTGGCGATGCGGGCACGCCGGGCCAATCCGATCCCGATCACGCATCAGGAGATCGCAGCCGAGCTCGGGAGTGCGCGGGAAGCCGTCAGCCGCGTGCTCGAGGACCTGGGCGCAAAGGGCTGGATCACCTCCAGCCGCGGGCAGATTGAGGTGACCGATCTGGAGGCAATCGAGAAGACGGCGGCTCCGTGACTTTGTCACCGACACGCCGGGCGAACTCCTCCAGAGTGGGAATCGAACGGAGTCCACTCAAGAAGGAGAGTTCGAGATGAATCCCCTCATCAAGTTCCTAGTCTCGCCGGCCGGAAGGATCACGCGTGTCGTGGCCGGTTTCGCCCTGATCGCCTGGGGCCTGCTCGTCCTGGGCGGCACTGCGGGCATCGTCGTCGCCGTGGTGGGTGCCGTCCCGCTACTTGCCGGCACCTTCGACTTCTGCGTCTTTGCGCCGCTCTTCGGGTACTGGATTAGCGGACCCCGGACACGCGCCGCCGCCTGACATACCGTTCCGGCGTTTGGCCAAGCGCCACGCGATCGCCTCGCGTGGCGCGTTTTCGCTTCTGGCAGCGGGATGAGCGGACCGCTCGCTCGAGACGCTTTTGGTGTAATTCACGAGCGCGGACGTAAGGAGTCGAGCGAAATGCGGCGCTTCAACACCTACCGGGCATACTCCATCGCCCGGTTCGTCGTCTGGGCGGTCATCCTGGCGTTCGTGGCAACTCTCGGCACGGCCGCGCACAAGCAAGTCTTCGCCCTGCTCTTCCTCGGCGAGACGATCGGGTGGCTCGGTGAGACGATCGCGAGGCAGGCGCGGTTCAGCCAAACCTAGCGCGTCAGGAGGCTACCTCACCGGTCGGTCATCGGATGCGGCCACGCTTGCCCGTGGGGCGCCCACGTTGGCCCCCGTGGCGCGCCGGCCGCCCGACTGGCCACCAGCGCCACCGCGCCAGCCGACCTCGCGTGCCTAGACCCGTCACCCTTGGTCGAGTTGCACGACCGACAGAGCACGGCGACGTTGCCGACGTCGAGCGGCGCACCTCCCGCGGCCAGCGCCACGATGTGATCGGCGGTCAGGTCGATGGCCGGATGGGCAGCGCGTCCGTAGCCCGGGCACCAGTTGCCGTGCCGACCGCGCCATGCCCGGAGCACGCGCGCGCTCAGATGCTGCCACTCCCGGGTGTTGTAGAAGGCGTTGTGTCGGCTGCGGTTCGACTGTCGAGCGTGCATCGCGCAGCGACTGCCCGACCGGCTGGTGACGACGCCACAGACCGTGCAGAGCTTCATGGAGTCCCCTCGCCCTCCTAGGAGGGTGCGGGTCTTGACGCTGGTGACGCTCGATTGCAGCTCGTCGACATCGCGACGAGCGTGAGCGAGGCCGACGCTGCGGTCTATTCGCCTGCGGTGCTACGCCTGCGGGACCAATCTTGGGAACTTTCAGTCGGACTCCTGGTCGGGGCCTACTTCGGTGTCCGGATCGGGACGTCGCTCACGGCGCAGGTCGTGCAGCGAACCTTCGGCATCTTCCGCCTGGTCGTCGGCGCGCGTCTCACCCTGTTCGCCTGATCCCGCGACTCGGCCGTCCGGCGGAGTGACCCCGGAAGAGGCCCATAGCGAGGCAGATCCGGGCGTGATGCGACACTTGCAGCCTTGATCGACATCACGCCGTCCCCAATCGCCTTCTCCATCGGACCGATCGCCGTTCATTGGTACGGCATCGCCTACGCGGTCGGGCTCGCGGCGGCCTACCTCGTCATCAGTCGTGAGGCCCGCTGGCGAAAGCTCGACGTCGGGCTGCTCCCGAACGCGATGATCGCCGTCGCGATCGCGGCCCTCATCGGCGGCCGGATCTACCACGTCATCGACCAATGGCAGCTCTACAAGGACGACCTGCTCCGGATCGTCCTGCCACCGTACTCGGGGCTCGGCGTCTACGGCGGGATCATCGCCGGGGTCGTCATCGCCTACGCCTACGCTCGCTGGAAGCGCC
>DATCPH010000261.1:0-20599 GCA_036570185.1 Candidatus Limnocylindrales bacterium | reverse complement strand
CCTCGGGCCTCGGCACGCCCGTGATCGGCAGACGGCTGGCCGCTCGTCAGGCGACCGCGACACCTCCGTTCGGCGCCGCGCTGCATCCGCCGGACCGATTACGGACGCAAGCTCCTAGGCCTAGGCGGACTGGACGAGCCGGACCAGGAGCCGGTACTGGCTGTTCGCCCCGTAGCACGTCTGGAGGGTCATGCTCGGCTTCGACTGGGCGGCGATTGCCCAGTCCACCTGGTCCGGTGTGACCAGGCGCCAGGTCGTGACGCGGTAGGTGTGAACGTGTCCGCCGCTGTCGGCGTACAACACGGCCAAGCCGACCTTGAGCCGCCCCGCCGCATACGCGTCGTGGAGGGGCTTGAAGACGCTCTCAGCGTGGCCGAACAGGAAGATGTTGTTCGCGCCCGCGCAGCCCCAGCGGTAGACGTAGTCGCCCGGCGGCGTCGACCGATCGCACGAGAAAAACGTCACGCTCCGGTTCACTCCGAGGCTGGGGATCCAGAGGTGATTTCGACCCGAGTAGACCGGCGCCGCCGCGGCCGCTCGATGAGGGGCAGGAGTCGGGGCAGGAGTCGGGGCCGGGGTGGGGGCGGGAATTGCGACCGGGGTTGAAGCCGTCGGAGTGGCTCCGGCCATCGCCGCGGATCCGACCCAACCGAGGGACTCGAAGGGCAGCGGTGCCTCGGTCGACTGCGAAATCGTGGCTCGGGAGACCTGGCTGAAGATCGCGGGTGCCGCGTTGACTTGACGCGCGGCTGGCGCCCACTGGGCGACGAGGAGGCTGGCGACGATCTCCGCCGCGAGCATCGCGACGAGAATCGTCCGGGGGGCGATCCAGCGCATCGAAGCGGCTCGTGAAGTCATGTCGCGAGCATCGGGAGGACACGACCGCGAATCCCTGGCGCGGAGGTCCGGGTCGAACCGACTGCATCCGAACGCAGGTCATGTGCGTCGCGGCACCGTTGCTACTCCGCACTCCACCGCTCCCAGGCAAACCGCCGCGCACCGAGCGCGGGCTGCTCAGTGCCAACTTCGATATCCGCGCACCGTTCCGGGCCTCGGGTGGTGCGGGTGCCGTGGGTGAGGGTTCAGCCGGTCGCGCCGGCCGCGGCCCGGAGGGCGGCCCGGAGTTGGTCGGTGAACTGCTGACCCCACGGCCCCTGGCCGGACGCTACGTAGGGCGCCGCATCGACCGCGGCGTAGGTCGACGCGTCGGTGACGTACGCGCGGGCACATGCGTCGACGTCTGGGAGGCGGCGGTTGTAGGCGTCTTGGCTCGAGAAGATGTACAGGTAGACCTTCACCGGCTGGCGCTGGTCGAGGCCCGAGGCGGTGAAGCTGATCGCGGTCGGGATCAGGTCGGGGTTGGAGCAGCCCGCATCGCCTGACAGGACGTGATCGATCGCGATCCCGCGCTGAGCAAGCTGGTTGGCGATGCCGACGAAGTCGACCGGCGTCGGCGATGGCGTCGGCTCGAGCAGCGCCCGGCACCCACCCAGCGTTAGCGCGAGGAGCGTAGCAACGACGGCGATGCGGAAGCTTTCCGCAGCCCATCCGCAGACAGGCGGACGGCGCACGCGAACGCGGCCCGAACGGGCGTCGTGGGACACGACTCGAGGCTACCATCGCCTCAAGGGCCACGTCGGCGGGCATGACGGTGGGGCGTCCAGGGGCGGCGGGGGCACCCCGGCGCCTGCATCGATCTCGAACGAGGCACGACCCCGGTCGAGCAACCCCAGATGCTAGGATCGAGGCGATGTCGCGAGCGGCTCCTCCCCCCTGGCCGACCTTCGGCCGGGACGTTCCCGACGCAGCCTGGCGGCCCTCCCCCGACGATCTCCGGGACAGCCGTCTCGCGCGCTTCGTGCGCGCCGCCGGGGAGCGCGATCTCGAGTCGCTCCAGGCCCATGCGGAACGTGATCCGGCGTGGTTCTGGGGGGCGGCCGCGGACGATCTCGCGATCTCCTGGCAGCGCCGCCCGACCCAGGTCCTCGAAGCGTCGCGGGGGCCGGAATGGACCCGATGGTGGACCGGCGCCGCCTTCAACTACGCCGGCGCCGGGCTCGATGGCCGGGTCGCCGCCGATCCGCGGGGCCTGGCCCTCACGTGGGAAGGTGAGGACGGGGAGGTCCGGACGCTGTCGAACACGGACCTCCGGGACGAGGTCGGCCGGGCTGCACAGATGTTTGCCGCAGCCGGTGTGCGGGCCGGAGATCGGGTCGGCATTTACCTGCCGATGCTCGTCGAGACCGTCGTCGCGGTGCTCGCGCTGGGCCGCATGAAGGCGATCTATACGCCGATCTTCTCGGGCTACGGCGCGACTGCCGTTGCGAACCGGCTCCGCGATTGCGAGGCCTCGCTGTTGGTGACCGCAGACGGCTTCTATCGCCGCGGCGCGCTCGTCCGGCTCAAGGAAGCCGCCGACGCGGCACTCGAGGAATCGACGTCCGTCAAGAGCGTGATCGTCGTCCGGCGGCTCGGCGCTGCTCTCGATCGGGTGCCCTGGTCTGCGGGTCGCGACCGCTGGTGGGATGAGGCCATCGAAGCCTCATCCGGGCGGCCGGCGCTCGACGACGATGAGACCGACCCCGAAACGCCCTACATGATCATCTACACCTCCGGCACGACCGGGCGGCCGAAGGGTGCGGTCCACGTCCATGGAGGTTTCCCGATCAAGGGCGCCCAGGACCTTGCGCACTGCTTTGACCTGCGCGCCGGCGACACGCTCTTCTGGTTCACCGACCTCGGCTGGATGATGGGCCCGTGGGCGATCTCCGGCGCGCTCCTCCTGGGCGCGCGGCTGGTCATCTACGAGGGCACCCCGGACCATCCCGGGCCCGACCGCCTGTGGTCGATCGTCGAGCGCCACCGGGTGACGCATCTCGGGCTGTCGCCGACGGTGATCCGGGCGCTGATGGCCCATGGCAGCGACCCGGTTCGGGCTCACGATCGCTCGTCGTTGCGAGTCCTTGGATCGACCGGTGAGCCGTGGAACCCGGATCCCTGGTGGTGGTACTTTCGGGAGGTCGGCGAAGGACGCTGCCCGGTCGTGAACTACAGCGGCGGAACCGAGGTCTCGGGGGGCATCGTCGCGGGTAATCTCCTCACGCCGATCCGCCCGACCTCGTTCGGCGGACCGAATGTTGGCGTGGCAGCCGATGTCGTGGACGCCGGCGGTAACCCCGTGCGCGGCGAGGTCGGTGAGCTCGTGATCCGGCAGCCATTGCCCGGCATGACGCGTGGCTTCTGGAACGATCCGGAGCGCTACCTCGAGACGTACTGGTCGCGCTTCCGGGGCGTCTGGGTCCACGGCGACTGGGCCCTTGTCGACGACGCCGGGTACTGGTACATCCAGGGGCGTTCCGACGACACGCTCAAGGTGGCTGGCAAGCGCGTCGGCCCTTCGGAGGTCGAGAGCGCGGCGGGCAGCCACCCGGCCGTCCTCGAGGCGGCGGCCGTGGGCATCCCACACGACGTGAAAGGCGAATCGATCGCGGTCTTCTGCGTCCTCCGGCGGGGCGAGACCGACGATCCGCGGCTCCGGGCAGCCATCTCGGCGGCCGTGGTCCGGGAGCTCGGCAAGGCCCTCAAGCCGGACGTGGTCGCGGTGATTCCGGCGCTGCCCAAGACCCGGTCTGGCAAGGTCATGCGCCGGGTCGTCCGCGCAGCCTACCTGGGTCTTGACCCCGGTGACCTTTCTGCCCTCGACGACCCGTCGACCCTCGCGGCGATCCGTTCCGCGGCCCTCGGCATCGGCCGGTAGAGGGGTCGCAGCGGGGACGACCTCAGCCGGCGTCCCTGGCGGCCGGAGCCCGCGTCGCACTCGGAGCCCGCGTCGCACCCGGAGCCCGCGTCGCACCCGGGGCCGCCGCCGGCGTTCAGCCTCGGGCGCGGCGCTTCGCTTCCTTCAGGCGAGCAAGGGTATCGATTTCAGCGGCTGCGGCCGTCTCGGAGGGCGTCTCGGCCGCCCGATCGCCTGTCGCCGACGCGGCAGATGCTGATGGGGGCAGCGTCGATGCGACCGGGCCCGGAGGCGATGTGGCCTCGCGCGATGGCGCAACAGGCGGCGGTGGGCCTGCCTCATGTCGGAGGAGCGCGGCTCGGGCACTCGCCCCAGCCGCGCGGTCGCGCGCCGCAAGCATCCGGGCGGAACCGGACGTGCGCGCCGCCGTGACCCGTCGCCGCGTCCATGCGGCCCGGACCCAGGCCCGCCCATCCGCCAGCTCGCGACGACCGATCGACACACGGCGGAGGGCGATGTCGAGCGGCCAGAGGAGCAGCCCCAGGACCAGTAGCAGTGGCCAGAGCTCCGTGAAGGTGGATGTCGTCGTCAGGTCGTGGATCCAGGGCTGGCGAGGATTGGTGATCGCGCGACCGCCGGTGGCCGAACGGAGGGCGGCCAGGAAGCCTTCGTTCGTGCCCAGCAGCCGGTACTCGGCGGCGGTCGGCGCAACCAATCCCACCGTTCGGCCGAGGGCCGAAGATCCCGGTCGGGTCTGGCTGACCCGAACCGCGTAGGCGCCGAGATCGATCTCACCGAGGGGCGCCTCGTAGATTCCCGGTGCAGTCTGGACCAGGGGGACGTTGCGCGGCACCAGGTCCGGTCCCACGACGACCGCCTGCGTCGTGTAGAAGTCGCGCGTCGAGCCATCGGGTTCGACACTCTCGACGCGGAGAGAGGTCGCTCCGCCCTTGGCCTCGAACGTTGCCTCGATGCCCCCGGTCTCCTCGCCCGGGAAGGTCCAGCCCACGAGCTGGCTGAAGAAGCGGGAGAAGCCCGGCCAGCCGACCCAGGCCTTCGCCCAGCGCCCGGTGGAATCCGACGTCCATGCCACGGCCCGCCCCAGGCCGTACTGCCACTGGGCGAGGAGCGGATCGTCGCGCGCTGTCACGAGGACTGTCTGGGCGGCCGACTTCGCGGTCGTGCCGTTGTATCCGAGCAGTTGCGGCAGGCCCTGATCGAGCCCACGAAGGATCGGCGAGTCGCTGGTCTGGATCGGGTGGAACGTCTCCTCGACGATCTGCTGGCCGGCCACCTGTTGAGTCTCCTTGAGGAAGATGTCGGGGATCGAGGCCTCGTTGACGGCCGCGTAGTAGCGCCCTCCACCCTGTTTTGCGAGCTGCTCGAGGAGGGGATTCGAGCCGCCCCCTGCGCCGACGGTCGAGAGCGTGATCCCGGCGGCCTTCATCCGGGCAATGATCTGGTCGTACTGGCCGGAGCTCGACCAGCCGTCGGTGAACAGGATGATGTGGCGCCGCGTGGCGGTCGCGCTCTCGAGCGATTGCACCGCCTGATCCAGACCCGAGTAGATGTTGGTCTGGCCGTTCGGGGCGATCCCGGCGAGGTCGGACCGGAGGTCGGCGATCCCCCCGAGGGGTTGGGTGTGGATCACCCAATGGGCGCTCGAATCGAAGGCGACGACGCCGAGCTGGTCACGGGCCGTCAGGGCGGCTGCGGCGCGGAGGATCGCCTCCTTGCCGATGTCGACCTTCTTGACCCCCTGGAGCTGGACGCCGCCGGCGGGATTGCCGCCATTGAAGGAATTGCAGTGACAGGCGTCCATCGAACCGGACTTGTCGATGACGACGACGAGGGCGATGTCGGGCTGCTTTTGTTGATCGCGGACGCCCATGTCGACCGGGAGCGTCTCCTCGAGCGGCGTCTTCGTGTAGCCCCCGGCCCCATAGCTCTCCGGTCCGCCGATCATCACCAGGCCCTTGCCGAGGTCGCGGACGTAGACCTGCAGCGCAGCAAGCTGGCGGTCCGAGAATCGAATCCGCGCCACGTCGACGACGACGATGCTGTCGTACGTGACGAGCCCGGCGAAATCGGTCGGGAGCGCCTCCGGAACGATCGTGTCGACCGTCTGGCCCTCCGTCCGCAGGGCGCCGACGAGCTGGCTCGCGACCTGGTCGTCCCCGGCCAGCACCAGGGTTCGCGGCGGGCCCTTGACGATGGTGTCCGAGTCGGCCCGGTTGTTCTGGCTGAACGTGTCCTGTGCGGCCTCAACCACGACGCGGAAGACGTGAAATCCGGCCTCGGTCGGCTTCACCCGGAAGGTCACCGCAGTCGTGCCGGCCGCCAGGCCGAGATGCTGCTCCCCGACCTGGACGCCGTCGGCGTAGAGGCGGACCGTTGCCGGCTGGGCGACCGAAGAAGTGACCTGCGTGATCGCTTCGATTTCTTCTCCAAGTCGTGCCGTGGACGGGGTCGTCAGCCGCTCGACCAGGACCTCCTGCGCGCCGGCATTCCCGAGGGCGAACGTCTCGACCTGGACGCCGCGCGCGGCGGCGAGCGCGGCCTCGGCCTGTCCACTGCCGGTGGTGTCATTGCCGTCCGAGGCGAGCACGATCCGCTTCTGGTGGTCGTCGGGGAAGAGCGCAGCCGCCAGCCGCAGAGCGGCGCCGATGTCGCTCGCGCTCTGCACCGGTGTGGAGGCGATCCGATCCAGGTCGCGGACGTCCTCGGGCAGCCGCTCGACCAGTGCCTGCTTGCCGAAGGCGACGATGCCCGCCAGGTCATCCTTCGGCATCGCCCGCAGTGAGTCACGCAGGAATGCGACGGTGGCCTCCCGCCCGGCGTTGCCGACGGAATCCGAAAGGTCGACGACGAACACCGTCGCCAGGTGATCGACGGGGAGCACGAGCTGGAACCCAGCGAGGGCGAAGACAAGGGCCCCGAGAAGCACGGTCCGAACGACCAGCCCCGCCCATCGGCGGGCCGCTCCCAGCCGCCGCCGGGCCCCGAGTTGCAGCAGGTAGGTGATGACAAGGATGGGCGCAAGGAGCAACAGCCAGATCGGGGACTCGAAGGCGATTCCCATCTAGGTGGTTCCGCCCTCGGCGGATCGGCGCAGTCGCTGGCGGACGATCCGAACGAGACGGATCAGGGCGTCTCGCTGGTAGACCGTCCACTCCGCCACGATCGCGATGAGCGCGATGAGCACGATCGGCAGCCACAGCTCATCTCTGGCTGGTGGCCGAGCCGACGCAGCCACGATTCCGGCGGCGGCCTCGGATGGAGCGGGTGACCCTGCGCCAGGGGTCCCCCCAGGCCCAGCCGTTGCGCTCGCCGCGGACGAGGAGCCCGGGCCGGCGCCGGAAGCCAAGCCCTCGATCAGCCCCGGATCGCCTGGGGCGATGTTGGACTCGTCGACGTCGAACAGGTCGACGGCAAAGCGGCTCGGAGCACCTGGATCGAGCGGCCGCGGGGTCGGCCGGGGCCCTCCTGACGTCCCTGGGCTTGGACTCCCGACTGTCGCGGGCACAGCCGCGGATCCGGCCCCGGTACTCGGGGGCGCGCTACCGCGCGCACCGTCCGCCTGGATGGGCGTCGCGACATAGACCCCGAGCTGGTCGGTCTGACTGAATGACACCGTGGCGCCACCGACGGCGCCCGGCACGAGGTCGACGCTCGTGCCGTCCGGCCGCGCCACGTGCAGCCCCTTGAAGCCGGCCGGGACGGCCAGACTGACCGCGGTACCGGGCGGAACCGCAGCCGCCGGTGCCCCGGACCCACCCAGCAGCTCGCCCGTCAGGTTTGCGAGCAGGATCGGGAAGGCGACCTGCAGGGGCAGGTCGGAGCGTCGCGGCTCGAATGCCAACACGGCGGTCGGGAGCCCGGCGCGGTTGCCGACGTACAGCAACGGCGCTCCGCCGGCCGCCGGAATGATCGTCCGGGCCCAATCGGGCAACACGAGCTTGCGCGCCTCGGCGATGTGGATCGCGGTCAGGTCGACGTAGCGGAGGTCCGGCTCGTCGGTGCTCAACGAGCCGATTCCGGGTTGGGTCAGCGTCCCCGCCAATTCGCCCAGCGGGCTGGTCCGATCGGGGGCAATCGCGAGGATCGGCGCCTGCGGCAAGACCTGGGGGATCGTGCCTTCGAAGACGATGAGATCGAACAGCTCGGGGTGGGTGGCTGGACCGTAGTCTCCGGGCGCCACCTCGTAGACCTCGGTGTTCGGCAGGTAGGTCAGCGCCGTTTCGAGGTACGGATCGCCGGCCGAGACCAGCAGGATCCGTCGAAGCCGGTCGGGCGGAACGATGGCCCAGGCACGGTCATCGAGGCTGAGCTGGTCGACCGTGCCCGGCGCGTCCGGATCGGCCACCAGACGGACCTCGATCACATCGACATGGCGAGTGTTCTGCTGGGTGATGTCGTCGACGACGATGCTGGCTCGTGCCTGCGGATCGAGGTAGACGTCGCGCGTGTCGACGAGAGCTCCGTCCGCGTAGACCTCGAGGCGACGCTTGGCCTGCTCGAGGGAAAGGTTGGCGACGCTGATGAAGGCGGATTTCGTGAGGCCCGAGGGAGCCGCGCGGATGGCGAGGGCGACGATCGCCTGGTTCTTTCGGTCGCGGCCAACCTGGAGGACGCGGACCTTCGCCTGGAGCCGGACGGCCGGTCGGGCGGCGACTGCGGCGTCCGTCGCGACAAGGATCTCGGCGTCTCCCGCACGGGCAGCGAGCGCGTCGGCGAGGGTCAGGGCATCGACCAGGTTGCCCGCCGCCGGCGTGACCTGAATCGATTTGATCGCCTGGCGGACGCGGCCGAGGTCGGACGTACCCGTCGACACGACGCGGGCCGTCTCGCCGGCGGCGATGACGCTGACCATCCCGCCTGACGGCAGATCGCGGAGGGCATCGACAGCCTTCTGCTTCGCGACTTCGAGCCGATTCGGCACGACATCGGTTGCGGCCATGCTCGCCGACGCGTCGACGACGAGGACGAGATTCCGCGCGAGGCCGGCCGGATGGTCGAGGAATGGGCGGGCTGCCAGGAGAGCCAGGATCACGACCAGGAGCAGTTGGAGAATCAGGAGCGCACTTCGCCGCAGCCGTTGCCAGGGGGCATTGGCTTCGACGTCGGCAACGAGCCGGCTCCACAGCAGGGTCGACGGCACGACCGCTTCGTCCCGTCGGAGCTTGAGCAGGTACATGGCGACCACGGCCGGGATGAACGCCAACCCCAGGAGGGCGAGAGGCGTCGCGAACGGCATCGTCGGTCCGGCCGTTCCGGGTCTAGCCGAGGACCCGACGACGACGGAGCTCGGCGAAGACGAGGTCCGTCAGGGGCAGGTCGCTCGACACGGCGACATACGTGGCGCGACGTTTCGCGGCGAGATCGGCGAGGCCCTCACGCCATGCGGCAAGGCGCGCCTTGTAGCGATCGAGCGTGGCGAGGTCGACGGTCACGTCGATCCCGTCGCCCGACTCGACGTCGACAAGGCGGAGGTCCCCGTCGAGTTGCGGCTCGAGCTCAGCCGGCGAGAGGACATGGAGGACGATCAGCTCCGAGCCCGTGGCTGCCAGCTCACGGATGACGCGATCCGCTGCCGGGTCGAGGAGATCCGAGAGCAGGACGACCACCCCTCGGCCTGTCAACTGGGCGCCGGCATGGCGAGCGGCGGTGAGGAGGTCGGTTGGGCCATCGGCCGCGTCGATGCTCGACAGCGTCGACAGGAGGCGGAACACGCGCCCCGATCCACGCAGGGCGACCTGGCGGCGAGCCGTCCGACCGGCCAGCGCCGCGACGGCGACGCGATCCTCGGACGCGAGCGCGATGTACCCGAGCGCGGCCGCCGCACGCTTGGCGAAGGCCAGCTTCGGAGGGTCGCCGGCGACCATCGAGGCCGACGCATCCAGGAGGAACGTGACCGTGACATCCTCCGCCTCGACGAAGAGCTTGACGAAGAGCTTCTCCAGGCGCGCCAGGATGTTCCAGTCGAGCTGGCGCAGGTCGTCGCCGATGGTGTAGTCGCGGTAATCGGCGAATTCGACCGATTGCCCGCGTTTCACGGATCGTCGACCACCCTTCAGGCCGCCACGGACCGGCGACTTCAGGAGGAGCAGGAGTCGCTCGAGCTGCCGCAGGAAGGCCTCGTCGAAAACGGTCGGATCGACGCTCGATGGGAGAAACGCAGGACGCGTTCTCGCCGGAGCCGCGGCGGTTGGCGCAGACGCGGGGACGGGCGCCGGTGCTTGGCCTTCCATCTCGGGGATGGTGGATCGGGCCGCGAACGGGGTCGAGCGGCTACTCGACTGTGGGTGGTTGCACGGCGTCGATGACGGTTCGGACCACGGCCTCGGTGGTGATCCCTTCCGCATCGCCCTCGAAGTTCAGGATGATCCGATGGCGAAGTGCCGGGAGCGCGACCGCCTTGATATCGTCGATCGAGACGTTGAAGCGGCCATCGAGAAGGGCGTAGATCTTGCCGGTCGTCACGAGGGCCTGAGCGCCTCTCGGTGAGGCCCCATATCGCACGTAATCCCGGACGAGGCCCGGGGCGCGGGGCTGGTCTGGATGCGTCGCCGAGAGGACGCTGACCGCGTACGCAGTGACGTGGGGCGCGATCGGCACGGCCCGGGCCAGCTGCTGCATCGCCACGATGTCGGCCGCGGTGCAGATCTTGGCCGCGGTCGCCGTCTCCGAGCCGGTGGTGCGATCCATGATGGCGATGAGGTCCTCCTCGGACGGGAAGGGGACCATGACCTTGAACAGGAACCGGTCGAGCTGCGCCTCCGGCAGGGGATACGTGCCCTCCATCTCGAGCGGGTTCTGCGTCGCGAGGACGAAGAACGGAGCTTCGAGCGGGAACCGCTGGCGAGCCACCGTCACCTGGTGCTCCTGCATCGCCTCGAGGAGCGATGACTGGGTCTTGGGCGTGGCCCGGTTGATCTCGTCGGCGAGTACCAGGTTCGCGAACACTGGCCCCGGCTGAAACCGGAAGACGCGCGTGCCCCCTTCCTCGACCAGGATGTTCGTGCCGGTGATGTCGGCCGGCATCAGGTCGGGCGTGAACTGGATGCGGTTGAAGCTGCAATCGATGACGTCGGCGATCGTGCGGACGAGCATCGTCTTGCCGAGCCCCGGGACGCCCTCCAGCAGGACGTGGCCGTGGGCAAGGAGGCCTGTCAGCGTCTGGCGGACGAGCTCACGCTGGCCGACGATGACCCGCCCGACCTCGCGTTCGATCTCGATCGCACGCTGCGCGAAGTTGTCCGGCGTCAGCGCGGTCGAACCCGCCGCGTTCGGATCGAGCGTCGTGGCGTCCATTTCGGCCTCCGTATGGGTCCCGCGCAGATCCGGCGGGTGGCGTCAGCGAGTCGGGTCGAGTGAGCTGAAGTAGTCCTTCACGTAGTCCTGGACCGACAGCGGAACGTAGTCGCGCTCGAGGCTTGTGAGGGCGTAGTTGTAGAAGTCGGAGTAGACCTGCTGATACGGCGTCGAGGCGCCGCTGTCCTGGCCCTGGCCGGTCTGGCTGCCCTGCTGCGTTTGACCGTCGCCGCCGACGCCCGACACGTACGACGGATCGCCAGGCTTGCCGAGGCGGTCGAACGGGGCGTAGATGTTCGAAAGGTCCGCGCCGAGCGTCGCCGGGCGGTTGGGATTCAACGGTCCGCGGGCCGCCCCGTTGCCACCGATGCCGGACCCGAGGTAGGCGGCGTTTGAGCCGCCGCCCCCGATCGAGCCCTGTCCCTGTCCCTGGCCGGCGCCCTGACCCTGGCCCTGACCTTGCCCCTGGCCCTGACCTTGCCCCTGCCCCTGCCCTTGGCCCTGCCCCTGCCCCTGCCCCTGGCCGGTGCCGCTGCTTTGGCCCGCGCCCTGGCCCTGACCCGTGCCACCGCTCTGGCCGGGCGCCCCGCTCTGGCCGGCGCCTTGACCTTGGCCGGGCGCCCCGCTCTGGCCGGCGCCCTGGCCCTGACCTTGACCCTGGCCCTGACCTTGACCCTGGCCTTGCCCCTGGGCGCTCTGGGTGCCGGAGTTGGCCAGGTCTCGCCGGGCTCCCTGGAGCTGCGACGCCGCTGATGCCAGGTCGCGATTGACCTGCTGGTTGCGGGCGGCATTCTCGATTGCCGCTGCCAGCCGGTCGAGGGCGTCCCTGGCCCCGCCGACGTCGGCCTGGCCGAGAGCCTGGGCCGCATCGCGGAGAGCCTGGCCGACCGCACCGTCCGCCTCGCTAGCCATCGACTGCAGCCCGGAGAGTTGCTGGCCGAGGGCACGGAGCTGGTCCGCCGGCTTCTGATCGAGGCCCGCGGCGAGTGCCTTGAGATCCTCGGCGGTCTTCGTCCCCTCCCCGGCAGGGTTGGCCTCGGGGCGACCCGTGGCCGCCTGGGAGAGGGCGCGATTCAGCGACCCGAGAGACGCGGCGCGCATCTCGTTCGCAGAATCGAGCTGGGCCCGCAGGTCGCTTTCCACGCTGGCGAGGCGGGCCAGGTTCGCTTGCAGGTCCTGGGGGCGTGCGCGAAGTAGAAGTGCCAGCTCGCGCAGCTCTGCGGCCAGCTTGGTCCGAGGATCGGTGGCGTTGGCGCCTTTCGTTTCGAGTTCCTTGGCCAGGGCCTCGAGCTTGGTGGCTTCGGCGCGTGCCTCGTCGCGGATCTGCTGTGCCTGGGCAATCGCGACGTCCTGCGGGTTCGGAACGAGGATGACCGGCGCAAGTACCAGAACCGCTGCCAGGGAAAGCACAGCCGGCCGACGCGACGACCTCGGTCGGAACAGGTTTGACGGCACAACGCGCAGGGCGCTCAATGCATCGCGGCGCTGGCGGCGGACGAAACGCTGCCGCTCCGCGGTAGCCCCGTCCGGATCCGGATCCGGGTGCCGGTCAAGGTCCCGGTCAAGGTCCGCGACCGTTTCCGCGCTGGGCACGGCGGCGGCGAGTGCCAGGGCGCTGGTTACCCGATCTCTGAGCCGTGCCTCCGCGTCGACGGCCAGAGCAACCTCGCCGACACTCGGCCGCGCCAGCGATGCGGCGGCGACCAGCCCGAGTGCGCCCAGCATCGGCAGGGCGGCCCCGAGAGCAGGTGCCAGCTCGATCGGGAGGAGTCTTGCGAGGGTCCAGAGGGCGAGCTCGGCGAGGCTGACCACGGAGACTGCGACCCAGGCTCTTCGCACGATCCGCCTGAGCCACAGCCGGCGACGGTGCGGGGCCAGGGCAACCAGGATGGCAGCGAGATCGGCTTCTAGCGGCCCGGGGGCTGCGGTCCGTGGGTCGGGCGGGACGAGAGCGCGCGCATCGGTGGCGCGAGGCCCCCGAATGACCGCCCAGACCCGGTTCATGGAGCGCCCGATCACGCGGCGGTCTGACCTGACGGGCGGCGGCGGCCCGGTCGACCCAGCCGCCAGCCGCGGGTGGGAGTGACGAGGCGCAGCGACAGGAAGAGCAGGAAGGCCGAAAGAGCAAGCCAGGCGACGACGCTCTTCGGCCAGAACGTGTCACGGAACGGCGCAACCTGGGGTTGGAATTGGACCGGCTGGGCGATCCCCCCGCCCTGGACCGGGCCTGGAACGGCCTGAACCGGCATCGGAACCGGTCCGTTGCACGTCCCCTTCTGAATGACGCTTCCGTCGGGCTGCGAGAAGACGACGCAATCGCCGGCTCCGGCCGCCCCGCCCACGACCGCACCGCCCACGACCGCGCCGCCCCCGACCGCGGGAGCCGGCCCGACGGTGGGCGCCGGAACGGCGACGCCGCCATTGATGAAGGTCTGCCCTTCGATGCTGGCGATGAGGCTGCAGAACCCGCTGCCGATCGAGGCCTGGGTTCCACACGCGACGTCCGCCATTGCCACGAACGGATTGAAGTACAGGAGGGCCTCCGGCGGCCGCTGGGCCTGGAAGGCGATGGCGTCGCGGTTCGCCGTGCTGTTGGCCTGGACGACCCCCCAGAAAAGGTAGATGAAGACCGCTCCCAGGGTCGCGAGAAGGACTCCGGCGTAGGTCAGGATCGTCGCCGCCTGGGTCCTCCTGACGAGCGCGGAGAAGAACAGCCCGACGGAACCGAGGCCGATCGCCGTTGCCAGCAGGACGACGTATCCCCGGATCAGGTCATCTGGCCCCGCGCCCCCGAAGACGAAGACCACTGCGGTCAGGGGGATCGAGGCGAGCACGAGGATGAAGACATACGTCATCGCGCTGATCAGCTTGCCCAGCACGATCGCCAGGGACGAGATCGGCGTGACCGCAAGGAGATCGAGGGTCTGTTTTTCGCGCTCGAGACTGATGGCCCCGGCCGTGAACGACGGCGCCAGGACGATGATCAGAAGCGTCTCGAACATGAGCAGGGCCACGAAGACCGCCTGGCCGATGGTCGCCGAGGCGAGCGCGCCTCCGACCCCGAACGACACCGACCGCTCTGCGATGACCTCGACCATCCACGCGAAGCCACCGAGAATCAGCAGGTAGATCGTGACGAAGACGAAGGCGCGGCGGCCGCGCATTCGACCGCGGAGCTCCTTGACGCCGATCGCCGTGACCCCGGTCCCCCAGCCGCGCGGCATCGTCGGGACGAAGCGCCGGATCGATCGTCGCGGGGGCGCGCCAGCCGGCTCATCGGGGACGCCCCCGGGTCCGGCCTCCCGATTGGCCGGCTCGTCCGGATTGACCACGGGGGCGGCAACCTGCGCGTCGTCGTTCATCGCGATCCCTTTCACGCTGCGGGCGTCGCTGAGGCCGGGACGTCCCCGTCCCGAGCCGTGACCTGCAGGAAGAGCTCTTCGAGATCGCTGGCCGCCCGTGAGAACGTGACGATCTGAAAGCCGGCGAGAACGGCCCGCGCGAGGAGCCCGGCGGCGGCAGCGTCATCGCCCCGGAAGCCGAGCTCGATGGTGCCGTCGGCGAGCAGATCGGCCGAGGCGACGTCCGGTTCGGCCAGGAAATGGTCCCGCGCGGACTCCCGCCCCGCCGCATCGGCGAGGATTTGGACCCGAAGGACCGCCCCGACCCGAAGCCGGCGATCGATCTCGGAAATCTGTCCCTGCACCAGGACGCGGCCCCGATCGACGATCGCCACGCTGGTGCAGAGCTCCTCGAGCTCGGGAAGGATGTGGCTGCTGATGATGATCGTCTTGCCGAGGGTTCGAAGCTCGCGGAGGAGCTCCCGGAGCTCCACCCGTGCCCGGGGGTCGAGACCCGACGCCGGCTCATCGAGAAGCAGGACCTGCGGGTCGTGGACGAGGGCATGGGCGAGGCACAGGCGCTGCTGCATGCCGCGGGACAAGCCCTGGACATACGTCTCGCGCTTGTCGGCAAGGTCGACCAGGTCGAGGAGATCGACGACCATCCGGCGTCGCCTGGCGGCCGGGATGCCGTAGCAACGACCGAAGAAATCCAGGTACTCCCAGACCTTCATGTCGTCGTAGACGCCGAACACGTCGGGCATGAACCCGATGACGCGGCGAACGTCGTTCGGGTTTCGTCGGATCGAGGCACCGGCGATCTCCGCGTCCCCGGCTGTCGGCTCGAGGAGCGTTGCCAGCATCCGCAGCGTCGTCGTCTTACCTGCACCGTTCGGCCCGACCAACCCGAAGATCTCTCCGGCTTCCACGGACATGTCAAGACCGGCGACCGCCAGCGTACCGTTGTAGCGCTTGACCAGGCCTTCGGTGCGAACGATCGCGCTCACCAGGGCCGCCCCGCGATCCGCAGTGTTCGCCCGCCGCTCGGCCCACCGCTCATTTGATGTCTCCCGTGATACTCACGCTGAAGCTGAAGCCGACCGAGTCCTGGCCGCCGTTCACGAACCGCACCAGGAGGGTGCCGCTCGCCGGATCGATGTAGCGCTCAGGTGCCTGCAGGTCGTAGGCGCGCCCGCCGGTCATATGCGGCAGCCGGAACCACTGGCCCGCGCCCGTCCGATCGAAGACGTCGAGTTCGGGCAGATTGTCGCGGGCAGGCGGAGCGCTGGCGCAGGGCAGGGCGTTTCCGCTTGCGTCGACGCAGGCCGGCTGGATCTCCTCTGCCTGCCCGGTAATGGGCTGACCCGGACCTCCGAAATTCAGACCCATCGACACCGATTTCACGGACAGCAGCCCCTGGAAGGCCACTGGCCGGTAGGCGACCGTGACCGAACCGGCCCCAAAGGCGGCGCCAGCGTTGAAGTTGGCGGGCCCGCCCTTGAAGAAGGTCGCGTCCGAGGCGACGATCGTGCTCCGAATCAGGTCGGGGGAGAAGGCCGTCGTGCCGGCGATCCGCATCGAGACGGGAACGTAATAGAGCACGTTGCCGATCTGACGCGGCGACTGGCCCGCGACCCTGACATCGAGGACGCTCGTCGAATCCCACGCCAGGAGAACCGCGCCGTCAGCGGCCAGCTGGTCGCTGCGCCCGAAGTTGGGATCCCAGGTGAGCTGGTCCACGACCGCGTGGCGGACCATCAGCCTCTGCGTGGTCTCGCTGGAGTCGCTGGGTCCGCCGTTGCCGAAGACCTGCCCGACGACTCGATCCGAGAGGGCCTCGCCGGTCGGAGACTGGCCAAGGGCCAGCGACACGGTGGCGTCCCTGCCGGGCTCGATGTTGCCGAGTGCCGCAACGGACGTGCCGAGGACGAGCGTCACCGCGTCGAGGCGTTTGTTGGAGGCGTTCTTGATCGTGCCCTGGAGCTTCCCGTCAGCGAGGCGGAGATCGGCGCCGATCCGCGGCACGGTCGTTGCCGCGTCGGCTCGGACCGTCCGCAGGGTCCCCGACCCGACGGTGAGGTTGCGGATCCGGGCCGGATTGCCCTGCATGACGTCGATACTCGCCGCCGTTCCGCTGCCGAAGTCGCTGGCGATCGGCGATGAGAGAAGAGCGCCACCCGGGATGTCGACCTGGTAGCTGTCCTTCGAAGGCGAGAAGATGCCGAAGTAGACCTGGGCGGAACCCGCGGTGCTGTCCGGTACGCCCCGCACGACGGCGACCTGGCTCACGATCAGATCCGTGCCCCGCAGCAGCGACCCGAAGCCGTACGCGGCAACCGCGAAACCGACGATGAGGGCTGGCATCGTGATCCACGCCCACTCCCGCCGGTCGAGGCGCCGCAACACGATGTAGTTGATCGGACCGACGAGGAGGATGTACGCGGCCAGCAGGATGAGCAGGCCACCGATCGGCGGCACGGCGAGTGAGGGCAGCTGGGTGACCGCGCTGACCATCTGGGTGTCATCGGAACCGATCAGCGGGCCGCCCACCGAACGCTGCGGAAGGAGCCGCCGCCACAGGCCCTCGACGCTCTTCGAGGCAGCCAGCCAGGGTGTCGTGGGGTCAAAGCCCAGGAGCGAGACGGATCCTGCGCCCGATGCCGACTGCGCGGCGATCACGTCCGCGCCATGCGCTGCGAGGCTCCTGCCCTGGGACAGAGTGCCGGCGAGCGCCGGCAGGTCGGTCGCGTCCGACGGGAGCTGGCCGATGAGTCCAGTCAGGTCTGCGGGCGCCGCGTCGACCGTCGTAACGGGGCGATAGGGCAGGAGCTCATCGGGGAGCCCGTTGAGGGCAGAGGCCCCGGCGGTTCCGCCAACGACGACGAGCTGGCCCCCGGCCGCCAGCCAGCCTTCGAGGGCCGCAAGCTGCGCGTGGCTGAGGGAGTTGGTGTCCACGTCCTGCCAGATCAGCCGGTCGAGCGCGCTCCAACCCTCGAGCCGGTCGGGGAGGTCAGCGACACCGAGCGAGACGATCGCTGGCGCGGTACCGGCTGCGCTGGGCTGGAGCGCGAGCTCTCCGACGATCGCCTGGGGCCGCTCCGCCACGATGCCCACCATCAGCTGCGTTGCGTCGTGAGTCACGAAGGCAGCCTTCGAGCTGGCCACGAGCTTGCCGGCACTCACCAGCGCGACGGTCACATCCTGTCCGAACGACGGCGGCTGGCCGTAGAGGAGGTACCGCTGATCGGATTGTGTCGGCAGGTCGACGGCGACAGCGAAGTGCGTCTGGCCGAGCGATCCACCGGTCATGCCGACTTCGCCCTTGACCGCGGGGCCGTTGTTCGTGAGGTGGATCTCGATCGCCATCCACGAGCCGATCCGGGTATGACCCTGGAGCAGGACGTGGGCGGTCATCGTCAGTCCGTCGGCTCCAGCGACCGTGCCGGCCGTGGGACCGGCCATGAGAAGCGCGGTCGCGAGGAGGAGCCCGAATCGGCCGAGATGACGCCTGCCGACGCCACGGAAGCCAGTCCGTCCTCCCGGCACCGGAGTGGCGATCGGACGGGATCGGGGCACGGTGCCTCCAGTGGCGAGTCGAGCAGCAATTGAGTGGAGACCACCGGCGCAATCGCCGGCGGGCCTCGAAGCGGCGACAGCACCGCGGGATCGGACCATCGACGCGCAGCCCCGCCAAAAAGTTTCGGACCCTCACCGGGGTCGTCGGGGCGCGACCGGTCCGCCTATCGTACGATGCGCCAATCCAGAGCTAGCCCGGATCCACCGGTCGGGGGCCGTCGGATCCCGGTTTTCCATCGTGGCGGCAGAAACTGCGCGCCGCCAACTCGAGGGATCCGTGCCCCAGATTCGACCGTTCCGGGCGCTTCGCTATGTGCCGGGCATCGGTGACCTGTCGCAGCTTGTCGCGCCGCCATACGACGTGATCTCCGCGGAGGAGCGCGAGCGCCTGGTCGAACGCCACCCGAAGAATGTCGTCCGGCTGGACTTCCCGATCGAGGAGGAGGGCGACGCGCCCGACGATCGGTATCGGCGAGCGGCCCGGACCCTCGCCGCATGGCGCTCCGACGGCACGTTCCGCAAGGACCCACGACCTGGCCTGTACCTGCTCGAACAGACCTACCGGCTGCCGGGAGCAGGCAGCTCCCGAACCACTCGCGGATTCTTCGGCCGCCTGAAACTCGAGGCGTTTGGGCCTGGTTCCGGGGTGCTCCCACACGAGGGGACGATCGCCGGGCCGCGTGAGGACCGCTACAAGCTGCTGCGCGCCACGGGCGTGAACACCAGTCCAACCGTGGGACTGGTCCCGGACCAGACCGGCCGGATTGCGCACGTCCTTGCCGACCAGGCGACGGCACCGCCCGACGTGGAGGCGACCGACGACGCCAGGGTCGCGAACCGCCTCTGGGTCCTTCCCGACGACGGCGATCCCGACGGTCCGGTCGCCAACCTGGTCGGGCTCGCCGGCGCCGAGCCGGTCACGATCGCGGACGGCCACCATCGGTACGAGACCGCCCTTCGCTACCGCGACGAGCGCCGGATGTCGCTTGCGTGCGAAGAGGACCCCGCCTTCGATTACGTCCTGATGCTGTTCGCGCCGGCGTCGGATCCGCCGACCGTCCTCGCGACGCATCGCGTCGTCAGGGACGTTGGCGATGACGGCGTCGGACGGCTCCTCGATCGCCTCGACTCGCTGTTCGAAGTCCGAACCCCTGTTTCGGCCGACGAGCTCAGGGTGACCTTTGGCTCGGCCCGCGCGGATGGATCCGACAGTCCGCGCGAGGGACTCGGCCGTTTCGGATTGTGGACGCGGTGGGGTGGCGCGCTGTTGATCGCGAACCGCCCGACGTTCGCGCCGTTCCTCCCAGATGGCGGCTCCGCCCTCAGGGATCTCGATGTCACTCTTCTCGGTGTTGCCCTCGATCGCCTATGCGGCATCGATTCCGACGCCCTTATGGCCGGCGGTCGCCTGACATACACGAAGTCGGTCGACGAGGCGATCGCCTGGGTCGACGACGGCACCGACGGTGCGGATGTCGCCTTCCTTCTCGACCCGACGCCGATCCGCGACATCACCGCGGTCGCCGCCGACGGAGACGTCATGCCCCAGAAATCGACGTACTTCTATCCCAAGGCGCCAACCGGCCTCGTCATCAATCCACATGAGTCGTGACCAGGTGACTGAGACCGGTCGCGATCCGATCCTCGTTCGGCCGCATGTACCAGAGGTCGGCGGCCGGTCCGTCCGCAAGGACGAGATCGAGCTGGCCGATCGCGGCCTCTACATCGAGTCCTGGCTGCCGGAGCGGCGCTCGCGCCGAAAGCCTCTCCTCTTCGTCCACGGGGAGCTCGCCGGCTCGTGGCTGTGGGAACGTTACCTCGGCTACTTCGCGGGGCGTGGCTGGGAGGGTCACGCGCTGAACCTTCGGAACCATTTCTGGAGCCAGACGGCGGACCCGGCCGACCTCTCGTTCGACACCTACGTCGAGGATGTGGTCGCGGCGATGGAGCGCCTTGGGCCGAACGTGGTGGCGGTCGGCCACGGGATGGGCGGCTTGCTGGTCCTCAAGGCCGCCGAGCGGATGCCGGTCGCGGGCATGGTGCTCCTCTCGCCGGAGCTTCCTCGGGGCCTGCGACCCGCGGCGCGGATGCACGAGCTTCGAGACGTTCCCGAGGTCTACGGCAAGTCAATGCTCGGCTGGGAAACGCTCCCCGAGCGGCTCCAGCGCGACCACCGCGACCTTTCGCTGAGCGACGTGCTCCGTATTCAGCACCTGCTGGGGCAGAACCCCCGCGAATCCGGCGCCGCGCGACGGCAGGTCCTCCAGGGAGTTTCGATCGATCCGCTGGCCTTCCAGGATCTGCCGAAGCTGGTGATCGGCGCGGGGCTTGATCGGTACGTCTCGGAGGAAGACTCGGAACGGCTGGCGGAATGGCTCGGAGCCCAGTACGAGCCCTTCGGAGCCCATTCGCACTTCGGCCTCGTCCTCGCCGAGGATGGCTATCCGCAGGTGGCCGAGGCGATCAGGGAGTTCCTCGAGGAGCATCGGCTCTAGAGCTTGCAGCCCACGGTGAAGCCGGACATCGCGGACATGAAGAAGGGGCCACTGGATACCCTGACGCTGTTGGTTTGGCAATCGACAGCGGAGGATCGCCCATGGCCCCGGCGGACAGTTTGGCACGCCTGCGGAAG
>DATCPH010000260.1:0-2124 GCA_036570185.1 Candidatus Limnocylindrales bacterium | reverse complement strand
GGACAACCCGCCGCCGACGTGCCCCTCGTCTGCCTGGACATCGAGACGACCGGCCTCGCCACGGCGGCCGGAACCGTCGCGTTCCTCGTCGGTCTGGGCTGGTGGGAGGCGGACCGATTCCGGCAGGTTCAGCTGCTGCTGCCCGACCAAGCCGACGAACCGGCCCTTCTCAACGAGCTGTCCGGCCGGATTCCCCTCGAGGGCTGGCTCGTCACCTACAACGGACGAAGCTTCGACTGGCCGCTGCTCGTAGCGCGCTACCGGCTTGCCCGCCGGGCGCCGCCCTTGCATGCGGGGCACCTGGACCTGCTCCCGGTCGTCCGTCGCATCTTCCGTCACCGGATGGAGAACGCCCGACTGAGGACGGTCGAAGCCGTACTTCTGGGGATGCACCGGCGTGGTGACGTCGAGGGCTGGGAGATCCCGGGCCGCTACCTCGACTTCCTGAGGTTCGGTGCCGCCGAGCCGCTCGTCGACGTGGTCCGCCACAACGATGAGGACGTTCGATCGCTGGCTCTTCTCCTGGCCCATCTCGAATCGAGTTACGGGGATCGGGCCGTACGCGCGGTCGCGCCCGCGGGCGATCTGGCCGGCCTGGGGCGCTCGTTCGCGATCGATGGTCGCCTCGTCGACGCGCTGGAGTGTCTCGATGCAGCTCTCGCATCCGGCGGCACGCCCCTGCGATCGGTCGCGGCGACTGCCGAACAACGGATCGCGACCGCCCCGGACCGCTCCGCGGCGGACGACACCCACTGGTGGTCGCCGCGTTACCGACCAGATTTCGGGGGCAGGCCGCTGGCCAGGATCGCCGAAAACGCCTGGCGTGCAGCCGCGCCGTCCCGGGTCGACGTCCCGTGGACGGATGAGCGGATGCTGCTCGAGCGGGCACGCCTCCTGCGACGGCTCGGGCGCCACCGTGACGCGGAGACTGCCTGGAGCCACCTCGCACGAGCCGGCGGAAGGCTCGGGATCCTCGCCTGGATCGAAGTTGCCAAGGTGCGCGAGCACCGGCTCTTGGACCTGCCGGGCGCGCTGGCGGCGACGGCGGCTGCCGATTTGCTGGCCGGCGGCCAGCGGCGCGGTGGACGGCCGCTGCCGTGGCACGAACGTGAGCTGGCCCATCGTCGCCACCGCCTCGAGCGGCGTCTCGGCCGGTTGGAGCCAGCGAATTTCGCCGTCCGGCCGGCCCCGGCTGGAGCATGATGACGCGGGCACGGGCAGCGACTGCCCGTCGGGACGGGAGACGCGCGATGTCCACCGCGAGCTGGCGGGACGGGGGCAGCGATCAAGCCACCCTGCCGGTTTTCCGGGTCCTTCTCCTGGTCCAGGTCGTGGCCGCGGCATTGTTCGGGCTGATCCCGTACTTCGTCCCCGGCGCGTTCGCCGCCATCGCCGGGTATCCCGGTCGGGAGGACTTCGTCTATCGACTCGGCGGGGCCGCGACGACCGGATACCTCGTCGCCGCGATCCTGGTGCTACGCCAGCCCGGGTGGCACGCGGCGCGGATCCCGGTCGTCGCCACATTCACGTTCACGGCGGCGGCGGCCGGAGGATCGCTCGTGACCTTGATCGAGGGCGACCGCCGCTGGATCGTGTGGTTCGTCTTCGTCGCAGCCACGGCCTTCGCACTCCTCGCGGCCTACTGGCTCGTTCGCGATCCCTCGGAGCGCCGCCTGACCGGCGGTCCCGGCCGGCGAGTGTTCTCAGCACTGCCGGATTGGTTCCGCCTGGTCCTGGGCCTCGCCACGGTCTCAGCGCTGGTGTTTGGCCTGGCGCCGCTGATCATCCCGCGGACCTTTGCGAGCCTGGTCGGCCTCGCGGGCACGGAGACCTGGGTGTACCGGATGGTCGGAGCGGCGACGCTCGGGTACGCGACGGCGGGCGTCCTCGAGATCCGGGCGCATGATCGGTCGGCGATCGCGGTCCAGAACCTGGCCGCGATCACGTTCAATGGACTGGGCGCGATCGCCGCAGCGATCGCCACGTTCTCGGGTCACGGGGCCATCCTCGGACCGCTTGTCCTGCTCGCGGCGGGCTTCTTCACGGTCGCCCTGGCGCTGGGAGCCTCGCGGACACCCCGGGACTGACTCTGCGGGCTCGCTCGCAGTCGCTCCGGGTCAGACG
>DATCPH010000259.1:0-2091 GCA_036570185.1 Candidatus Limnocylindrales bacterium | reverse complement strand
CGTCCCCGTGACATCCGACTTCTTTTCCGAGGAATACTCAACTCCCAGACCGCGGTCCGAGATGATGCGCAACTACATGCTCGACCTGCACGGCCTCAACAGGATGCGCCATTGGCGCGAGGCGCTCGCCGACTACCTTGGTGCGTCTCGGACATGACAGGCGCCTCGCGGTCGGTCGCCTCGAGGCCGGTCGATCATTCGGGTCTCGGCAGGTTGAGCGTCCGGGCCAACGTCATGTGGGGGCTGGCGGCTCCCAGAGCTGCACCTCCAGTGAGCCGAACTTCCGCACGCCCACATTCGTGAAGGACTGGCGAACGTCACGCTCCAACCGCTGCAGTCCGGTCAGACCCGATCCAATCGGTGAGACCACGATCCAAATTCGATCGTTCTCGCGACGAAGCGAACTTGCAAGTGATGTGGACTCGGCATCCGACTCCGGGAGCGAAGCCTCCCTCACATTGCCGCCGAAGTAGTACTCGAATGGTCGCGAGGCGCTCCCCGGCGGGGCGAACACCATGACATCGGCGGGACGCTCCTGCGACCGGACGTAGGATGCCGCAGCCCGGTAGTCCGAGCTCGGCGCCGAGTACCAGGCACCAAGACCACTGATCGCCAGAGCCGCGACGCCGACCAGCGCCACTGCGCGCAAGCCCCGATGCGGCAAGGATGAGATGCCCTCCCCTACGAGGAGGACCAGCGGCGGCAGAGCGACGATAAGGTATCGATCCACGAGGTCGCGCTTCCAGATGGAGACGATCACAGCACCGAAAACGGGGAGGACACACCAGGCGACGATCATCCCCGGCCGATCCCGAAGGCCGCCTTCCACGGGGCTCCGGCGGCTGATCCGCCATGCCGCGACCCCCGAGAAGCCCAGGTATGCCCAGAGCAGAGGCGGGCCACCGGGACCCGGGAGGCCGCCCGCCAGCGCCTGGAGCACCTGACCGAAATAGTAGGTGGTGGTCGGCGGGATCCAGGCAAAGCCCGGGAAGAACAGCAGCGCGGGCAGCAGCGGCAGAGCGGCAAGACCGATTGCGAGGAAGGTGGCGAGCCACCACCGCGTGAGCCGCCGGGTCAAGACCAAGTACAGGAAGTGGGCGCCCACGACGAAGGCGGCGAAGAATTGGGCGTAGACCGAAAGCACCGCCGCCAGGGCGTATCCGATCCGCCACCGACCGAACGGCTTCTTGGCGGCGACGACGAACGCAAGCGAGGTAACGGTCACGAGGAGGAAGGCCAGGGTGTATTGCCGCGCCTCCTGAGCGTAGCGGATGAAGAACGCGTTGATCGACAGCAGGAAGGCGGAGGTCAGCGCGGACCGGCGGCCGAACACTTTCTCGCCGAGGACGTAGAAGAGCGGGACGCTGGCAACGGCCAACACGACCGACATGCTTCGGAGCGCGACGTCGCTGTCCCCGATCGTGGACCATCCGCGAAGGAGGGTGTAGTAGAGGCCCCACAGCGACTCGCGCCCGATGCTCTGGAGAAAAGTCGACCACGTCTGCCGGGACGAGATCTCGCCACTCACCGCCTCGTCGTACCAGAAGCTGCGCGCACCGAGCCGGAACCAAGCCAGGGCGAGGACGAGTGCGGCCAGGCTGAGCGGCGCGATCCATTGGCGGGCGAGGCCGCCGAATCGCGCCCGGGTCATGCCGGTCCGCGCCTTCCCCGGAGAGGCCACGACGACAGCCTCGGTCGGCTGATCGCGATCAGCAGGGCCACATAGGCCACCCCGAACGCCACCGTCGCGAGCGGATCCGATGCGACGGATCGGACGACCATGCCCGCGCCGAGCGCTCCCGCTGAGGCGAGGAGGGCGACCGCGGCGTCGTGGGCGAGCGGCAGCCCTGTGCCCAGGACTGGTCGGACGTTCGCTGTGTAGATCACAAGCAAGATGACCGTGGCAGCGGCCGCTCCGAGGAGTGCCCCCGCCACGCCAAGGCGTGGGATCTTGCGGCCCACGTTCCGGCCGGACAGATCGGTCCTCATGTCGGTCATGCTCTCACGCTCCCATCTGCTCGTGGTACTCGGGTTGAGTGCTGAAGAAGATCGAGGCCGGCGTCCGGCCCTTCGTCCGATAGCCGCGGTGCG
>DATCPH010000258.1:0-12813 GCA_036570185.1 Candidatus Limnocylindrales bacterium | reverse complement strand
GGCGTCGACACCCGCCTCATCACCTTCCTCGTGATGACCGTCATGGGCGTCACTGCCGGACTGGCCGGGATGCTCTTCGCCGGCCGGCTCCACTCGGGGCGGTTCGAGTTCGGGGCTGGCGCCGAGCTGTCCGTCATCGCGGCCGTCATCCTCGGCGGGACGAGCCTGTTCGGCGGCCGCGCGACCGTCATCGGGACGCTGCTCGGGTCGCTGATGATCGGCCTGATCAACAACGGACTGACCCTCGCGAGCCTGGCGACGAGCCAGCAGTTCATCGTCCGCGGGATGATCATCATCCTGGCCGTCGCGCTCGCCAAGAAGAGGTAGGCACGATGCGGCTCAGCTATCAAACGATCACCTGGGGCGGTGTCGTCGGACACCCGGTCGGCGTCACCAGCATCAAGGACCTGTTCTATCTCGCCAACGGCTCGACGGAGACGGCGGTCCGTGAGATCGCCGCCGCCGGATACGCCGGGGTCGAGATGTTCGACGGCAACCTGCGCCAGTACGAGGACCGTCCAGACGACCTCCGACGCCTACTCGACGACGCCGGGGTCTCGCTCGTGGCCGCCTACACCGGCGCCAATCTCGTCTATCGCGACATCGTTGACGACGAGCTCTGGCGCATCGAGAAGGCGACCACGCTCGCGGCGACCTTCGGAGCTTCGAATCTGATCGTCGGCGGAGGCGCAAAGCGTGCCACGGGCACGACCGACGAGGACTACGACCGCCTCGCCGAGGGCCTCGACCGTGTGGCTGACATCGCCGAGCGCCACGGCCTCGTGGCCAGCTATCACCCACACCTCACGACGATCGTCGAAGGACCTGAACAGGTCGACCGGATCCTCTCGCTCTCGCGGATCGGCTTCTGCCCAGACACCGGACATCTCGCGGCCGGAGGGGGCGATCCGGTCGACCTCATCCGCCGGCATGCGAATCGGGTGACCCATGTCCATCTCAAGGACTTCACCGCGGACCCATTCGGGTTCCATCCGCTCGGCCGAGGGAGCGTCGACTTCCCAGGTGTCCTCCAGGCGCTCCGTGCAGCGGGTTACGCCGGCTGGGCCACCGTCGAGCTCGATGCATACGACGGCCCACCCGCGGAGGCGGCCGCCAAGAGTTTTCGCTTTATCCAGTCGCTGATGGTCACCGAGGTGGCTCGGTGACGACGGCCCGACCGAGCACAGGCATCCCAGATCTACCGGCTGATGAGCCCGGACATCCCGCCACAGGAGGACCGCATGGCCCCGAACATCACGCCTCCCGGTTCCAGCGCGATCAGCGTCGGCAACGGGGAATTCCGCATCGGTGACAAGACGACCCCGCTGTATGGCGGCGCGGTCCACTACTGGCGGCTCGACCGCGACAAGTGGGACGGCATCCTGGAGTCTGTCAAGGCGATGGGCTTCACGATGGTGTCGATCTACATCCCGTGGGAGATCCACGAGATCGAGCGCGGGAAGTTCGACTTCACCGGCAACAAGGACATCGACGCCTTCCTGACGCTCATCGAGTCCAAGGGCCTCAACATCGTCGCCCGGCCCGGCCCGCAGATCAACTCGGAGCTGACCTGGTTCGGCTATCCGGGCCGCATCCTTGCGGACCCTGAGCTCCAGGCGCTGAACGGCCAGGGGACAAAGGCGGTCCTCACGCAGGTGCCGCGGCCGATCCCGGCCGTGAGCTACGCGGTCGAGAAGTTCTTCGACGAGACGGCGCTGTGGTACGACGCGATCATGCCGATCCTCGCGAAGCACGCCCACCCGAAGGGCCGGCTGGTCGCCGCGCAAGTCGACAACGAGATGGCGTTCTTCTTCCACGTGAACGCCTATGCGTGCGACTACCACCCGGCCTCGATCGCTCGCTACCAGGGGTTCTTGGCGAAGAAGTATGAGACCGTGGCTGCCCTGAACGCGTGCTATGGCCGGAGTCACGCCTCGTTCGCCGAGGTCGATCCGCCGCGCCGGTTCGAGGCCGACGCGACGATGCAGGACGTCCCGTTCTACGCCGACTGGATCGCCTATCGCGAGTGGTATCTCGTCGACTGCATCGATCGCCTCGCGGGCATGATGCGCGAGCGCGGCCTCGCCGAGATCGCGCTGTTCCACAATTACCCGCACCCGCTGGGCCCGGGCGGCGCCGTCAGCGGCTTCACGACGCCGTTCGACCTCATGGGCCTCGAGGAGAAGGTCGACTTCGTCGGCTTCGACATCTACTCCCGCAAGGAGCTCTACGATCACGTCAAGACGGTCGGCTCCTACGTCGTCGGGACGAGCCGCTACCCGTACATCCCGGAGTTCATCGCCGGGGTCTGGTCGTGGTACCTGAACCCGGGTGAGCTCTACGACGAGGAGTTCGTGACGAAGGCGGCCTTGATGCAGGGCATCAAGGGGTTCAGCCGGTACATGCTCGTGGAGCGCGACCGGTGGCTCGACTCGCCGATCCGCCGCGATGGCCGCGTCCGCGAAGGCCACGGCGAGATGTTCGGGCGGGCGAACGAGATCGCGATCGACCACGACTTCGTGAACCTCCGGCGCCAAGCCGACGTCCTCCTGCTCGCGAACCGTGAGTACGACCGGCTCGAGGCGGCGAGCGTGCTCGTCTCATTCCCGGGCGATTTCCTCGAAACCCCGAGCGGCTTCTCCGAGTACCCGTCGTTCATGACGGTCTCCGAGTCCACGCTGGGCTTCGCCGAGCCGATCCAGGTGGCCAAGGCGGACCGCTTCAATGCCGCCTACCGTGGCCTCTCGGACGCCGGGTACGCGTATCTCATCTCGGACACGAAGCTCCCGCCCGAGCGCTGGTCGAGATACAGGGCTGTGGTCGTCAGCTCGTTCGAGTACATGAGCGCAGCGCTCCAGCAGAGCCTGCTTGCATACGCGAAGGCGGGCGGAACCGCCATCCTCGGACCGCGCCTGCCCTCGCTCGACGAGACGATGCGGCCCGACAGCACGCTCGCCGGAGTCTGTGCGGGCGTCGGCGCGCCGGTGCTCGCGAGGAGCAGCACGGTCGGCACGTCGTATGCGGTCGGCTCCGGTCGGATCGTGCTTGTGCCCGACCTCGCGGACGCGGGGCACACGCTGGACGCGGCGCTCGCGGACACAGGCGCTGTGCGCTTCAATCGCAACGATTCGCGGCTTGACGTGACGATCCACCGCGTGCCGGGAGACGCCTCGCGCGTCGTGGTGTACGTGGCCAATCCGACCGCCGACCCAATCGATGCGGAGGTGGGCATTGGGCAGGCGCTCGGGAACGTGACCGAGCTGTGGACGGGCGAGGCGGTGACCCCGAGGGGCTCGATCCTCGCGGTCGCCATGCCCGCCTACTCCATCAACATCTTCGAGTGCGCGCTGTAGGGGCGGAGGACGACCGATGCTGCACGAAAACCCGTTGATGGTCGACGCGAACGTCGACCACTGGCGCAATCTCCAGAAGCTGCTGCTCGAGTCGGCCAAGGGCAAGCGGCGGATCATCGTTATCCACGAGGATGGCCGAATTCTGAAGTTCATCCACTCGCGGAAGGCCGAGATCGTCAAGCCGGTGGACCGGATCGACGACCCGCACGCAGCGGCGAAGGCGATCTACGAGGCCAATCCAGGTGTCTGCGACTTTGTCGTCGTCTTCGAGCGGCGCGGCTTCGACACGTACGTGGGCGCCTTCCAGGACACCTGGCGGCCGGACGAGGACCTCGATGTCTACGTGCAGCGCACGTACGCCCTAATGGATGACTACCCGGAGGCGATCGTCACCTACCCGGGCCGCGCCCGGGAGACTCTCGGCCTCCAGTGGCGCTTCGGGACGACGTACGAGGCCGGAACGAACGCCGTGCGCACGTTCATCGAGCCGGAGTCGAGTGTCGTCTTCGGCGTGTTCGAAGGCGACGCGCTGTGGGCCACCCTCGTCCTCCGCTTCGACGCTGACCACCGTGCCGACGTCGTCACGACGGTCGACCCGACGGAGCTCATGGCGAGCGGCCGTGACGCCCTCGCCGGCGAGGTCGTCTCCTGGGTGGAGTCGAAGTACGGGCACTGCTCGCTCGGGCTCTTCACCGACCTCGAGGGCGCACGCTCGATCCTCGCCACCGCCGACAAGGGCGCGGCACTCGCGCAGATCGTCCTCCGTGGCGGCCTGATCGCGGAGCCGGTCCCGCCGGTCCTGCGGACCTTCCTGTTCGCGTCCTGACCACGGACACAACCCAACGTGGAGGCCGCCTTCGGCGGCCTCCACGGAGCGGTCCATCATTTCGGAGCCGAGGGAACTAATGGACAATCGCGCGCCGATCACGGTCCCGGGAGTCCCGCTGACGTTGTCCTGGTCGGCGCCACCGCTTGGCTGCGAGCTCTCGCCGGAGGGTGCCCTCTCCGTCACCGCGGGTCCTCACACCGACCTGTTCATCGACCCGGGCCAGGCATCCGAGCCGTCGCCCGTTCTCACGGCGCCTCGGCTGCTGGGACGCCTGGAGGGCGACTTCCAGCTGAGCGCCCGTGTCTCCGTCGACTTCCGCACCACCTTCGATGCCGGCGTCCTTTTGGTCTGGGCCGACGACGAGACGTGGGCCAAGCTCTGCTTCGAGTACTCGCCCCAGGACGACCCGATGATCGTCTCGGTGGTCACGCGCGGGCTCTCCGATGACTGCAATTCCTTCGTCGTCGGGGCACAACAAGCCTGGCTGCGAATCTCGCGGCTCGGCCAGACCTATGCGTTCCACGCCTCGACGGACGGCGTGACCTGGCGCTTTGTCAGGTACTTCGTCCTCGGCGGCCGCCCGGACCCGCTGCTGGGTTTCGAGGCCCAGTCGCCGACGGGCGACAGCTGTTCCGTCATCTTCGATCAGGTCACGTTCACGACCGAGCGCCTCGGAAACCTGCGCGACGGCACGTAGCCACCACACGGATCGACGTGCCGGGAGTCCGTCGGTGACGCGCCATGACCCGATCGGACCGACACAACGGCGGGCCTTCTTCGTGTCCGGTGCGACGCTGTTCGCGGCCGGACTCTTCCAGTCGACCCTGGGCCCGGCGTTGCCGGATCTAGCTCGCAACACGTCGGCACACCTGGCGGCTCTCGGAGCGATCTTCACGGCCCTCTTCGTTGGGTCGCTTGTCTCGCAACTGGCAGCCGGCGCGATCGGTGACCGCCTCGGCCACCGGCCCGTGCTCATCGCCGGCCTCCTGCTCGCCGCCCTGGGCATGCTGGGAGTCGCCAACGGCCCAACGCTGGCCTTGGTGCTGGCCCCGGCGCTGGTGGCGGGACTGGGCAACGGGGCGCTGATCCTTGGCGCCAATCTCGTCATCGCGGATGCATTCACGGATGGCCGCGCGGCGGCGCTGAACCTCGTCAACGTCTTCTTCGGCGTCGGCGCCATCGCAGGGCCGGCCATCGTTGGGGGCATGCTGAACGCCTGGGGCACGGCTGTTCCGATGCTGTGGATCGCCTCCGGGGTGCTCGTGGTGCCGGCACTCGCGGCCCTGGGGCTGCGCCTGCCGCCGGCGCCGCGGCAGGGCGCGAGCGGGGAGTCCGGAGGACGCAGGGTGCTGGAGTCGCCGTTGCTATGGGTATTCGGGCTCCTCGTGCTGGTCTATCTTGGAAACGAGGTCGGCATGGGAGGCTGGCTGGCGACCTACCTCGGCCGGTCGACGGGAACGCCGCTCGACGTCGCCGCCGTGGCCACCTCGGGCTACTGGCTCGCCCTGACCGCTGGGCGCGTGCTCGGTGCCCTCATCGGTGCGCGCCTTGATGCCGCCCGGCTTCTGCTCGTCAGTCTCTGCGGCGCCCTGGTTGGCGGCAGCATCCTGGTTCTCGGCACGGGGAGCGCGCCGGTCACGGTCGTGGCCGCCCTTGTCCTGGGACTCAGCTTCGGACCCGTGTACCCGACCACCATCGCCCTCGTCACGGCGACATTCCATGCGAACCCGGGCGTCGCAGCCGGAGTCGTGATGGCCCTTGGCAGCGTGGGCGGCGCGGCCCTTCCGTGGCTGCTCGGCGTGGTGATCCTGGACGTGCGGCCTGTGGCGGGCGCCGCGCTGATCGCGGGTTCGGCCGTCGCGATGCTGATCCTCTGGTCGCTCGCCCGGCTGGTCGCGGCGCGAGGACTGGGTGCCGGCCGCGGCCCGACCGGGCTGTCGACGAGGTCGCTCGGCGATCCGGTGCAGGGCGGATAGCGCGACGTTTCCAGCGGTCTAGCGTCACGACGCCAGCGCAGGCCAGCAGCAGTTCGAGGTAGCGGATGCTCTCGCGGGCCGCCGCGCCGGGCGCGCCGCCATACTCGTCGAGTTCCACCGTTGCCCAGCCGTCGTACCCGGCGTCACGCAAGACGTGGAGCACGCCCGGGATGTCGACGTTCCCCCGACCGAGGGGGTGGAATCCAGACGGCTCCCGCCTGAGTTCTTTCCATGAGGCGAGTGCCCGGGCCTGGCTCGAGGCCCCCAGCGTCGGCTATCTAGCCTGACGGTCGGCGGGCGTCGGCGAGGAACGGGCTCTGAATCCATTGGCTACCGTCCCCTCCCGCCCATGAGCCGATCCGCCGGTGAGGCGACTCGATGGCGGGCGACGAGGTCTACGTCGGCAAGCGCCACGTAGCGCTTGACCATGTCGAGCGTCGTGTGGCCGAGGATACGCTGGAGGCTGAAGACGTCACCACCGTTCACGAGGTAGCTCCGGGCGAACGTGTGGCGGAGCGAGTGCGGGCTGCATCGCCCGGTGATCCCGGCCCGGCCCCTGAGGCGCTTGAGGACCTGCTGCATCCCGCGCCAGTCGAGCGCGCCGCGTCGACCGAGGAACAGCGGCTCGTCGGGCGCGCCGGCACCGCGCTGGCCCATGTAGCGGACGATCGCCGTCCGGGCGGTGCCGCCGACCGGCACGATCCGCTCCTTCGCGCCCTTGCCCATGACCTTGAGCGTGCCATCCGGCCGCAGATCGCCCAGGCGCAGCCCGGCCGCCTCCGAGACCCGCAGCCCGCAATCGAGCAGGAGCAGGAGGATCGCCCGGTCGCGGACATCGGCGACCGCGAGGAGCCGCCGCATCGCATCGTCGCCGATCGGCTCGACGAGCTTGTCGGGGACACGCGGCTTGCGGAGCGTGCGCAGCGCCGAGGCCTGGGTCACGCGCGCTCCCACCCATCCGGTTCCCTGCGGCCGGCCTGACGACCATAGATTTGACCGTCAACCGTGGCGGCGCGTCCCTACAGAGTCCAGCTCACTCACAGTACGCGTTTTGCAGCGATCACGACCAGGCACAGGATCCGGCGTTGTCAGGATGGTCTCCGTCATCCGCCTGTCAGATCGTCGGGTCCAACGTTCATGACGACCTCGGCCTGCGCTCGGAGTTTCGTCATGAACTCCGAGAGCGGGTAGACGCGCTGCGCCTCGATGCCAGGCGGCGTCGGGGCAACCGGGATTGCCACGTCCTCGACGTCGTCGCCGCCGTGCAACCACAGCGCCCTCGCGTGGAGGGCCGGAACGTCGAGCAGGCGTGGCTCATACGAGCCGGCGGCCGGGTCCGGCAGCGTGCCGGCAAAGTCAAGTGCTTCGACTGTTCCGTCGACAAATGGTCCGCGGTTGAGGCTCGCGAACTGACTCCCACCTGCATCGTCCGTGATTGTCTCTGCGGCGGCTACGGCGCGATCGTTCTGTCGCAGGAGAAAGCGCCATCCGCTCGGCGACGGCCTGTCATCACCCGACACGAGCTGATCAAGCCGCATCGTATAGACCTGGTGAGGCTCGTCGGCCTTGAGTTCTGATGGGTGAACATCGCGCAGCGCGTGCGTCCGAACGTATGGCTCGGCGCCCATGGACGCGAGCTTCGAGCTGATTGCCTCGGTTGCCATCGACGGTGGCTTCGCGTATTTCATCTTCATCCCAGGATCTCCGCTCTAGCGCGTGTAGTAAGTATGCGTCCATGAACCGGTGCCCAGATATTTGGTCTTCAGGACAGTCTCGGTCACATCCGACGCGCCGGAAACCGGATCGTCGACCGCGTAGGAGTCGCCGTGGAGTACTCCCTCGATCGCGATGAAGTGGGCACCTCCGCCGGACCAGAAGATCCGAACTCCAACCGGCTGACCGCGGCCGATCGCGTTCGAGACGTCGGCGAAGCTCGCGGCGCCGGCCACCAACCTGTCGAGATGGCCGACTCGGGTGAGCGCGGTGTTCAGGGTTCCATAGACGTTGCAGGGGCCCGTGGCCCCGACGCCACAGCAATCGGTGCGCCCAAGCTCACCGTCCGCCACTGAACACTGGGTCCAAGTTGACGCCGCGTCGTAAAACGCCGCAACACTTGTTGAGACCGCCGCCCAGCACCAATTCGACTGTTGCTGCACCTGCATCGCTAGGTTGAGCCTGATCGACGGAGGGACGACCATCCAGTTGTCGTTGATCCCCGACCAGTCGTTGGCGCCACTCCACCACGAGGTATAGACCCGGCCGTCGTTGCCGACGACGAAGACATCGAGGTTGTTCGGCGTTCGAGCGACGGCCGAGAGCGGCGCACCGACGGGGAAGAACCCGCCGATCGCGCGCCAGTTGTCGTTCACCCCCGACCAATCGTTCCCGCCGCCCCACCACGAGGTGTAGACCCGGCCGTCGTTGCCGACGACGAAGAGGTCGAGCTGGTCAGCCTTGCGGGCGACCGCGGCAACGGGTGCCCCAGCCGGGAAGAAGCCACCGATCGGGCGCCAGTTTGCCCAGTCCGCGTTCGGCCACCACGCAGTTTCGACCCGCCCATCCGGCGCCACCGTAAACACGTCGAGTTGATCTGGTTTGCGACTGACTGCCGAGACGTGGACCATACGTATGCCCCCTTTCTTGCTCCGACGACCGGTAACGTAGCGCGTGTCACGGGTTGGGTCCAGTCTGCCCGTCATGAGCAGCCTCATCACCCTCTCGGACGAGCAGTGGGCCCTGATCTCCGACCTGCTCGACCCGGCCGGTGGTCGAGGAGTGCCAGCCCGCTACGACCGCCGGTTGATGGCGGAAGCGATCCTGTTCCTGGCCCGGACCGGCTGCCAGTGGCGTTACCTCCCGGCCCGTTACAAGCCGTGGGCGGCCGTTTGGAAGCAATGGCGACGCTGGCGGGATCACGATGTGTGGCGCCCGGCCATGCTCCGGCTCGCGGCATTGGTCCGCCTTGCCCACGGCCGAAAGGCGATCCCCTCGATGGTCATGATCGACGCCCAGACGGTGCGCGGCGGCCGGGCCGGGCCAACCTTCCACTCGGCCGGCGGTCGCAGCGGGCGGACGATCGGGACCAAGCGGACGATCCTCGTCGAGATTCTCGGGTTGCCGGTTGCAGCTCGGGCTGACCCGGCCAAGCCGCACGATGTGAAGGTCGGTCGAGCGTTCCTCTCCGAACGGCTCACTGATCCCGATCTCGGTCGCGTGGCAGCCATCGTCGCCGACCGCGGCTATCGCGGTCTGGCCCGCCTCGCGGCTCGAAAGTCGGTCAATCTCGACATCAAGGTTCCGCCCGCAGGGAAGAGCGGCTTCATGCCGCTCAAACCGTTGGTCAGGGTGGAGCACGCCTTTGCCCAGTTGGGTCGCTGGCGCAGACTGTCACGCTGCTATGAGGGATCGGAGGCTTCTGCGCGGGCTTGGTTGGAGGTCGCCTCCGTCGGCTACCTGTTCGCGCGAATGCGGGTCGAGCCGGGCTGATCCTCGCCCGGCGCCTGATCAGCGGCGGCGGGTGCGGCGCGGATCCCGAGGATTCCGAGCGCCGCGATGCTTGCTATCACCAGCGCGATACCCGCGAGCGCCACCGGTTGGATATCGTGCGGTCCAATCGTGCCGACGATGGCGAAGACCACCCCTGCGAGCATCCCCGCTCCGATCCACCTGCTCGCACCCGGCGATCGAACGAGTGCCGCTCCGAGTGCCAAGAAGCCGATAGCCGTGATGAAGAGGCCAGCGATGGCGAAGACCGTTCCTGTGGTTTCGCCCCCAACACCCGAGGCCGCGATCAACAGCAATCCGGCCGAGGTGACGACGGTCGCAACTCGGATCGTTCGAGTTCCGAACGGTGCGGCACCACCGAATGCGACTGCCGCCGTCCCTGCCGCAATCAGCGCGAGGGCCGCGAGGACGTACTGTCCATTGACCTCGGCCCCGCCGAGCCCGACCGGCGCCCCGCGCAGTACAAGGACGGCCAGGAACGCCGCCAGCAGGCTCCCGATGATCAGGAGCAGTCCTCCAACTCGAGTTAGCATTGCTGTCTCCGTGCCTCCTCGGGCGCCGCTCCCGGGTCTGCCTCAACCGGGCGCGGCCATACGCGGCCCTTCCAAGCGGATAGTCATCACTCTGGGAGCCGGGGTCAAGCGACCCCGCCCCTACATTCACTCATGGATCCAACCGTGGGGTTCCCGCGCGGCACTTTCATTCACAGGCCCTTAGACCTGCCATGTAGGCTCGCCAGCGCGCCCAACGATCTCGAGAGCTGTGACCTGCTGCAAGAAGTCGTCCGGGCGCAGACACTTCACGTGCTCGAAGTTTGCTAAGCCGAGGTGCTGCGATCCGCAAGCGCCCAGCGATCGACAGTTCCCCGGCGCCTGGAACCTGCCTTGAGCAATTGGAGGTCCGATGATGGATGCGCCGCGGCTGCGCCAACGGCCTGCTGATCGGTTCGCGGGGCTCGAACATGTCTTCGAGCTCACCGCGATGGCCGAGCGGCTCCGACATGAGCGTCATCCGGCGACGGACGGTCACCGCCAGATGACGATTTTCAGCGACGGACCGGTGTCGCTCGTCCTGTTCGATTTCGAGCGCGACGGTCGCCTTTTGGACCATGTCGCCGATGGACTCGTCACCATCCACGTGGTCGCCGGCCGTATCGCCGTGAGGACTCGCGAGCGCAGCCATGAGCTGCCCGCCGGGAGCCTGCTGGTCCTGGCCCCAGGCGTGGCGCACGACCTCCACGCGCACGAGCCGAGCCAGGTCCTCCTCACGGTCCATCTTGCGTCGAAAGACGGCTCGTAGATCGATGAACGCACGAGACGACGCATCGTCCATGCACGCCAATGAACCCGACCCGATCTCACGCGATCAGGCCGATGCCGAGCCCAGGGCCCGCGCCTCCCGGAGAACCATGAACGTACCAGCCACGGTGTTCCGCGATCTTGTCGCCGAAGCTCCCGTTCCAGTCAAGGGCATCCTCAGCCAGACTCTCTCGAACGAGAACGGGATCGAGCTGGTGCTGTTCGCTTTTGCCCCGGGTGAGCAGCTCTCCGAGCACACCTCAGCCCGTCCCGCGATCATCCACGTCCTCTCGGGAGAGGCCGATCTCACCGTGGGCACGGACGCATACCAGGCCATTCCCGGCACCTGGGTGCGGATGTCGGCCGACACAAAACACAGCGTGATCGCGCGAACGGCCTTCGTGATGGCCCTCTATCTGCTGCCGCGCGAGGTCGCGGTGACGTCCTCGGGCCCTGAGGGGGGCGCCTGACGCAGGATCTTCCCGGGTGACATTGCGGGACGCTGAGTGAAGGCCGATCAGGTTCACATCGTCGGTGGCCGGCGACCATGGAGCGAGATCTGGAGGTGGAGGTGACGAACGAAGAGATCGCCCGTCGGTGGCATGAGTCGTATCGCGACGGAGATACCGAGGCGCTCCAGGCGACCCTCGCGCCCGGATGGGTCGTCCACGAGGCCGGCGGAGGGGTCTCGACGGCTGAGGACCTCGCGGAGATCACACGTCGTCACGGGGAGTCCTTTCCCCAAAAGGACTTGGTCTACGTCCACGAGGTGGCCTCAGCCGACCTGGTTGCGCAGTTCGTCAGGTACGTCTTCGTCCACTCGGGGCGGTACCTCGACATTGAGGCGACCGGTCGGCGAGTCGAATTCGAGGAGATGGTCTTCCATCGCTTCGTCGATGGTCGGATCGCCGAGAGTTGGAGGCTCACCCATCCGACGAGCATGTACGACGCCCTGGCGAGCGGCGAGTGACACTCACGCACGCTGACTGAGGGTGATCACGGACCCGCCGAGCACGAGGTCGAATAGGAGGCCAACGATGCGGCGCATCACCGCGGTGATCTACGCGGTGCCAGGTGTCGGCTGGGCCGCGTCGCTCCTCGCCGTCCTGCTCTACCACGCGCGACGGGGCGAGCTGCCGATGACGCCGTTCGGATTCCGGCTCCTCGGCGGTCCCTATCCGCAGATCGGGACGGAGCGACTGACGCCACTCGGCTGGGCTCTCGCATGGCTGCTGGTCGGCCTGTCGGGCGTTGACGTGCTCGTCGGGCGATGGCTGTGGCAGGGCCGTCGTCGCGGAGCCGTGGTGGCCCTCGCTCTCGCTCCGTTGAGCTTCGTTCTCGGTCGCCTCTTCGCCCTGCCATATCTTCTGGTCATGGCACCGCTCCGTGCACTCCTCGTGCTCATGAGCTGGCGGCAGCTCCGAAGCTGAAAAGTGACATACAGCGACGCTGACCGAATGCGGCGCGGTGTCACTCCACACGATGCCGAGATCGTGGCTGGGCGATCCTCGAGTCTGCTCCGGGAACCTAGACTCGGCATCCATGAGAACTCTTGGGATCGTCGGCGGAACTGGCCCAGATTCGACCGCCGAGTACTACCGGGCGATCGTCGAGATCCACCGCCAGCGCGCGACTGGCAGCCATAGCGTCCCGAGTATGGGGACCTTTAACGAATGACCCAAGGTGCCTTGACTCGCGGGCTCCTCGCGAGTGGCGTCATCGGCCCTGTCTTGTTCTTTGTGATGTTCCTGATCGAGGGAGCGATCCGGCCGGACTACGATCCGATGCGGGTGTTCGTGAGCCAGCTCAGCCTGGGTGACCAGGGCTGGCTCCAGATCGCGACCTTCGTGATC
>DATCPH010000257.1:0-11218 GCA_036570185.1 Candidatus Limnocylindrales bacterium | reverse complement strand
CGCACCGCGGCTATCGGACGAAGGGCCGGACGCCGGCCTCGATCTTCTTCAGCACTCAACCCGAGTACCACGAGCAGATGGGAGCGTGAGAGCATGACCGACATGAGGACCGATCTGTCCGGCCGGAACGTGGGCCGCAAGCCCTAGAGGGGGACCGCAGCGGGAGGGCATCTTCTTTCATCTTCCTCCTCGCCGCGTTCGCGCCCGCTTATCCGGCGCTTCGCCAACTGAAGATCGGAGCCCCTGCGAGTTGATCTCGTCCCGGGGGTCGCAGAGCGTGCTGCGCCTGTTTGCCGCTCTGCAGGCCACCCTACTCGTCGCCACGCTCGCCCTGCCCGTCGGTGCGCTTGCGGCTGGTACCACCGCGTCCGCCACCCCGTCGGCCTCGGCGTCGCCCACGCCCACGCCCACGCCGTCGCCGGCCCCACGCCGACGCCGGCCCCCACGCCGTCCCCGACTCCTGACACCACGCCCGCGCCAAGCCCGACGCCGACCCCGACCCCGACGGCCACCCCGACCCCTACACCGGCGGCAACTCCAACGCCAACACCGACTCCCGTTTCGTCGGTTTCCTACATCGTCACCTTCACGGCCGAGTCCTCGGCATCGCAGCGCGCCGCGGCAGTTGCAGCGGCCGGCGCCACCGCAGGCGACGTCATCGCGCCGTTGAACATGGAGTCGGTGACCATTCCGTCCTCGTCGGCAGACGCGGGAGTCGCATCTCTGCAGGCCAACGTCGACGTTGTCCGCGTCGAGGTCGACAGCACACGCGACGTGGGCGCGACGCCCGACGACACCAATTACTCCAGCCAGTGGTCCCTGCCGAAGATCGGTTGGGATCAGGTCTACGGGACCGTCCATCCGTCCGGCAGCGCGACGGTGGCCGTTCTCGATACCGGTGTTAACACCGCTCACCCGGATCTCGAGGGGCAGCTCGAGATCGGGACGAGCATCCTTGACGGTTCGGCCGGCATGACCGACCCGAACGGCCACGGAACCGCTATGGCGGGCATCGTGGCCGCGGCAACGAACAATGGCATCGGCATTGCCGGTGTCGCGTTCGCCGGGGTCAAGGTCATGCCGGTCACCGTCTTGGGCGCAGACGGCACCGGCAAGGACAGCGACGTTATCGCCGGCGTTGTCTGGGCGACCGACCACGGGGCTGACGTCATCCTCATGGCGTTCTCGAACCCCGGCTTCTCGAGCTCCCTCCAGCTGGCGATCGACTACGCCTGGTCGAAGGGCCGTGGTTGTCGTCGCCGCGACCGGCAACGACGCGTCATCCACCGCGACGTTCCCCGCCGGCGACCGTGGCGTCATCGGCGTCTCGAATACGGACCAGACCGACGCCCTGAACGCCTCGAGCAACTACGGCGCCGATACCTTCCTGGCAGCGCCTGGTACGTCGATCGAGACCACGAGCGCCGGCGGCGGCTACACCAGCGTAACAGGCACCTCCGCCTCCGCGGCCGAGGTCGCCGCCGCGGCCGCGCTCATGCGCGCCAATGATCCGACGGCCACGAACGGCGTCATCGTCAACCGCCTGGCCGAGAGCGCCGACGCGGTCGGCACCGCCGACCAGACCGGCAACGGCCGCCTGAACCTCGCGCGCGCGATCTCCGATACGTCGACGACCTCGGTCGAGCCCGCTGGCGCGGCGCCGGTCGGTGGTGGCGGGCCCTTTGTCGGTCCATATGTGGTCGCTTTGGCGCCCTCTGTGACGATCACATTCCCGGTTAACGGTAGCCGCTACAGCGCGGCGGGTTGGACCGCCGGGTGCTCAACAGGGGCGACGGACGACTTCTGCGGCACTGCCGCAAGGGGAGGAAGCGCGACCCTCTCCACCACCTTCTACAGCCTGCAGCGGGGCGCCGGAAGCTGTTGGAATGGCGTCAGTTTCAGTGTCGCGTGTCCCAACTTCGTCTCGACTGGCGCCACCTCTCCTTGGTCCGTCTCATTCCCTTCCTCGAACCTCAGTGACGGCAGCTACACACTCATCGCGGAGGCTACGCAGACAGGCGGTACCCCCACCACCAACACCACAACTGTCACGTTCGCGATCGACAAAACCGCCCCGACCCTGACGGGCGCCGCGGTGACGGCCAGCCCGACAAGTTCCACCGCGCTCTCATTCACCATCACCGGCGACGAGAACATCACCTGCTCGAGCCTTACTTCGAGTGACTTCAGCCTGACAAACGCCAACTTCGTCTCGAGCACTCAAACGAGCCCGACCGTCTGCACCGAAGCCATCACGAGCACGATCGGGGCCGGCGCGACAGGCACGACCGGCGTGGCGCTGTCCGGCTCCTTTGGGGCGACCGATACGGCCGGCAACAATCAGGCCACCGTCTCCAGCGGCATCCCGATGAGCTGGACGGTCGACCGGCAGGCCCCGACCCTTGCGGGGGCGGCGGTCACAACCACTCCTACCAGCTCAACGGCGTTGTCGTTCACGATCACAGGCAATGAGAACGTCACGTGTTCGACTCTGACCTCGAGCGACTTCACGCTAGCGAACGCGACGTTCGTTTCGAGCACCCAGACGAGCCCAACCGTCTGCACGGAGGCGATCACCAGCACCCAGGGGACGACGACCGTCGCGCTGTCGGGCACCTTCGGCGCGACCGATACGGTGGGCAACACCGCGACGACGGCCAGCGGCTTCCCGATCAGCTGGAGTATCGACCTGGTCGCGCCGACCGTGACGACGTTCGGCCTCCAGGCCGCCAGCGACACCGGCGCGAGCTCGAGCGACAACCTGACCAACGCCACGACGCTCACCTACGACGTCAAGTTCAGCGAGGCGGTCACGGGGCTCACGTCGGGCAGCTTCAGCCTCGGGACGCAGCTCGGGGCGGCGAGCAACTGTGTCGTGGGCACGCCGAGCCCGGCCGCGGGGCCAGCCCAGAACTACACCGTCAGCGTGGCCGGCTGCCTCGATGGGACGGTCATCCTGACCCTGGCGGCGAATGCGGTGAGCGACACCGCCACCAACCCCGGTCCGGCCTCGGCCGCCACGGCCGCCACGGTCACGATCGATCAGACGCCACCGTCGGTGGACGTCGAGCAGGACGGTTTGACCGACCCGACCAGCACCGCGCCGATCAACTTCATAGCGACCTTTAGCGAGCCGGTTATCGGTTTTGGGTCCAGCGGCGTTTCGCTCTCAGCGAGTACCGCTAGCGGTACCCTGACGGGTGCCGTCACCGAGATTTCCCCGAACAATGGCACCACGTACAACATCGCCGTGTCTGGCATGACCGGGCCGGGCGACGTGGTAGCCAGCGTCAACGCAGGGGCAGCCACGGATGCCGCTGGCAACGGCAACTCGGCCTCCACGAGCACCGACCACACGGTCACATATAGCGCCCCGACGGTGACGATCAATCAGCCCGTGACCCAGACCGACCCGACGAATAGCTCGCCGATCCATTTCACAGTCGTCTTCAGCGCCCCAGTCGCCGACTTCGCTGG
This sequence comes from Candidatus Limnocylindrales bacterium, assembly GCA_036570185.1. GTDB lineage: Bacteria > Chloroflexota > Limnocylindria > Limnocylindrales > CSP1-4 > DATCPH01. The sequence goes on along the minus strand of DATCPH010000257.1, from coordinate 7,741 downwards.
CGAGGACGTCACCCTGAGTGGCACGGCTGGGGCGACGACGGCGATCGCATCGGAGACCGGTCCGATGGACGGCACGACCTACGACGTCGCTGTATCCGGCATGACAAGCGATGGGAAGGTCGTCGCCACTCTCGCGTCTGGAGTCGCGCACGATGCGGACGGCGCAGCCACCGCCGCCTCAACCAGCACCGACAACGTGGTTACGTACGATACGACCAAGCCAACAGTCACCGTCGCCTTGCAAGCTGCCAGCGACACCGGCGTGAGCAACAGCGACGGGATCACCAACGCCCCGACCCTCATCTACAACATCGTCTTCAGCGAGCCGGTGAGCGGCTTGACGGCCAGCGACTTCAGCCTCAACTCGGACACCGGCTGCGATATCGGTACGCCCAACCCCTCGCCTGGCCCCGCCACGAGCTACACGGTCAGCTTGACCAGCTGCATCGAAGGCACCGTCACCCTGACCTTGAGCGCGGATGCGGTGGCCGATGCGAGCGGTAACGTGGGTCCGATCGCCGCCTTCACGGCCGCGACGGTCACGATCGACCGGACCGGGCCGAGCGTGACGATCAATCAGAAGTCCACCGCTCCGGCCCAGACCGACCCGACGAATAGCTCGCCGATCAACTTCACTGCCGTCTTCAGCGAGGCGGTCACCGGCTTTTCTTCGGGCGGCGTCACCATCACTGGAACTGCCGGCGGAACCAAGATCAAGACGATTACCGGAGGCCCGTTGACCTATAACGTCGCCGTTTCCGCCATGACCACGAGCGGGACCGTGGTTGCGAGCGTGAACGCCGGCGCCGCGAGCGACATCGCCGGAAACGCCAACACGGCCTCATCGAACCCCATCGACGCCACGCATCCCGACGGCAATCCCGACAACACAGTCACCTGGGATGTGACTCGTCCGAGCGCGACCGTGGTCCTCGAAGCCGCCAGCGATACGGGCACGAGCAGCATCGACAACATCACGAATGTCGACACCCTCGCCTACGACGCTACCTTTAGTGAGCCGGTCACTGGCCTCTCCAGCACGAGCTTCACGGTCACCGGCACCGCGTCAGGCTGCGTTGTCGGTTCGCCGTCCGGCGGCCCAATGGCCTATGCCGTCAGTCTGACGAACTGCTCCGAGGGGACGGTCATCCTGACGCTCCAGGCGAATGCTGCGACCGATGCTGCCTCCAACACCGGCCCAACCGCGGCGGTGGTGGCCACCACGGTCACGATCGACCGCACCCGCCCGGCGGTGAGTTCGATCAATACGTCCGGCGCCAACCCGACAAATGCGGTGAGCATCAACTTCGCGGTCACGTTCAGCGAGAGCGTATCGGCCGTGTGCACGCCAACGACTAACTACACGACCGACTTCTTGATCGTGACCACCGGTTTAGTCTCCGGCACCTCGCTTGGTGCCTGCTCGGGGACATCCCCGGGGACGACGCGAACGATCGCCGTCAACACGGGGAGCGGTAACGGAACGATCGGCCTCAACCAAACCGCAATGACGGGGATCATTGACGTCGCTGGCAACGCTCTCACCGGCTCTCGCACCGGCCAGACGTTCACGATCGATAAGACCGCCCCGACCGCTACCATCGGGCTCCAGGCTACCAGCGATAAGGGCCTCAGCTCGAGCGACAATCTCACGAACCTGCAGACCCTGACCTACGACGTCACGTTCAGCGAACCCGTCAGCGGCCTGACGTCGGGAAGCTTCACCGGGACAGGCGGTACGGGGTGCACGAAGGGGACTCCCAGCCCGTCGTCCGGCCCGGCCTCGAGCTACACGATTACCCTCACCGGCTGCAACGCCGGTTCGGTGACGCTGACCCTGAGCGCCGGCACCGTGACTGACGCCGCGGGGAATACTGGCCCGACGGTCGCCGCTTCGGCGCCCGCGGTCACGATTGACCTGACGGCGCCGACGGTCACCTCAATCAATCGCGCCGCCAGCAACCCGACGAATGCTTCCAGCCTCTCGTGGACTGTAACGTTCGGAGAATCCGTTGGCGGCGTCGACGCAGCCGACTTTGCCCTCGCCAAGGTCAACGGGAGCGATCCGAGCGCCGCAGTCTCCGGATCCATTACATCGGTTACGCCGCCGGGCCCAGGTACACCGTATACAGTGACGGCAAGCGTGGCTGGCAGCGGCACCGTCGGCCTCAACCTCAACGACAACGACACCATCACCGACGTCGCCGGCAACATGCTCGGCGGCACGGGAACCGGTACGGCTGGATCCGGCGGGGCGGGGAACGGGAGCTTCATAGGCCAGGTCTATACGATCGGTGTCGGGTCCATCTCCGGTTTCGTGATCAATGACCTCGATCAGGACCATTCGTTCAGTGGCGGCGACGGCCTTGCATCCGGAATCACCGTGTGCTTATCCGACGCGAACGGGGTCTGTGTTGGCCAGACCGCTACGACAGACTCTCTGGGACGCTGGACCCTCGGCAATCTCTTCGCTGGGACCTACGACATCAGTTACATCGTCCCGACAGGATGGAAGAACACTGGTAGCGCAGACACCGGCACGTATGACCCGCTCTCTGAAATCTGCGCGGGTCCTCTCGGTGACGCCCAGTCTCCGTCATCAGGACACCCGGCGCACGTCATAATCGGCCTCGCTCTCGGCGTCGGGCAGACGCTCGGGTCCACGACTCCTGCGCCCCCAATCACTGGCGTGGCGTCATACAAGTTCTGCACTGTCCAGAGCAACGCTTCGATCTCGGGCACGGTGTACGACGATGCCAACGCCAACGGCGTGCAGGACGGCGGAGAAAAGGGCCACGCCAGCGTCACGGTCTGCATCGACTCGAACGGCGACGGACTCTGCACTGCCGCTGACCTTGCCACAACCCTAACGGACGCGAACGGCAAGTACACCTTCAGCAATCTCGTCGCGAACCCATTCGGGGTCTCCTACCCGCTGCGGGAGGTGCCGCCGACCGGCTACATGGACACGACGTTCGAGGGTCCAGAGGGGCCGTTGCCCATTAGGGTGCACGTGGACGCCGGTCAATCGGTTACCAGTGGTGCCGACTTCTTCATTGCGACGAGCTTTGTCGCTGGCAAGGTCGTCAACGATCAGAACGCCAACAGCCTCGACGACAGTGAACCGGGGCTGGGCAACGCGCAGATCTGCCTCTACCTAGATCAAGCAGGCGCGGGATTCGGCACCTTCGGCTCCGAGGACATCGCCGCCGGCACCGTCGGGCAATGCATCACGACGAAGAGCATCCCATCGTCCTCGGCCGGTCGCTGGGTCTTTGGCTCCGTACTCAGCTCCCCAGGAGGGATTTCATACTGGGTTCTCGAAACGGACCCGAATGGGTACGGCTCGACCGGCTCCTGCGTACCGGGAATCAACCCGAACTATGCGCTCAACCCCTCGAAGTGCCCGGCAGCGGCGGACCAATTCAGTTCGCGGGTTGCCACTGCTTCGGACATCACACTGTCGGGCATCGACCCCAAGAATGTTCTAAGGGTCACCCTCACGACAGCGGTTCCGTCCACATCCGGCAACAAATTCCTCGACGCCGAGAAGGACGCCTCGATCTCGGGCGTCATCTACGACGACCAGAACGGCAACGGCAAGATCGATGCTGGGAAGAACGGCACTGACTACCCCCTGACCTGGTGCGGCAACCCGATCGTCTTCCAAGGCGAGCCGGCATGTCCGTCGCAGTCGATCACGCTCTACGCCGACACCAACGGCAACGGGATCTTCGATCCGGGCTTCTCCGGCGACCAGGTGATTGGGACGAGCGGGACGTCGTCATCGAACCCGGCCCCCGCCCCTGGCGCGACCGGCGCCTTCAGCTTCAATGGTCTCTACGGCGGCACTTACTTCGCTGTCCAGACGGGCTATCGAGCCCACTTTGGCTCGACGAACACGATCCCGGGCGGTGTCGAGGCAACCAAGGTGGACCCCAAGACGCTGAAATCGTCCTGGCCGCAGGTAAGCAAAGCGCCGGGCACGCGTTCCTCGACCAAACCGGCGATCTTGCTCTGACCAAGGACGATGGTGTGACAAGCCTCGTCGCCGGGACGTCGACGACGTACACCTTTACCGTCCTTAACGCCAGCCTCGGCGGCGGTGTCGCATCCGCGGGTGCAGTGCTGTCCGACCACAACATTCCGGCCGGCACGGTCGGCTCGACCTCGGACGCGGCGTGCTCCATCAAGACGAACGTCACACCAAACGTCTTCAGCTGCACGACGCCGCAGCTGGCGGCCGGCGCCTCAACGACATTCCACTTGACGCTCTGGGTCGAACCTAACTTCCTGACCGATCCAGCCACAACCGGGCCAACGCTCGGCACCCTGACAAACAGCGCAACTGTCACCGCCAACTTTGACGAGAACACGACCAATAACGCGTGGTCCGATACCGATACGATCACGACAGCAGCCGACGTCCAGATCGTCAAGACGGACGCTCCAGATCCGGTCGTGGCCGGCACGAGCGCGACGAATCCGCCGCTGACCTACACGCTGGCCGTGACCGATCTCGGGCCCTCCGACGCGACCGGCGTGGTGGTCACTGACGACGTCAGCGCCCTCCTGGGGGCATTCGGTGGCGGCTACATCACCAAACCACGAGCGTGCGTCGTGATCACCGGCGCACACGGGACGGCTTGCACGGTCGAAACTGACTTCAACTACGCCCCTGTGAGTGGGATCTTTACCATCTCGCTCGGGACCATTGACGGACCCGATGTCCGCGGCCACCTCACGACCAAGACGATCCTGATCCGAATCGATATCTCGCCGAGCTGGCCGGGCGACCCGCTGGGCTCGACGATCTCGAACACCGCCAGCGTGGTCGCGACCACGACATGCGAAGACCTCTGTCTCACCACAGGCAGCTACAACGCCATGGCCAACAACACCGACAGCGAGGACACGACAGTCATCGTCCAGGCCGACCTGTCGGTCACCAAGACCGACGGCGTCGCGAGCGTCCTCGCCGGCGACGGCGTGACCCACACCTACACGATCACCGTCCACAACGCCGGCCCGTCCGACGCCCAGTTCGTGAGCCTGGCCGACACCTGGCCGACCGGCTTCAGCCAGGGCACGATCACCGGCACGGGCTGCACGCTCGATGGCGGCACGGGTCCCAACTTCACCTGCGCCCTCGGCACGCTCGCCGCCACGACGCCGGACTCCCTGCCGGTCCGCCCGCAATAGCGACAGCGGAAGCCGTCGCGCTGGAGGATGTTGAAACGGAGCTGGGCCGGAATCGAACTCCGAGAGGGCAGTAGGCTTCGGGGCGCCGAACCACCCGATCGCGGGTGCCGACCTCCGCGCTGCTCCGCACGGCTCGCCCGATGCAATGCGGCGCGGTGGTCGCGGGCCTCGGCCGTCCAGATCGCCGACGCGCGCCACCTGTCCGAGTTTCGATCACGGGCTGCCGCTGTGGCAGCTGCCCGGTCGCCGGCGACCAGTTTCGCCCGCAGAAGCTCGTCGACGACCCGCCGTCGTGCGGCCGCGGCGTGCGACGCCCTTTGTCCAGAGCGCCGTCGTCGCATGCCCGCAGCGATCAGAAGGAGCCCGAACCATATGAGGTCGACCCCACCGGTCTCGAGGTCCGACCAGCCAAAGAGATGCTGGAGCTGTTCGATCGGCCAAGACACCATGGCAAGGATGAAGAGCAGCCCGAGGCAGCCGATCATCCGATCTCGCGGGACAAGGCTCACTCGAGCCCTCGCTCAGCACGTTCGATCCAAGCAAGGAGGACAGGACGCCAGCGGCGCCCGTCGAGCGTCTTCTCGCGGTGCGCAGATGGACACAACAACACGAGGTTGGCGGGAGTGCTCGGGCTCTTGAGCCCGAGCCCATCCGAGGCGCGCACATGGTCGAGCTCGAGCAGGCCGAAGCAGTCGTGGGCGATACCGAGTCGGGTGAAGACGCAGCCCTCGTCTCGGGCCCGCACGTACGCACGAACGGCGGAGGGAATCGGATCGCGAAAACGGCGGTTGGAAGCCCCGCGTTGAGGGTACCGACGGAGCATCGAGGTCGCGATATGACGGCGCGAGTTCGTTCAGGCCGCGGCGGTCGTCGCCGCGCCAATGAGCGGCGGACCGATGACCTCCTGTGCCGGGCCTTGGTCCCAGGCGAACAAACGCCGTGCGTCGAGGAAGGCGGCCACGGTCGCGCGATCCACGACGACCGGCAGGAGCTTGGCCCCCTCGGGCCGGATGTGGAGGATTCCGAAGCGCGACGCGGGTGGTACCCGATATTGGGTCGGGTCGCCAGGTCGGCCGATGAATTGGGCCCGGGCGAGGCCGGCCAGCTGGAGCGCGCTGTCGGGATACACGCCGTTTCCGGTCTTGTAGTCGATGAGCCAGATCTCGCCCGCGATCTCGACGAACGCGTCGGCGGTTCCGCCGTACCCATACCGCGGCGAGCAGACCATCGCCTCGACGGCCAGGAACCGCGGCGCGAAGACGTTCAGGAAGTCATGTCGGTAGGCCGCCACGAACGGTCGGACGTCGTGCTCGAGGTCGACCGATTCGCCGCGAGCCAACGCTTCGGCGGCCGCGTGAACGCGAGAGCCGAGGTCGGCCGACGTATCGCGTTGGTAGTCGGGGATCCGCTTCAACCAGTCGACGGCGGCTTTCGGTCCACCGGTCTCGGTCATCCGCACCAGCATCGGCAGGTTGCGAACGGCGCAGGCCGCGGTCTCCCGTTTCGCCCAGGGAACGAGCGCCGGCTTGTTCTTGATGCCGATGATTGTCGTGACCGACGGAAGCCACGGTCCGCCATTCCAGGAATAGCGATGGCGGGCGTCACGGATCAGGCCCGCTGCGCTGGGCGAGCGTGCGGGAGCGTCACGCTGCGTTTCATCTGGGTTCAGCACCAAGAAAGCCTCAACTCGCACCGGTCCTGTCGGCGTCCAAACAACTTATTGTCTTCAGATAGCCATTATAGCTTGCATGGTGCCATTGTCAACGACAAGATCTGCCTGGGGCAACTTGTTGTCAGAAGGCGGAAGCTGAGGCAATGGCCGATCAGGCTGACGATCAAGCTGAGGCTAGGTATCTCCGACGCCTTGGCTTCTGGCTACGCGCCGCACGCGAGCGATCCGGGAAGAGCCAGGCCGGCATCGCTGCGTACCTCGGCCTCAAGCCTTCCTCGAAGTCCTCGGTCAGCGATTGGGAGAACGGGCTGCGGGCGCCGCGATTGACCCATGTCAGGGCATTGGCTGCCTTCTACGGGCTGCCCCTCGAGGTGTTCACCCACCCAGAGCCGACGCCAGAGGAACGGCTGGACCTTTTTGCAGCGGGCGTTGTCGAGGAGGCCCGTCCGCATCTGGAAGGCGGCGGATAAGGTCTGTCCGGCACGCTACGGGCGACTGCGAGGGCGCACGTCGCAGCGCGGCCAGAATCAGATCAGCAGCCTCGTTGCGGGTTGGATCGGCGGCCGTGGGCTCGGTCGCTGGGCGGCCGACCCCAGATCACTGCTGCCTTGGCCGGGGAGTGCTCGGCGGCGCCCATGAGCCGCTCGACTGAGGAGGCACGCGAGGCGATCCGGGCGGTCCTCCAGCGCACCGGGCTTTCGATGCGGGCCCTGTCCGCGGCGATGGGGCGCGATCCCGGCTACATCGCCGCATACCTCGACCCGACCCGGCCGTCACGCACCCGCCCGACGCCGGACGATCTCGTCGCCGCGTCGGACGCGACCGGGATCAGCCTCGTCGAGCTCCTCGAGGGCGTCTGGGGGATCC
>DATCPH010000256.1:0-2887 GCA_036570185.1 Candidatus Limnocylindrales bacterium | reverse complement strand
AGCTATGGCTGCTCGGCGACCACCGCCTGATATGCGGCGACGCGACGGACGCCACCGACGTCGCCCGCCTCCTCGACGGCGCCGAGCCGCGGCTGCTCGCCACTGATCCACCGTATGGCGTCTCGCTCGATCCCACCTGGCGCGACGAAGCCGGCTACGACCGCTTGGCGCCGGCGGCCAAGCCCTCCCTCGTCCGTCGCCGCAAGATGCAGGGCGACGGCCAGGCGGGGACGCGCACGGCCGGCCATCGCAACGTGACCGTATCGGAGGACACGCGGGCCGACTGGTCAGCGGCCTTCGCCCTCGTCCCGTCCCTGGCCGTCGGATACGTCTGGCATGCCGACGTCCACTCGGTTGAAGTGGCGCAGGGGCTCCAGGCGATCGGCTTCGAGCTCGTCTGCCAGGTGATCTGGGACAAGGGCCAGTTCACGATGGGCCGCTCCTGGTACCACTGGGAGCACGAGCCGTGCTGGGTGGTTCGCCGACCGGGCGTCGCCAACCTCTTTTCCGGCGAGCGCAACCAGTCGACGATCTGGCGGGCGCCGTCGCCCAAGAAGATCCACGCCCACAGCACCGAGGCGAAGTTCGACCACCCGACCCAGAAGCCGGTCCTCCTCTCCGAGATCCCGATCCGCAACCACACTGCGCCGGGCGACGCGGTCTACGACCCGTTCCTGGGCTCGGGCACGACGCTCATCGCCGCCGAAACATTGAACCGCCGCTGCTACGGGATGGAGATCGACCCGCGCTTCGTGGCCCTCGCGATCGAGCGCTGGCAGGCGTTCAGCGGCCAGAAGGCGGAGCGGGTCGATGGGTAGGGCGGCCCGGCTTCCCGAGGGACGTCGCCCGGTACCGCTCGACCTCACGGGCCGTGACGACGTAGGTCTTGCCGATGAGGCGCGCCTGAAGGCGTCCGGCCTGGACCTGGTGGCGAAGGGTCGAGGCCGCCACCCCGAGCCGGGCGGAAGCCTCGGTGAGGGTCAGCATCGTTCAGTCAGTGGGGGCGGGAAGGTCCTGCGCCGCGTCGTACGCGACCCGAGCAGCCTCGAGTTCGGCGACCGCGGCCCGGAGGCGCCGGGTGTCCTCGACGCCGTACCGGAGTGGAGCGCCGGGGACCAGGCTGTTGATGCGGTGTTCGGCGATCCGCACGGCCCGCTCCGCCTCGTCGAGCCGAAGCGCCGCGTGGGTCAGCGTCTCGAAGTTCGTCGTCTCGGTCGTCATCCCGATCTCCTTGGTTGCGCTGCGGATCGTCTAGAACCCCTCGAACCGAAACTCGTTCCACTCGAAGTGAGTGCTGACGATCGCGTCGGCCTCGATGCCGTTGATGGTGCCGCGGACGGTGTGCCGGATCTCGAAGTATTCGGCGTCGTCCTCGATGAAGGTGATCGTCCCCTCGTTCGCCTCGGCGATCCGCTGGGCTTCGATGGCCCGCTGCTCCTTCGTCATCTCGCTCTCCTTCGTAGTCGTCTCCATCCGTTCTTACCGTCCCTTCCCGTACACCCACGCGTCGCCGTTCCAGCGGGCGGTCCCGCGGCGGTTCGTGATCGTGGCGCCGACCGGCAGGCGTCGCTGCGCCTCGGTCATCAGGCGGTTGAGTCGTTCCTGGCTGGTCTCGGGTCGGGTGGTGGTCTTCATGTCCACTAATCTACACTCTATCGGCCACGTTAGCAAGCGGAGTTACCCACATTCGACGGTGGTCTTCGATGGGTAGGCGAGGTCCGGCTCCGATGCCGACGCGGCTCAAGCTCCTCCACGGCGAGACACGGCCCTCCCGCCTCAACCGCCGCGAGCCGGTGCCGCGCGATGGCCGACCGCGGATGCCCCTGGACATGAGCCCAGCGGCCAAGACCGTCTGGCGCCATGTCGTGCGGGAGATGGGCCCAACCGGCGTCATCACCGCCGTCGACCGCGATGTCCTTCGCCTCTACTGCGAGGCGGTCGCTCGCTATGTCCATGCGGCGACGATGCTCCAGGGCTCGGGGCCGCTCATCATCGCCGGAGGTCGCGGCGCGCGGCGCGGCGAGCTCGTCAAGTCGCCGCTCCACCAGATCGTCCGCGACGAGGGCATGGTCATCCGGGCCATGGCCCGCGAGCTCGGCCTGACACCAGCGGCGCGGGCGGGCCTCTCGGGCCGAGCCGTGTCCGAGGAGGTCGATCCGTTCGAGGCCTTCTTGCGGAGCGACGAGGCGTGACGATCGCCGCACCGCCTCGAACCGCCCATGCCATGAGCGACAACGAGGCCGCGGCCGCCATCGTCGGTGAGTACGCCCGCGCCGTGGTCGAGGGCGGGATCGTCGCCAACCGCTACGTTCGCCTCCTCTGCGGGCGGCATCTCCGGTGGCTCGATCGCCCGGACCTCCGGTTCGACGCGGCCAAGGCCGGTCGGGCGATCCGCTTCTTCAGCTTCCTCCGCCTGCACGAGGGCGACTTCGAGGACAAGCCGTTCATCCTCGGGCCCTGGCAGGCATTTATCGTGGGCTCGATCTTCGGCTGGTATCACCAGGACGAGGACGGCGTCTGGGTCCGCCTCATCCGAAACGCCTACATCGAGACCGGCAAGGGCTCGGGTAAGACGCCCATGGCGGCCGGGATCGGCCTCTACAGCATGGCCGGCGAGGGCCGCTCGGGTGCGGCCGTCTACAGCGCCGCGCCAAGCCGCGCCCAGTCGGTCATCCCCTGGAACGACGCCCGGCTGATGGTCCAGAAGTCGCCCGCTCTCAGCGCTCGGGTCGAGGTCTTCGCCCACGCCCTGGCTGGCCCCAAGGGCAGCTCCTTCACCTACCTATCGTCCGAGGCCAAGAACCTCCACGGGCCACGCGTCTACATCGCGATCATCGAAGAGGAGCACGCCCATCCGAGCCCCGAGGTCATCGACGCGATGCGGGCC
>DATCPH010000255.1:0-10300 GCA_036570185.1 Candidatus Limnocylindrales bacterium | reverse complement strand
GGCGGAGTCATGAAGCCATTCAGCCGGCCCCTGATGGCCATCGTCCAGCGCCTCTTTCAGAAGGACGTCAACAATCTCAAGGCAATGATGGAATCGAACGCGCTGTAGGTCAGCGCCGCCGGGCGCTCCGCGGACTACTCCCGGGTAGCCAGTCGAAGATGGGGGGAAGGGCGATGGCCACGATCGGGCCGATGCCGATCACAGTCGCCAGCGCGCTCAGGGTCGGCGCATGCGGTCGGAGCATGATGTGAAGCGCGACGGCGAGCGGCACCATCAACAGGCCCCAGACGATCGCCGAGGGGCGAGCGAAGGGAACCGCCCAGCGGGTCGGGCACGCGCTCGACCTGACGTGCCATGCCGCGGCCCCGAGCGCATCGAGGCGTTCAGCGTGGGTCCATCCTGCGCCCCCAACGCCCTAAGGCGTTCGGGCACTCGATCGTTGGCGATTCGCTGAAGGTGATTTCGGCCGAGCTTCGGCCGATAGCGTCGATCTACGAGGGCACACTCGGAATCGGACAGCTGATAATTGCTCGCGTTTGTTTCGATCCGCCAAGTCCCGACGACCTGGGCGGGCTCGCCAACGACCCGTCTCAGAGCGACGGCAGCTGAAGAACGTCGCGCCGGGTCCCGGACAGAGCCGTAACGCCACAGGGCGAGGTTCCCGTACAGCCCATCAGCAGCACCGCCCCTCGGGTGCCCGCACCCGGCTGCTCGAGGACGTGCACGCCGCCAGTTCCCTCGAGCGTGATCGCATCGTTGAACCCGGCCGCGCGCTCGATGTCGATGCACACGGGCTGCGTGGAGGATGGCGCCCCCGCCCGCAGCGGGACTAGCTTGAACGCGCGGATCAGGAGGTCGACGCGGCCGGCGCCCGCCTCGCTGAAATAGAGGTTGTCGGCGCCGTCGATGGCAAGTCCCTGGGGCGCTTGGAGCCGGTCGGCGAGGTCCCGCGTGGAACCGTTCACGAGTTGCACCAGCCGTCCACCTGAGGCGTCGGCCGTCACCGCGAAGTTGTCCCCTCGAGAATCCTGAACGACGTCGTCGACGATCGGAAGGTTGCGCACCAGATCGCCGCGCGTGCCGTTGGCCGCGAGGCGAACGGCGGCATTGCCGTACTCATCGGCGACGAGAAGCGCGCCGTCGCGCGTCGGCCAGGCGCCGGTCGGCCGGGTGAAGCCGCCGACATGCTTCTGGATGCTGCCATTCATCGGATCGACCCAGTCGACCACGCCGCGAGGGCTGTCGGGCACGATCAGCTCGCCGTTCTGGGTCCCGATCCCATCGACCCCGGCCTGGCCCGCGACCGGGTTGAGCTGGATCACCTTCTGCAGCCGGGTGGCGCCCTGCCACTCGAACACCGCGTCCTGGGCCTGGCCGGCCACGTACAGGTTCGCGCCGATGTACACCATCCCCTCGAGCTCGGAGAGGTGGATCGGCAGCGTCGTCGTGGCGGCGCCGGGCGCGAGGACTTCGATGCTGCCGGACCCCAGCACGCCCACCAGCAGTGAGCCGTTGTTGTAGAGGAGGTCGTCGGGCTGGTCCAGGCCGGTGGCGACGGTCCAGATGGCGCCGGTCGACGCGACGCTCGTGCCGGGGCCGGTGGGTGTTGCGGCAGCGTTCGTACACGGTGGCAGCGGAGTCGGGCTTGTCGTCGCGCTCGCCGAACTCGGCTGCGGAGTTGCGGTCGTGGTCACGAACGCGGTGCTTGGTGTCGCCTCCGCCGTGCGAGGAGTACCGGATGTGCTCCCGCAGGCCGCGCCGGCGATGGCGACCACGGCGGCGAGGGCGAGGATCGCCGCCCGGGTCACGTGGCGACGAGACTCACGGCCATCCGGGAACCTTGACTCAGCGTGCATGAGAACTCTTGGGAACATCGGCGGAACTGGCCCAGATTCGACCGCCGAATACTACCGGGCGGATCGTCGAGATCCACCGCCAGCGCGCGGCTGGCAGGCATCTGCGCATTCTCATCAAGCGCATTCTCATCAACAGTCTCTCGAGCTTCGATGGGACGCGCGTCCTCGAGCTTGTTTCGGTGGATCGTCGAGAGGCACTCAGTTCTGGGCCCTCCTGGGATCAGAACGCTGAAGCCGCTTAGCGAGGCGCGGCCGCTGGGTTCTCCGCCGGCCGAACGCGCGAAATCGCGAGCGCGCCGAGGGCGCCGAAGATCCCGACCGCGATCAGCAGACCGCGGAGGCCCGCCGGGTAGGACAGCCCGAGCGCCGCATCGAGCGACGCCGACCCAGGTCCCGTGCCGGCGAGGGCCACGACGCCGGCCAAGAGGCTGAGCGGGAACTCGAAGCCCCCGTCGCGGTTCCAGAACCCCTTCGCCCAGTGCACCTTGAGCACGATCACCACCGAGAGGCCGACGAGTGCCATCGCGGCGAACGGCGTGAGGAGCCCGACGGCGAGCAGCAGCCCTCCGACGAGCTCGGCTCCGATCGAGACGACGGCCCACAGGTTGGCCGGGCGGAACCCCATCCGGGTCATCGCCCCGTACCAGCCAGCCCAACCGGGACCTTTCCACCAGCCGAACGCCTTCTGGGCGCCGTGGCCAGCGAAGGTCAGGCCGACGACGAGACGCAGGACAAGCAGACCAAGATCGCCGGGCGTCACTGCCGTAGTTCCAACCGAGACATCTGCCACGACCGATCGCCAGATTGATCAGCGCTGAACCTGCCCTATCCTACGCGTCCGTTGCGGATGCAACCAATCTGAGGCCCTCCGCTTACGGCTCCAAGCCGCAGTCGGTTCCTCCACATTTGACGGTCTGCGTCCACGATCTTCCACGATCGCGGGTTCATGTCACCGCCCACCCAGTCGCCGAGTCCCAGCCGAACAGGACCGGGATTTGGCTGAGGGGGGCTAGGATATGCGTGGCCCCCGCTCCGCACGCCGACGGCGATCCCTTTGGGGATTGGCCAGATCGCGCCGACGGGGGCCTCTGCGGGCGGTCGGGAACGTTCTGCGTGAGGTATTCGGCCGTCTGGTCGAATGAGGCAACCCGCCTCCGCAGCGACCGTCCCTCGCCGACTCGATGACCTGGCAAGCGTCAGATGCCCTCGGTCGCCGACGCGCCTGGAAGACCTCAAGCGTGTCGAAGGTGATAGGGGAGCACATCAAACCAGGACGCTGACCCACCGCGAATGTGCCGCCCACCACCGGAATCGCAGCCTCCTCCAGGCGCCGCGGCGATCGCCCGAACTGCCGACGCGCCGGCCTCAGCGCGGCAGCGTGCGTCGGGCTGGCAATCCTGCAAAGGTGCGGAGTCGGGCCAGCAGCTGACGGTCGGTCAGCGGACCGCTCTTCTCGACCGCGATCCGTCGATGATGACGGTGGCGCTCGTCCTCGGCACGCACGTGATCCGCGAAGTGGTCGACGACCTCGCCGTCACCGACGAGCAGCAGGTCATCATCGCCCGGCAGTGCGCGCGCGACCTCATCGAAGAACGTCCGCATGTGTTCGTCGCGATGACCTTCGCCAGCGGGGTGCATTTCGGTCGGCGGTCGCCCGGTGGAGCGGTGGCGGCCCGGGACGGTGGAAACAATGCGGTGGCGCACGCTGACCTGCGGGCTCCAGCGCAGCACCGTGGCTGAGTTGGCGGAGATCCAGACGCCCGTGGTATGGCTCCCGGACATCGTCTCCTCTCCTTTCTTCCGATGATGGTCGGTCCGCGACGTCCCGCCGGTAAGAACGGTCGTCCCGCGGCGGGACAGCCACGATGTTGCCACCATGCTTGAGCCCATTAGTCTGACGACAACCTGGCCCGCCGCTCGGTCGCATCAAGCGGCGAGGGAGGACCGTCGCCGACGAAAGAGAGCTTCCGAATGAGCGAAAACGACCGGCCCGAAACCGCCGAGGCCGTCTTGGAATTGATCCTCGGCCTCGAACAGGAGGCGAGCGAGTCGCGGCGACGGCTCGGAGAGTCGCTGCGACGACTGGGCATTGAGCCCAAGATGACGATGGCGCAGCTCGGCGAAACGCTGCAAACGCTCGGTGCCGAAGCGCCGCCGTTGATCGAGCATCCCGACTACGAGGTACGGGTCGTCCCGTCGGTCGGTCCGCCTGGCCCCTTGCATGTCCGGGTGAAGGCGGGGCTCGCCCATCACCACGGCGACGAGCATGTCCTCATGGTGCCGCTTGAAAGTGAGACACAGGACGAAGTTGCCGAGGCAGCGGCAGCGGCGGCGATCGGGTTCTACCGCTCCACGTACGCCTGCCCCAACTGCGGCGAGCGCGTCACCGTCGCGCTCCTCCACGAACAGCGGCCCCCCTAGTGAGAAACCCGCAACCCGGACGTTGCCTCCTTCGAGGCAAGACGGGCTCCGTTGTCGATTAATAGAACCGATGTTTGATGTTTCGCCCGAATGGGCTCGTAAGGCGGGCTCGACCCCGGAGCCGATCTCCCATCCTCGGCTCCTGTGGAGTCACGCAGCAACCGATCGACCTCGGATCAGTCGGGATCACGGGCTCCAGAAGCCGCTCAAACCATCGGCGATGGGGCGGCTGTCGGTACCGTCAGCCGGAACGACGACGAGCCGCGTCCGTCCGATCGCGTCGACGAGCGGCAGGAGGATCGACGCGCTGTCGGGCGCCCACAGTCGATGGCTCTGAGCGTACTGATCAAAGTACGGCAGGAGTTCATTTACGAAATGGCTCCCCAGTCGAACCACACGTTCGGACCGGACGACCCCGGTTGACACGTCGACGAAGGCAAGGCGCACCTCAGTGGCGGGTGGCGGGGTCGCGGCAGCCACGGGGAGCACCATCCGGGCGGTGGAGAACGCGGGGCCCGCATCAGCGGTCTGGTCCCCAGCTCGAGCCAGCCGAAGGGTCGCGATCGTGCGCCCGTCGGGGGCCCAGAAGAACCCGACGACCGAGCTGTCGAGCAGCGTCCTGACGGCTCCGGAGCGGGCGTCGACCAGCCGCAATGGCCCCAGCGGGAATGTCAGCGAGTCCTTGACGGGCGCATCGGCGGCGATCGACGCGAGCGTGTCGCCGGTCGGGTCGAAGACGAAGGCGGTAGGGCTGAACACCGGTACCTCGTGTCGGCTCGTCCCGTCGCGTGATGCGACGACCAGATCGCCAGACGATGGCGTCTGGGACCGGACATATGCGAGGTAGCGGCCGTCGCCACTCACGCTGGCCGACCGAAAGTCGCCGGTCCCGGCGACGGGGGATGCGACAGAGGCGCCGTCCAAGCCGACCTCCCCCGCAAACGCGCCGGAGCCGCTGCCGACATGCACGAGCAACCGATCCGCGCCCACCCAGTCGAAGTAGAGCGGCGCGCCCCGGCGGATGATCGCGCCGGCGCCGCTCCCGTCGAGCGGCGCGCTGCCATCTGCGGGCGCAACGCGCAGTGAGAGCCCGACTGGCTCGGTCGCAAGGAAAGCGAGCCTCCGTCCGTCCGGCGCCCAGTACAGGTAGAACGGGGGACGATCCGGGCTGCGATAGATGACGACGGGTTTGAAGTCGCCGCCGGCTCCGCCCGGCCGCACGTTGAAGACGTAGATTGACGTGTCGCCTGGGCCGTAGCCGACCGCGGCGATGCGCGAGCCGTCCGGCGACCAGGCCGGGAACCCAAAGACGACCCCGGGGGCGGCATACGAGACCACGGAGCCTCCGCGCTCGTCCATCGTGGCGAGTGCTCCGCTGACGTCGATGACCGCGATCAGCGAGGCTGCGGAGGCACCGGAGGGGGCGGCCGACGAGGCGTTCGGGTCGACGGAGAAGGCGTTCGGCGCGGATGATGACCCGGGGGGAGTCCCCGACGGTGCTGACGCGACGCCTCGCGAGGTGCCCTGCCTCGCCATGAGCCCGACGGCCACGACGCCAGCCACCGCAACGAGGACGCCGACAAGCGTGAGCGGAACCACGACCCGGAGCCGCCTCCGGGAGTCGACACCAGCGTCCTTGGGCGTCGGCTCTTGTTCGCCGTCGGTTCGAGGCTCAGCCATCGCACCAAACGATACGGGACGGTTGGTCCGTCGGATCTGGCGGATCCAGGATCATTCTTCCCCCCGTAGGGTCCTGTTCGGCCGGGGGGACCGATCGCCTCACGTTCTATGAAAAGGCCAGAGGCGCCACGCCCGAAGAAACCTCGTGCCGATCGTCGACGGACCTGGCGGCATGAGATCGGCGAGCCCGCCGATTCCCGATGACGTATTCGCCCTCGACGGCACCAAGCTGGCAATGGTCCACCTGAGTCCCTCGTTGGCAACTACGTCTGGCGCGGGTGGCCGCTGATCTGCGCGTAGAAGCTGCCGCCGTGCGTGAGCCTCCAGCTCTCCGCAATCCGGCCGTTCTCCAGGCGGTGGAAGATCATTTCTTCAAGCCGGATCGGTTTGCCGGTCGGCTCGAGGTCGAAATACGGGCCTGCGTGGGTGGTGATGAAAATCACGTATTGCGCCACGACGTCGCCCTGGGCGAGCTCCTGCACATAATCGATGGTCTTGTCTCGAAACCCCACCTTCTGCAGTCGGGTGATCTCCGCTAGATCGGCAGCCGTCGAGGTCCCGCCTCCCGCGTCGTGCATCAGCCAATCGTCGGTCAGGCAAGCGACCAAGCCCTCTTGATCGCCGACCGCGTAGGTGTCCATGAATCTGCGTGCGACCTGGGTATTCTCGGCTGAGGCCACGCGCGTTGCCCTCGTTTCAGTCCGCTGCTGGCGTCTTCACCGAGGCGCCGTGCGCGTGATCCAAGCGGCCACGACCAAGCCCAGTGGCTCGGCGACTCATACGCTCTTACGTTAGCTTGTCGCGCCAGCTCACTGACGCGGTGGTCGCATGTCCCATCGTTGGCGACCGTGCGGCGTGACCGTGTTGCTCCGGGGCTGCACCCCGAACCGGAAGGCCTGGCGGGCCCAGTCGGCGTCGTCAGGAGCCCAGGACTGGATCGTCGTGCCATCGTCCGACAGGTGGTCGATCGATCCGCCGGCCGTGAGGACGAGGCTGCCCCCGTCGGGCAGTCTCAGCTCACGACGCTTGAAACTGTTCCTACCTCGGACGGGAGTCCCGCCGGGCTCCGTAGAGGCGAGCTCTTTCGGCATCGCGCTTGTCTCCTCTTACTAGCCAGGAACGGCGTTCGGTCTCTCGCGCAAATCAGACTCGACCTGGAAATGGGTGGCCGGTGGCGTAACAGGCCCATAGGGACGTGAGATTTTGGATGGCGGGCTAGCATAAGGATGGCCCCCGCTCCGCGCGCCGACGGCGATCCTTTTGGGGATTGGCCAGATCGCGCCGACGGGGGCCTCTGCCGGGCGCTCGGGAAGGCTCTGCCTGAGGTCTTCGGCCACGTGGTCGAATGGCGCAACCTGCCTCGGCAGCGACCGTCCCTTGCTGACTCGATCCCGCCGCGATTGTGCCAGCGACTACCGGCATCGCGGCCTCCTCCGCTCGCCGTGGCGGTCACCCGAAATATCGACGCATCGGGCTCAGCGCGGCAGCGGTTCGTCTGGCTGGCGATCCCGCGAAGGCACGGAGGCGGGCCAGGAGCTGACGGTCGGTGAGCGGACCGCTCTTCTCGACTTCGATCCGTCGATGATCACGGTGGCGCTCGTCCTCGGCACGAACATGGTCCGCGAAGTGGTCGGCGACCTCGCCGTCACCGACGAGCAGGAGGTCATCGTCGCCCGGCAGTGCGCGCGCGACCTCATCGAAGAATGTCCGCATGTGTTCGTCGCGATGCCCTTCGCCAGCCGAGTGCATTTCGGTGGGCGGCCGCTGTTCCAGTGAGACGCCTCCAGGGTCGCGTTTCAGACGAGAGAACGAATGTTCTATATTGCGGTCAGGGACGTCGGTCGCTCGTCAGTCGGTGAGCGCCTGACTCTGGATCAGGGACCGTCGAGCTCGTATGCGGCACATGTTTCAGGGGAGGGCGAGGCTGGCGCCGCGCCTCCGACGCCGCCCGCCATCGAGGATTGTCGAGGTCAGCCTGCCGATGCTTCGTGGCTGAAACCCCCGACCGCAGAGCCACAGCCGACGCCTTGCACCCAGACGTTCTGCACGCCCGGTAGGTCGGTGTCAAGGTCGTCTCGGGACACGATGATCTGCGCCGTGAACGACTCGTCGTTCGCGTCACCCGCTCGATAGAAGTCCGCCTGAATGATCACCATCGTTGGACCGGTCGCGGCCGGCTTCAGGGCCTCGGTCGCTGCGCCAGTGCACTTGAAGCTCGTCGTTCGCACGAGATTCGCAGTATCCCAACGCACGCCTTCGCCGGCGAGACACCCGTTCAGCTTGCTCTGGAGGACGTCTTCGAGGCAGCTGAATCCACCCGAGGCGTGACCGAGGCCGGTCACCGGGTCGAATGCACCTCCTCCGGAGAGGGCCACGGAGCCGGTTGGAAAGCCCTTGATCTGCGTGGCATTGAAGCCGAAGCCGGTCTTGCCTGACGCGGCCGAGACGGGCGCCGCAATTGAAGTTGCAATGGCCGCCAGCGCAACAACGGTGAGCAGTGTCTTTCGGGTCTCTGTTTCCTCCTTCCAATCGCCATCCTCTTCGATTCCGGCCCGAGCGGCGGAGGTCGGGGATGATCTTGGTCAAGCCCATACGTCGATCCGCTCAGCCAGGTTTCAGCGGCCGGTCTTTGGCGATCTCGGCGGCGGTCCCCGGATGCGCGCCGACGCTTTGATGCGGCGGCAGTCGGGTCACACACAACCGCGCGTCTCGCCTCGATCGAGAAGCCGCGACTCTGCTGGGGGACGCCGATGAGCCAAGGCAATGCTGGCCACGCCCTGGATTCATGATCGTGGCTTGAACAAACCCGATGGCTACCGGTTGGTCGGGGCGATCACTCCGGCAATTCGAGGCCGCCGATCAGCTTGCGCAGGAGGCGCTCAAGCTGCGCGATCTCCTGCGCATCGAGGCGCTCCAAGAGCTGATGATCGCTGATCGTGATAGCTGCAACCGCCGCGTCGACGACCTCGAGGCCCTGATCGGTCATCTCGACGATCACTCCACGGCGATCGTCTGGGTCCGCGAGGCGACGCACGAGGCCGCGCCGCTCAAGCCGATCGATTCGGCTGGTCACGCCCGCCGACGAGAGCATGAGGCCTCTGGCGAGACGTGTTGGGGAAAGACGATGAGGCGGCCCCGCAATGCGCAGAGCGCTCAAGGCGCCCACCTCTCCGCGGTTCAAGCCGAAGCGGCTGAACACCGACTCCTGCCGTTTAGCGAGGAGCGGCCCGATCCGGCTCAGCCGACCAGTTACCTGCAGTGCTCCCACCTCGAGTTCAGGTCGGGCCCCACGCCAGCCGGTTAGGACGCGGTCGGTCAGGTCATCTTCCATGGCCGGCATCCTAGCGCAGTTCTATCCTTGACGCACGTATCTCACCTACGAGATACTTACCAGCGTTCTTATTAGCATGCCGAGGGTGACTGCGATGGCGACCGAAGGTGTTGTGCGTGACGGGTCCGTCGACGTCGCGACCGGCCCGGCTGTTGGGCCTGTGCCCGACACCAGCCTCGTGCGCGAGATGATCGAGGGGTCGCAGGAGGCGCTCGCCGGCATATACGACCGACATGGCGGCACTGTATTCGCCGCCGCGATGCGGGCGAGCGGAGATCGCTGGATCGCCGCGGAGGTCGTCCAGGAGACGTTCCTCGCTCTGTGGAACCGAGCGGAGTTGTTCGACCCATCCCGGGGCGCCCTGTCCGCGTGGTTGGCGGCGATTGCCCGCAACCGGGCGGTCGATCGCCTCCGGGCTGCGGCACGCCACGAACGGGCGGCCAGCTTTTCGTCGTTTGGTCGCACCGAAGAGGACGAACATGCGATCGCCGAGTGGCTCACGGCTTCTGGACAGCTGATCGGGGCGGCGGGGCCGGCGCCCGGTCCCGAGATCGCGTTGTCGGACAAGGAGACGCGAGCATCGATCGAGGAAGCGCTCGGCTCGCTGGATCCGGTGGAGCGTCGCGTGATCGTGCTTGCCTACGATGGTGGACTTTCCCAATCCGAGATCGCGGCCTCCCTGGGCTGGCCAATAGGAACGGTCAAGACCAGGACGAGACGGGCACTCCGCCATCTTCGGGACCGGCTCGAGCGGCCCGGCGCTGGCGTGTCGGCGCATGTCGTGGGCCCCCAGCGTGGCACCCGTGGCATCACGGGCTCGACCCAAACCAAACTGCCGGCCGTCGGCGTCGGCGAATGCCTCGCACCGTGCTAGTGTCCCGATTCGGAAGTGGCTGGGCGCTTGCGGACCGCCTTGGCGAGGATCTCGTCGGCGGTCTTCACCCAGACGAAGGGGGTCGAGCCGGCATTCCAGCTCTGGGTGAACGTATCTATCGTCGCGATCAGCGGCCTG
>DATCPH010000254.1:0-8632 GCA_036570185.1 Candidatus Limnocylindrales bacterium | reverse complement strand
GCGCCATATCGAGGGATGAAGGACTTCGGGATCGGCGTCGGATATCGGTACCCGCACGATTTCGAGGCGGCCGACGTCGACCAGCAGTACCTGCCCGACGAGCTGGCCGATCGGCGCTACTACCTGCCGACCGATCAGGGCTACGAGGCGACAATCCGTACGCGCACGGAGGCCCGATCAGAGGCGCGGGAGGCAGCCCACAAGCGCGGCCGAACGCCGCCCAACCCGTTTCCCGGCCCCAAGGCCACCCACCACGCCGGCGACGGGCTTCTCAAGAAGCGCGAGGAGAGCCGCAGGAGCCTGGCCGAATCCCAGAAGCGGGACGCCGGCGGCTGACCGTCATCGGGCCGCGGTCTTCGGCCTTCCTCTCCGGGCTCTTTTCGCGATTCGTCCCGCAGGGCGCCCTTCTCCTGTCGGTGCTCACCTTCGGGAGCTACGCGATGGGGCTCGTCCGGGACCGCATCTTTGCCGGTACGTTCGGGGCGGGGCGCGAGCTCGATGCCTACAACGCCGCGTTCGTGCTGCCGGAGCTGCTGTTCGACGTGGTAATCGCCGGCGGACTCGCGGCGCCGTTCGTGCCGGTGTTCACGAAGGTCGCGACCGAGGACCGGGCCGCGGCCGACGACTTCGGGCGGACGGTCCTGACCGGCGGTGTGATTGTCATGGCCCTGATTTCAGGCCTGCTCTTCCTGGCTGCGCCGGTAACGGTCGCGCTCGTCGCCCCCGGATTCGACGCGGCCGACCGCGACCTCTACGTCGGCCTCTTCCGGGTCATGTGCGTGACGCCGCTGATCTTCACTGCCTCGATCGTCCTCGGCGAGGTCCTCGTCGTGAAGCGCCGTTTCCTGTTTTACGGCCTGGCCCCGCTCCTCTACAACGGCGGCATCGTGGCCGGCACGCTGCTCCTTGGGGGACCGCTCGGGATCTTCGGACCTGCGATCGGCGCCGTCCTCGGGGCGTTATTGCATCTCGGAATCCGCCTCCTCGGCGTCGCTCGCAGCGATTTCCGGATCCGGCCGCGCCTTGCCTTCCGCACCGAGGCCATCACGGAGTTCGTGCGCCTGATGATCCCGAGGATGGCCGGGGCTCCGATTGACCCGCTGACGTTCCAGTTCTTCACCGCCGTCGCGTCAGGGTTCGCGGCCGGCAGCATCGCCACCGTCAGTTTCGCCCGGAATTTCCAGAGCGTCCCGGTCAGCCTCATCGGCGTGGCCTTTTCGCTGGCGGCGTTCCCGGGACTGTCGTCGGCCGCCGCCGTCGCGGACCGCGGCCGCTTCGTTGCGATCCTGCGGGCCAACGTCATCGCGATCGGGATCCTGACCGTAGCGGCCGCAGCCGTGCTGTTCGTGGTCAGCCGGTTTGCGATTGAGCTCTTCCTGCGAAGCGGCCGCTTCGGCGCCACCGACGTGGAGCGAACCGGCGCGGTGCTGGCCGCATTTGCCCTATCGGTACCTCTGGAGAGCCTTACCTATCCGCTGGCGCGGGCGATCTACGCCACGCGCAACACGGTGATCCCGGTTGGTGCGGCCGTCGCCGGCCTGATCGTCGTCGTACTTGCGACCAGCGCGCTGGTACCTGAGATTGGTCTGACCGCGATCCCACTCGGCTTCGCAGCAGGGACCTTGACGAGGCTCGGGCTCCTCGCGGCCGCGCTCCCAGGTCGCCTCGCGCGCCTCGATCGGCTGCGCGCGACAGCGCGCACGCGGGCGGCCTGACCGGAGGCCGCCGGGCTCACGCAGGCGGCTTGACCACCACGGTCGGAACGACCGAAATCCACTTGCCGTCCCGGGTCGGGTACGTGCCTTCCGGACGCTTCCAGGCGAGGTAGTTCCGGATCATCTCGCTGTTGTTCTGGAACGTCCCCGGCGGATCGGACGGTCCCCAGATGCTCGAGATGGCGGGATACCACGGATCGAGGATGTAGGCACCCGTCACGGTCGCATCCTGGAAGACGGTCGGATCCGCGTTCGCCCGGTAGCCGCTCATGACCCAGGTGTGCGCCCCGCGCCAGGCCAGGAGGATGACGGGCGCGTGAGTCTTGGCGATCGCGCGGGCCGCGTCGACCAGGGCCGCCGCACGCGTCGCGTAGGCGCGAACCTGGTATCCCGGGGCGCCATAGGCAGCGATGGCAAGGGCCATGGACGCCGGCCCCCAGCCACCGTTGTGGCTGTCCTGCCAGCTCTCCCACTTCCCGATCTGGCCGACGAGCTTGCGCTGGAAGGCGTCCGAGTTGTCGGCCTGACCCAGGATCGCGAGGGCGGTCTGGACCCCGGCCGGCGCGCACCAGACATCGGTCAGCTCCGACGCGAAGACGGACTTGGGATGCGACTCGATGTTGACGTCGACCGCTTTTCGGACGGGCGGCGGCGATGCGGTCGGCGAAGCGGCAACCGATGGCGAAGACGCCGCTGACGGCACCTCCAGACTCGCCGCCGGAAGCGTTTGCAGTGCCGGCGGATCGGTGACCTCCACGGTTGGGAGCGTCGCCCGATCCGGCACCGGGCCGGCGATGAACCGCTCGATGCGGGCCTCGAGATGCTGGAACCGCACGCCGACGCCCAGCGCATTCGTCCAGACCGCGCCGACGGACAACAGGGCCGCGACGAGCACGGCGACCGTGGCCTGGCGCCACGGTCGAGCGAGCCACCTGATCGGTCGGATGATCGTCCCCTCCTCTGCTACCCACTCAAGCGGGCGTGGACCTGACGTACCGGCCCGGTCCGTCGGCGCCGCGACCCTCGACTGTCCGGCGTCGGAACAGGATAGGTGGCGCGATGAGCCCGAGTCATGCGACCATCGGGGGGCCATCCCCCGCATCCGGAGGCTCGTCCCCTGTGACCCGCTTCGAGCCCAACCTGCGCATTCCAGGTCCTACCGGTCTGCCGCCCTCGGTCCGGGAAGCCGGGGCGCGCCAGATGATCAATCATCGCGGGCCGGAGTTCGCGTCGATGCTGGGGCGGATCGTCGATGGGATGCGGCCTTACTTCGGGACGACGAGCGACATCGTCCTCCTGTCCTGTGCCGGTACCGGCGGGCTCGAGGCTGCGGTCGTCAACGTCCTCTCCCCCGGCGACGCCGTACTGGGCGTGAGCATTGGGTCGTTTGGGGATCGCTTCGCCAAGATCGCCGGCGCGTACGGCGCGCAGGTCGTCAAGCACGACGTCGAGGAGTGGGGCCAGGCGGCCGATCCCCTCGAGCTCCGCGAGCACCTCCTCGCGAACCCGGGTTACCGTGCGGTGCTGCTGACCCACAACGAGACCTCGACCGGGGTGATGAACCCGATCGCCGAGCTGACGGCGGCGGTTCGCGAGGCCGCGCCGGACGCATTGATCCTCGTCGACAGCGTGTCGGCGCTGGGCGCAGTTCCGTTCGCGATGGACGAGTGGGGCTGCGACGTGGTCGTGACGGGCTCTCAGAAGTCGTGGATGTCGGCCCCGGGCCTGGCGATGGTCGCGGCATCGCCGCGCGCCTGGACCGCGATGGAGACGGCCCGCATGCCGCGCTTCTACCTCGACCTCCGGGCGCATCGCGACTCGGCCGCGAACGGGCAGACGCCATGGACGCCGGCGCTGGCCATCGTGTACCAGGTCGACGAAGGAATTCGCCTCATGGCAGCCGAGACGCCGGCCGGCGTCTTCGCCCGGCACGCAACGTGCGCGGCGGCGACCCAGGCCGGCCTGGAGGCCCTCGGCTTCGACCTCCTGGCCGAGCCGGCCCATCGCTCCAAGACGGTCACCGCGGCAATGCTGCCCGACGGTTTCGATTGGAAGACGTTCAACGCCGACGTCAAGCGGGAAGGGCTGATCCTTGCCGGAGGCCAGGGCAAGCTGACCGGCCGGATCTTCCGCCTCGGCCATCTCGGCTCCGTGACGGTGGGCGAGATCCTCGACGCGATCGCGGTCCTCGAGGCGGTTTCGATCCGCCAGGGCCGGGACGTGGCTCCAGGCGTGGCCGTTGCGGCAGCTCAGCGAGCCGCGCTGGAGGCCGCCGGAGTCGTCGCGCCGGTCGAGGCCGCGCCGGCCGCGGCCCTCGAGGCCGCACCGGCCGCAAGAGCATGAGGATCCTGGTCGCCGAGCCGATTGCCAACGAGGGCCTCGACCAGCTCCGCGCCCGCCACGACGTCGACGTGCGGACCGGGCTGTCTCGCGACGAGTTGTGTGCCCTGATCGGCGACTATGACGCGCTCATCGTCCGGAGCCAGGTCCAGGTCGATGCCGGGCTCATCGAAGCCGCGACGCGGATGCAGGTGATCGGCCGCGCCGGCGTCGGCGTCGACAACGTCGACCTTGACGCGGCGACGCGGGCGGGGATCACCGTCGTCAACGCTCCCACCGGCAATACCACCGCGGCCGCTGAGCACACGCTGGCCCTCCTTTTCGGCCTGGCCCGACGGATCGCCCCGGCCGATGCGTCGGTCCGTCGCGGGGAATGGCAGCGGAGCCAGTTCGTGGGCCTGGAGCTGCGCGGACGAACCCTCGGGATCATCGGCCTCGGCAAGATCGGACAGGCGATCGCCGATCGCGCCCGCGGACTCGAAATGGCCGTCCTCGGCGTCGATCCGTACGTCTCGGCCGAGGTCGCCGCCCACCACGGCATCGAGCTGGTCGACCTCAACACGCTCCTGGCCCGCTCCGACGTGGTGACCGTCCACGTCCCGATGTCGCGCGCCACCAAGGGCCTGATCGGCAAGGCCGCGCTGGCCAGGATGAAGCCCGGCGCACTGCTGCTGAACGTGGCTCGGGGCGGCATCGTCGACGAGGCTGCAGTGGCGGAAGCACTGCGCTCCGGCCATCTCGGCGGCGCCGGGATCGACGTCTTCGAGCAGGAACCGCCGGTCGGTTCGCCGCTGCTCGAGGCGCCCAGCACCCTCCTCACGCCCCACCTCGGGGCCTCGACCGCGGAGGCGCAGGTCCTCGTCGCCGAGGAGGTCGCCGGGCAGGTCCTCGACGTCCTCGACGGCCGCAGCGCCCGGTACGCGGTCAACGCCCCGCTCCTCACGCCCGAGACCGCGGAAGCCCTCGCCCCGTACCTGCCGCTCGCCGAGACACTGGGCCGCTTCTTCGCCCAGTTCTGCCGGAGTGGCGTGCGCACGATCACGTTCGAGATCGCCGGTGAGCCGGCCGCGTTCGACGCGACGCCGTTGACGGCAGCGGCCCTCCGTGGCCTCCTCGAGACCTCGACGACCGAACGCGTCAACCTCGTGAATGCCGGTGCGCTCGCCAAGGCACGCGGCATCACCGTCATCGAGCGGAAGACCCCCCAGGCCGGACCGTTCAACGCCCTCCTGACGCTCTCGGGCGAGGCCGAGCGGGGAACCACGACGGTCGCCGGAACGGTCGGGAACGGCGGGCCACGCCTCACCCGGCTCGACGATTACTGGATGGACATGGCACCGTCGGACGTGATGCTGATCACGCGCCACCAGGACAAGCCCGGAACGATGGGGCGGATCGGCCAGATCCTCGGGGCTGCGGACGTGAACATCAGCGCGATGCACCTCGCCCGGTCGGCCCCGCGGCAGGACGCGCTGATGATCCTGGCCCTCGACGACGAGGTCCCGGAATCGGTCGCGGCCTCGATTCGCGACAACGAGGCCGTCCTGGACCTGTGGTCGATCCGCCTCGGGAGCGAGCGCTGAGCGAGCTACACGACGGGTCCGAGGCGACCTCAGCCGCGGTCGCGGGGCCCCTCATCCCGGATGCGCTCAATGGGGTCCTTGTCCTCGTCCGGCACGGGGAATCGACCTTCGTCGCCGAGGGACGTTTCCAGGGGCAGGCCGATCCGCCGCTCTCCGAGGCCGGCTCCCGGCACGCCGGCCTCGTTGCCGATCGGCTGTCGCAGCCGGACCGGGCCCCGGCCTTGCCCATCCCCGATGGGCCACCCGTCGAGATCGTCCATTCGCCACTCCGCCGCGCCGCGTCCACGGCCCAAGCGGTGGCTGCGGCCCTCGGCCGCCCCGGGGCGTTCGGACAGGAGCCGCCACGCCGTGCCGACCCGGGCCTCATGGAAATGGGGCAGGGTGAGTGGGAGGGACACCCGGCGACGGAGATCGCAGAGCGGTGGGGCGAGGCCCTTGCCGTGTGGCGGCGACGCCCGACGGAAGCCTGGGCACCCGGTGGAGAGAGCCTTCGCGACGTGGACCGCCGGGTTCGCGCCTCCCTGGCCGGCGTTCTCGCGACCCTCGCCGGTGCGGGTCGTCGTCCGGTCGAATTGGCCGACCCGTCAACGCCCCTGGACAGACCCGTTGAGCGCGGCCACGTTCTCGGCTATGGGACCGACGACATGACGCGACCGTGGACAATCGTCGTTGCCCACGAGGGCACGTTTCGGGTCGCCCTTCTGGCACTCCTCGACCTTCCGCTGGAGCGCTTCTGGGCGTTCCCGTTCGCTCTGTGCGGGATCTCGGTCGTGGAGCTGCACGAGGGTGAGGCCTCGCTGCGTGCACACAACCTGACCGACCATCTGTGGCAGCCGGGCGCGGCCGCCGACGCCGAGGCATCGCGGGCCATCGAAGCGGCCCGAGCGGAGTCCGGCGCCCTCTGATTCGCCGCTCGCTGGTGCGGGTATCCTCTACAGCGGGCGGCGGTTTCGCCCACGATGTCGGGCTCGCCGCGGGATGACGAGCCGCAGGAGATTGAGGCGGATCCGCCGGTTCGCATCGCTCAGGTCCCGCAAACGACCCGCGTCGAGGATCTTGCGGCCGTAGGCGACCTCGACCTTGGCGTGCGCCACCGTCTGGAGCTCGGGCCGGATGACCGGCAGCTCGTCGCCGAGGGCACCCGCGAACTCGTAGACCGTCTGGGTCGGCCGAGGGGCGAAGCCGAGCCGCGCCGCCAGGCGCTGTAGGCCCCGCCATGCAACATCGGGGTCGAGTGCGCCGCGCGGACCCCGGCGCCACGCGACAAAGGCCAGGCTCGCCGCCGCGACCACGAGGAGCAGTCCGATCAGCATGAACGGACCGCCACTCGGCGGTTTCGGCTTGATCGTTCCGGCGCCGAGGCCGCCGGGTTCGTCGATCGGTCGCGGCGTGCGACGCTCGTTCAGATTCGAGAGGCTCGAGCCGGGACCGATCGTCGGCACCGGGGCGCCGGCCGGCAGCGGCGAGTCCTGGGCGACGGCGCCGGTCGGATCGAAGTCGACCCAGCCAAACGCCGGGAAGTACATCTGGACCCAGGCGTGGGCGCTCGCGTTCGAGACGGTTTCCTGCCCGGTCACGGTCCGCGTCCCGGGCAGGTAGCCCTGCACGAGTCGGGCCGGGTAACCCATCTCACGGAGCAGGACGGCCATCGTGGTGGCGTAGTACATGCAGTAGCCCCGGCGGTAGTGGGCAAAGCACTCGACCGCGCTGACTCCCTGGCAGTCGAGGAACCGGACGTCGGTGTTGTAGGTGAAGTTGGCGCTCGAGCGCAGGTAGTCGCGGGTCGTGATGGCGACGTCATAGGGATCGGACGGGCTGGGCACCAGTTTCTTGATCGTGTCGAGGAGCTTCTGGGAATAGGGGCCGAGCGACCCATCGGGCACGCCCATGTAGAGGGCGCGGATCTCGGCGGGATACGCCGTTCCGGCCGCCCGCAGGCGGTTCTGGGTGAGGCCCGCGGGATCCTGGTCGCCGACCTTCGGGATGAGGGCCAGCACGGTGTACGGCCGTGCGCCGGTTCGCTTTGCGTCGGCGAACCAACCCTCCTTGCCGAGGAGGTCGATCGTCGCCGCCTGATCGACCGAGTAGAGTCCCGCCGGAGCCAACACGAGCTCGCCCCGATACGCATGAGGCTGGATCGTGACCTCGAGCCGGTCCCGGCCGGCGAGCAGTCCGGGATCCTCGGCCTGGCCGGCGAGCATCGCTGTACCTGCCGCTCGTGAGATGGGCGTCGTGGGCCCGATCGACCAGGCCGTCAGGTCGAACCGCTGGTAGGCGACCGCCTCCCAGTAGAACTTGCGGCGCTGGCCGGCGGGGAACTTGGCCGTGAAGGCAGTTCCCGAGTCCGTGGTCCAGACCCCGCTGATCGCCGCATTTGGCCCGAACCCGCCGGTCCCGATGTCGCGCTGGGAGCCGCCCGTCGGCAGGTAGCGCTGCAGCATCTGCCCGATGTCGACGAGATGCTGGGGAAGGTCGGTCCACAGGCCCTGGAGGGGCGCCGACGACGCCGAGACCGTCAGAGTCAGGGCGCCGAGGATGGCCACGGCAATGAATGCCGCACCGCCGCGGAGGTACAGGCCGCGCACCGCACTGGGATCGCCAATGTGTCGCCGCAGCCAGATCGCCTGCTCCTCAAGGGCATGGGAGCGGATGAGCAGCAGCAGGGCGCAGACGCTGTAAAGGATCAGCAGGCGCAGCTGATCGTGAAAGGTCAGCGCCATGTTGGCGAGCAGGACGATGCCCACGACGATGATCGTGTCCAGCGGGCGCCGATGGCCGAAGAACGCGGCTGACGCGAATTGGCCGGTGCCCCAGGCGATGACCCCCAGGACGAGGAGGTAATGGCCGTACTGCGCGGTGACGACGCGCCCGAGGATCGCGAGGTCGGTCCAGGCGGCGACGACCGAGCGCGCCGTCGTGTCGAAGAGAACCCACGGCGGCGCGCCGGGCGCCAGGACCGTCCCGACGATGAGCGCCAAGGTGAGCGCCCCGAAG
>DATCPH010000253.1:0-11656 GCA_036570185.1 Candidatus Limnocylindrales bacterium | reverse complement strand
GGGGGAGATGGGAGCGGCCTGGGGCGTCGCCCCGGCGATCGCCCGCGTCCACGCCTACCTGATGGCCCGTCAGGAACCGCTGACGGAACGAGAAGTTCGCGAAGCACTCGGGCTATCGCATCGAGCGGCGAGCCTGGCGCTGGCTGAGGCCGAGGCGTGGGGCATCGTGGAGCGTGTTTCAGAACCGCGCCGCGTCGGCCGTCGAGGGCCGGCCGGGACGGCGTTTGTGGCTGTCGGGGACCATTGGCGCTGGTTCGGTCGCGTCATCGCCGAACGAAAGCTCCGTGAGGGCGACCCGATCCTCGCGGTACTGGAGCGGACCGCCGTCGAGGCAGCGGCGGCTGCTGCCGCCAACCCATCGGATATTGACCTCGTCACGCTCAGCGACTGGCTAGGCACCTTCCTGGTCTTCGTTCGACTCTTCGATCGTGCCGTCGGCCTCGTCCCACGAGTGGAGCCGCGGGAGCTCGAGCGGGGCCTGGAGCTCCTCGGTCGCGTTCCTGACGAGACGACGCTCCGCCTCGTTCACATCCTCGCGGCGCTCCCGGAGGACGACGTGCTGCGCCTGGTCGACGCATTCAGCCGGCTTTCGCCGGGCGCTGCCGCTCGCGCCACGAAACTGATGGCGGGGGTCGTCAGGACGGTCAGCCGCGCCACCTGACCGTCAGCCGCGCCACGTGCGGTCGGCCACGGCCAAACGCACAGCCAGATGCATGGCCCAACGGAAGGGTGCTCACGAAGCCCGTGCGATAATCGGCGGGCGCGAGGCGGCCCGGTCCGGCCCGAACGGGCGAGGACCCCGGGGCAGGCGGCGGGCGGACCCCGTGCAGCAGTCCGGAGTAGCAGGCCCCACATGACCGTCGAAACGTCCACCTGGGCGACCAAGAAGGGTCTTGCCCAGATGCTCAAGGGCGGCGTCATCATGGATGTCGTCACGCCCGACCACGCCAAGATCGCCGAAGATGCCGGCGCCGTCGCCGTGATGGCCCTCGAGCGGGTTCCGGCCGACATTCGTGCCGCGGGTGGTGTCGCCCGGATGAGCGACCCGACCATGATCGAGGGGATCATGGCCGCCGTCTCGATCCCGGTCATGGCCAAGGCCCGCATCGGCCACTTCGTGGAGGCCCAGGTCCTCGAGGCGCTCGGCGTCGATTACGTCGACGAGTCCGAAGTGCTGACCCCGGCCGACGATGCGAACCACATCGACAAGCACGCCTTCAAGGTCCCCTTCGTCTGCGGCTGCCGCAACCTTGGCGAGGCCCTCCGCCGGATCAGCGAGGGCGCCGCGATGATCCGGACCAAGGGTGAGGCCGGGACCGGCAACATCGTCGAGGCCGTTCGCCAGCTGCGCGCGGTCCTGTCCGAGATCCGGCGCCTGGAGTCGTTGCGGGACGACGAGCTGTTCGTCGCGGCCAAGGAGCTGGGTGCACCGCTCGAGCTCGTCCAGGGGGTCGCCCGGGACGGCAAGCTGCCGGTCGTGAACTTCGTTGCCGGCGGAATCAGCACCCCTTCCGACGCGGCGCTCGTCATGCAGCTCGGGGCCGAGGGCGTCTTCGTCGGCTCGGGCATCTTCAAGAGCGAGGATCCGGCCCGGATGGCCAGCGCGATCGTTCAGGCCACGACGCATTTCGACGACCCGAAGATCATCGCCGACGTCTCGAAGGGGCTTGGCGCCCCGATGCGAGGGCTTGCCATGGAGGCGATCCCCGAAGCGGAGCGTTTGGCCGTCCGAGGCTGGTGAGCGGCGGCGCGCGGGCGCCGAGGCCCGGGCTGACATGAGGATCGGTGTCCTTGCCCTGCAGGGGGCATTCCGAGAGCACCTCGCTGTCCTGGCGTCGCTCGGGATCGAGGGGGTCGAAGTCCGCCTGCCCGAGCAGCTCGACGGCTTGAGCGGTCTCATCCTGCCGGGCGGCGAGAGCACGACCCTGCGACGCCTCATCGAGCGCTGGGGGATGCGCCAGCCGATCCTCGATCTCGCCGAGAGCGGCGCACCACTGTTCGGAACGTGTGCCGGCATGATCGTCCTCGCTCGGGAGATCGCCGGCGACGAGACTCCGATCGTGCCGCTCCTCGACGTCAGGGTCGAGCGCAACGCGTTCGGGCGCCAGCTCGATTCGTTCGAGACCGACCTGGACGTGCCCATCCTCGGCGGGACGCCGGTGCACGCCATTTTCATTCGGGCGCCGACGATCACCGTCACCGGGCCGGATGTCGACGTCCTGGCCCGCCTCGAAGACGGCCGCATCGTTGCGGTCCGCGAGCGAAACGTGATCGCCACGGCATTCCACCCGGAGCTCGCCGGTGAGACGCGCTTCCACCGCCTGGTCGCGGCAATGGCCTCTGAGCACGACGATCCGGGAGAGGGCTCGGGCCGGCGCCATCACCCGACCCGCCGGGCGAGGTCGAGCCAGTGAGTGAATTGGGGCCGGGACGGTGACCGACGTCCGCACCGCTCGCACCGCGGGCAAGGTTCGCGCCGCCCGCCTGACCGACCTCGCCGCCCTCAGCGAGCTGTCCCGCCTCGCCCAGTCGGATGGCAACGAGACTCGATCCCTGGGTTTGCCGGTCAGCGGACCCCCGATTGGGGTCTTCAGCTTGTTTCGCCTGCCGCTGGGTGCGTTCCGGCCCAACGATCTGCTCTATGTCTACGACGATGGAGGTCGCATCGCCGGCCTGGTCCGCGGCGAACGCGAGGGCTGGCGCGACGAATGGACGATCGTCGAACTCGACGGGATCGGTGTGGCCGATGCCGGTGACATCCGTTTCCGGCTCGTCCAGCATTTCCTCCGCGACGGAACCAAGCGTGGGGCGGTGCGGTTTCACGTCGCATGTGCCGATGCCGACGGCAATGTCGAGCTGTTCATGCAGGCGGGCTTCGCGCGATATGGGGAAGAGACCGTCCTGATCCGGCCCGCCGCCCAGGCGCTGCCCGAGCCATGGACCGAGCAGCGGACCACCGAGGCCCGTATCCGGCCTGCAGCCGGGCTCGACGCGCTCGCCCTGTCCCGCCTGTACTCGGCGGCCACGCCCCGCCCCGTTGAGCGCCTGGAGGCCCTTCGCCTGAGCGACTGGGAGCGCCAGGGGACCCAATGGCGGGTGCCCCGCAGCTCGCTCGCGCCGATCCTGCGATTTGCCGACGTCGAAGCGTTCGTCCAGGAAAGCCCCGACGGGGGCAAGGACGGGACGCTCCTCGACGGCTTCATCCAGCTCGGGGTTGCCAAGGAGGACCAGCCGCACTACCTCAAGGTCCTCGCCCAGCCCGGGTTCGACGTCGGCCCGCTCGTGGACTTCGGCCTCGGCGTCATCGCCGCCCGGACCGCGCCGGGCGCAGACCACCGCCACGACCACGGGGTCATCGCCCCGGTCCGCACGTACGAATCCCCGATTGATCGGCGCCTGGAGGAGGCCGGATTCGCCACGATCTCGAAGGTCACGCTGCTCCTCAAGGAAACCCTCGTCCGCGTCGCCGAACCGGCCCTCGTGCCGGCCGGCGTCCGCTAGTGGAGGCTCGACGTGCCTGCTGACCAACGCCGAGAGTCGATCGACGATCTGGACCTGCTCCTGGCGGCCCTGCCGCCGGAGATCGTCGAGGCGGTGCACGCCCTGCCCGAGGTGTCGGAACTGATCGAGGTCGTCATGGATCTCGGTCGCCGGCCCGAGGCGCGCTTCCCGAACTCAGAGGTCACCCTGCTCGATCGCGAGATCACCGAGGCCGACATCGCCATGGTCGTCGACCGCATTGGAACCTTCGGCGATGACAACCGAGCGGGCATCGAGCGGACGCTCCATCGGATCAGCGCCATCCGAAATCGCAACGGCAAGATCGTCGGGCTGACCTGCCGCATCGGACGGGCCGTCTATGGCACGATCGAGATCGTCGAGGACTTCGTCGAGTCGGGAAAGTCCATCCTGATCATGGGCCGGCCGGGCATCGGCAAGACCACGATGCTGCGCGAGGCGGCCCGGGTCCTTGCCGACAACTTCGGGATGCGGGTGGTCGTGGTCGACACCTCGAACGAGATTGCGGGCGACGGTGACATCCCCCACCCGGCCATCGGCAAGGCGCGCCGGATGCAGGTCCGAACGCCGTCGATGCAGCACGAGGTCATGATCGAGGCGGTCGAGAACCACATGCCCCAGGTCATCGTCATCGACGAGATCGGGACCGAGCTTGAAGCCCAGGCCGCCCGCACCATCGCCGAGCGCGGCGTCCAACTGATCGGTACCGCCCACGGCAATACGCTCGACAACCTGATGCTGAACCCGACCCTGTCCGACCTCATCGGGGGCATCCAGAGCGTCACCCTCGGGGACGAGGAGGCTCGCCGACGCCGGTCCCAGAAGAGCGTCCTCGAGCGGAAGGCGCCACCGACGTTCGACATCGTGGTCGAGATCCAGGATCGCGACCGTGTCCTCGCCCATGCCGATGTCGCCGAGACGATCGACGCGATCCTCCGCGGCGACCCGGTCGCGCCCGAGCTTCGCTGGCGTGACGAGGGCGGCGTCCAGCGCTCGCAGGCTCGTCCGCGCCCATCGCCGCGGGAGCAGTTCGGTGCCGAACGGTTTGCGGGCCTCGTCGGTGCCGGCGGCTCGTGGCGGGTGGAGCCAGGTTGGCGAGGCGACGGCGGCAGCTACCGGGGCGGCTACCGGGACGCCGACCGGACCGGGCTTCGCCCCGGATACCGACCGGGCACGTCCGGCGGTTGGCGGCAGACTCGAGGCGGCGGCACCAGCCGGGCACCCGGATCGGCGAGTGGCGGCAGCGGCGGCAGCGGAGGCTCGGGAGGAGCGGGCTCGGCGCCGGGCGGAGCGCTGCCTGGGGAACGGTTCGCGTCGACGGCCGCGGTCCGAGGCGGTGCCTCTGCCGTCGAGGCCTCAATGGACGTGCCGTTCGTCGCCGGCGAGATCGCCGACCGCGGTCCCCTCGAGCGCGGCGCGCCGCCGGCCCCCGAACCGCGGGCCCGCGACGCGCGCGAGCTGCAGCGACAGCGGGCATGGCGCGACCAGGCGGCACGGGCTCTCGAGGCCGCCAAAGCCGAGGAGGGTACGGCCCCGGTCAATACCGATGAGCTCGACCCCGACGACGAGGCTCTCGCCGACGTGGCCATCGGACGCGGGCTCGACGAGGATGGGCCGGCTCTCCGGGTTGCGGGCGGCGACGGCCTGCCGACGATCAGGGTCCTCCCGGTCGGTGCAAGCCGGAAGCGGCTGGAGCAGGCGATTCGCGAACTCCAGCTGCCGGTGATCATCGCTCGCGACGTCGACGAAGCGGATGTCGTCATGACCCTCCGTGCGGAGTACCGCCAGAAAACGCCGATGCTCCGCGAAGCCGAGGAGCGAGCCCTCCCGATCTACGTCCTGAAGAACAACACGGTCCTCCAGATCCAGGCATCGCTGACTTCGATCTTCTCCCTCGAGATCGACCCCCGGGAGGCGGCGCTCCGTGAGACCGAGGAAGCGATCGGCCTCGTCATGTCCCAGTCGTCGCCGGTCGAGCTCTCGCCGCAGAACGCCTACATCCGGCGCCTCCAGCACCAGATGGCGGAGCGGGCGAACCTGGTCTCGCGCTCACGCGGTCGCGAGCCGTACCGGCGCGTCCGGCTCTACCCGGACGCCGCGCGAATCTGGCGCTAAGCGAAAGCGGCCCCACGCCTCGCGGGTCCGCGCCGGCCGAATTCGTGGCGGAGTGCGGAGCGCGCGGCGAAGTACCCGCTCATGCCGTGCACGCCGCCGCCCGGCGGGGTCGATGACGAGCAGATGTAGATCCCCCGAGTGGGCGTGCGGTACGGGTCCAGGGATGGCACCGGTCGGAAGATCAGCTGGCGCCAGTCTGCGATCCCGCCGTTGATGTCGCCACCGACGTAGTTCTCGTCGTACGCCTCCATGGCCGCCGAATCACGTGCGCTTCGGGCGAGGATGAGGTCTCGGAAGCCCGGCGCGAAACGCTCGACCTGCGATTCGATCGCGTGGGTCATGTCGACATTGGAGCCGTTGGGGACGTGGGCGTATGCCCAGGCGGTGTGCTTTCCGGCAGGCGCGCGGGATGGGTCGAAGGGCGTCTGCTGGACGAGCAGCACGAACGGCCGCTCTGGATGGCGCCCGGCCGCCACCTCCGCCTCGCCAGCCGCGACCTCTCGCAGCGTTCCGCCGAGGTGAACCGTGGCGGCGCGAGCCGCGTCGGCAGCAATCCATGGGATCGGGCCGTCGAGCGCCCAGTCGAGCTTGAAGACACCGGGGCCCTGGCGGAATCCTGCCAGTTGGCGTCGATAGCGGTCGGGCAGGCGATTGACCGCAATCGACAGCAGCTGTCGCGGCGTGACATCGAAGAGATATGCCCGGGCGCGCCCGAGTTCGCTCATTGATGCGACCCGATGATCGGTCACGATGGACCCGCCGAGCGACGTCAGCTCGGCGACGAGTGCGTCCACGATCCGGCCTGAGCCGCCGCGCGCCATCGGCCAGCCGAATCCGTGGGCGAACAGCCCCATCGACATCCCGAACGCGGCGGTGAGCGGCTGGTTCAGCGCGACCATGGAGTGGGCGGCCAGTCCGCCGAAGAGGGCGCGCGCCTCCTCACCCCGAAATGCGAGGCGGGCCAGCGCGGTGCCCGACAGGAGCGAGGGCAGGCCGAATCGGGCGAGGGCGATCGGGTGTCGTGGGAAATGGACGACGGGGCCGAGGAGCTCCGGCGCCAGCGAATCTGCCGCACGGGTGATCGAGCCGAACAAGCGTCCCCAGGCCCGTCCATCGCCAGGCTGGGCACCGGAATCGAGGCGCGATGACGTGTCCGCAACCGACCGCTCGAGCATCGCGACACGCCCGCCGTCGAGCGGATGGGCGACGGGGGCGTCCGGGTGAATCCACTCGAGCCCGTGCCGGCCCAGGTCGAGTGACTGGAAGAACGGGGAGGCCAGCGCGGTGGGGTGGATCGCCGAGCACGGATCGTGGATGAAGCCTGGCAGCGTCAGCTCGGCGGAGCGGGCGCCGCCGCCGGGCGTCGAGGCGGCCTCGTAGACGAGGACCGATCGACCCGCGCGGGCGAGGGTGATGGCGGCGGCCAGGCCGTTGGGTCCGGCCCCGATCACGATCGCGTCCGGGCCGCTACCTCGTTGGGCCTGGGTCACGTTGTTGCTGTCGGCGAAGTCGGCGCGTCGCGCTGTCTCAGCGTCCTTCGGTTCGCCGGCGGAGCCAGCGAACCGGTGCAGTGACGGTCCCGATCATCGTCGAGAAGGCTGCACTGTGGCGCAGGTTCCGCACGTAGCGCCACTGCCGGCGCTTATCGACACAGACCTTGATCACCTCAACCGTCGGTTGCGTCACGCCAAGGGCAAGAGCCAGGTTCTCCACGGTAGCTTGCCAGAACCGATCGTTGTAACGGCTTGCGCCGAGCAGCCACATGAGCTCGACTAACGGGTCGGCCGTCCGCTCCAGGGCCTGGACCTGGGCGACGGTCGTGTCACCGTCGCGATATGCGGAGAACGTGATCCACGCCGAGAGGGCATGGCCCTCAGGGTTCATGAACGTGAACGACTCGTCGTCGGCAAAGATCACCATGACCCCGGTCGGCATGCGGATCGGAGCGCCAGGCATGACCTTGGCCTCGAGAAGCGCGACCTCCCCGGGAGCAATTCCGGCCAGCGGCGCGTAGAACATGTTGCCCTTCGGCCAGAACGTGGCGAAGCCGGCCTTCCAGCGGGCGATGACATCGGATGGGCTGAGCTCTACGCCGTCGAGCCTGACCTTGATGGTTTTCTGCCACATCTGGCCGAAGCCCTGGACCGGCCCGATCAGGTGGCGACCGGTCACCGTGTCCATCGATGCTCCCGACGCAGTGGTCGACAGGCGGTCGACCGGACGGGCCCAGGCGTCGGCGTCGCGGCGCGGGCGAGCGCCGGCAGGCGGCGTCTCGGTGGGCTTGGGTTCGGTGGCGGTCATCGCGAGATCTCCTTCGAGGGTGCGCGGGATCGGGCTCTTCAGCGGGCGGCGAGGGCCGCCTCGGTCGTGTCGTGGATGCCGATCGCCTCATCGAGTCGGGTCAGGGTGAGGATCTGGCGGTAGTGATCGTTGAGGCCGACGGCGAGGAGGCGCTGGCTGCGGCGCTGGGCGCGGACGAGCAAGGTCACGAGGAGTCCGATGCCACCGCTGTTCATGTACTCGAGGTCGGCGAAGTCCAGGATGATCGTTCGCGCCCCGCCGGCGTCGGCGCGGGTATATGCATCCATCAGCGCCGGTTCGCTGGCAGAGGTGATGTCACCCACCACGCGGATGAGGCTGGCCGACGGGTCGTCCGTGGACCGTAGGTCGATCCGGTTCGTCGTCTCGTTCATGCCGGCCCTCCCTGAGTGGTGGTTTCGTCGTCAACAAGCGTCATGTAGTCGGCGAGCCGGGTGATCCGGAAGATCTCCCGGTAGTGCTCTGACAGGCCGCTCGCGCGGATCTCGCGGTGGTCCCGCCGGGCGTCGGCGAGCAGCCGAACGATCAGTGCGATGCCCGTGCTGTTGATGTAGTCCACGCCGCTGAAATCGACGTGGATGACCGGCGAGCCGAGGGCCGCCGCTTCACGGTAGGCGTCGCTCATCGCGGCGTCGGCGTCACGGTCGATCCGGCCGTGAAGGGTGATCTGGGCGGCGTCGGTGCCTCCGGCGTCGGGGCCGCGTGTCGCCACGACGGCTTCAAGCGGGCTGGTGATGTCCATCGCCCTCTCCTTGCAGGTTCAGCGTGAGCGTCACGGTCTGGCGCCCATCGCCGGGGGTCACGTCGACGCGGTCGACCATGTGGCGGATGAGAAAGAGGCCCCAGCCGCGCGGCTTCTGAATGCCCGCGAGCTTGGCCTCGAGGTCGGGTTCCTCGGCTTCCTCCTCGGTGGGGATCAAGCCGCCGAGAGCCCGATCGGTGATGCGGACCCGGAGCTCGCCGTCCGTTCGCCCAACGCTGATCTCGACCGGCACGTCCTCCGAACCGGCGCTGCCGTACTCGATTGCGTTCATCGTCGCCTCGCTGACCGCCGTCTTGAGGCGTTTCAGGCGCTCCGGATCGATGCCGAGCGGTGCGACGGCCTCGGCCACCCGCTCCATGGCGAGGCGTTCGTTGCCGGGCTTGCCGGGGATCTCGAAATCGACGATCGACGCCTCGTCGGCATGGCCGTCGCGGTCCGCCGGCGTCGCGGCAGCCTGACCATCGCTGTCCGATGTCGCCCGGGCATGTGCGGAAGACGCCGCCCCGGTCGAACGCCGGAGAGTGACCATGGTGATGTCGTCCTCCTGCTCCCAGCCGCGACCAACGAAGTCGTGGAGGCGCTGGAGCAGGTCGTCGAGCAGCTCGCTGCCTGCCTTCGTGGAGCCCATCGCCTCCCGGAGGCGCGGGAAGCCGTACATGTCCCCGGTTGGGTCGTGGGCTTCGACCATGCCGTCGG
Source organism: Candidatus Limnocylindrales bacterium (assembly GCA_036570185.1). GTDB lineage: Bacteria > Chloroflexota > Limnocylindria > Limnocylindrales > CSP1-4 > DATCPH01. Next base: position 2,244 of record DATCPH010000253.1, on the reverse strand, counting down.
AGTACAGCAGGACGCTCGCTCCGGGCTCGATGACGCCCTCGAACTCTTCGTAGACGATGTCGGGTAGGAGGCCGAGCGGCATGCCCGTGGCCCGGAATTCCCCGACGCCCGCGGCGGTTCGCACGTACGGCAGGTTGTGGCCGGCGTTGGCGTAGACGACGTGACCCGTGGCGGGGTCGAGCACCACGTAGAGGCACGTGACGAACATGCGCTCGGGCATCTCGGCCACGAGCAGCTCGTTGGCGCGAGCAAGGACCTTGGCCGGCGAGACGAGACGGGCTGCCTCGCCGCGAAGAATGCTGTGCGTTCGGGCCATCACGAGCGCCGCCGGAACGCCTTTGTCGGTCACGTCGCCCTCGACGATCGCCAGGCGCCCGTCCGGGAGCTCGATGAAGTCGTAGAAGTCGCCGCCGACTGCGCGGGCCGGTCCGTAGTACGCCGCGATCTGCCATTCTGGAAGGTTCGGCAGCTCGCGGGGCAGGAACTGTTGCTGGATGAGCGTGGCAACGCTCATCTCCTGCTCGAAGCGCTCGCGCTCTCGGAGCTCGTGCGCCTGCTCCTGGACGAGCTGCGCGACGCGGACGGCGGGAGCCGCCTGGGCAGCGAGGCTCGTCAGCAGGCGGCGATCGTCAGATGAGTACTCCTGCTCGGACAGGCGAGGGCCGAGATTGAGCGTCCCGATCAGCTCGCCCTGGCTCACCAGCGGCACGACGAGGACGACACCCGCCGCGCGAAGATCGCGGACGGCCGGCGAATCGAGGTCGAGGCTTGGAATGTCGACCGGGCCGGGTGCCGCCGCGAGGTAGGCGAGAAGCGGATCGGTCGGTGCGATATCGACTTCCGGGCCGGTGGTCGCCGCCGAGAGTGCCGGATGTGCGGGGGCTGGCTCGGCTTCCGTCTCGGGCGGCCGCGCGCCACGGCCCAGCGTTCGGCGCAGCGATTGGATGACTGTCATGACTGAGTTCTACGCCTCCCTCGTTCGGAATTCGTTACGGGAAATGGGGGACTCAATGATCTCGCCGGCCATCGCCGGGGCAGTGCCTCGCAGCCACACGGAAACGGTCCTTGGAGCGACGGCGCGATCCACGACTCCGGCGATCTCATCGCGGACGGCCCCGATCGCGACGCCACCGCGCATCCGCTGGCCAAAGCCGTCGACGATCCACGCAGTGTCGTAGCGGCTCCGGTTGAAGCGGCGGTCCACGAACTTCTGTACGCGCGATCGGACCGACTGGAAGAGGGCCGCGACCGCGAGCGTCGACGCGGCCACGGCGATCGTTTCGCCGCCGGTGATCGCCGCCAGCGGCGCCTGGAGGACGAGCACCGAGAGGCCGTAGACGGCGACAAGGATCGCCGAGACGATCGCGTAGACAAGCGTTCGATTGACGATCCGATCGATGGCGTACAGCCGATAGCGAAGGATGGCGATCCCGATTGCGATCGGGATGCTCGCCGAGGCAAGAGCGAACACAGCAAGGGGCCACTCGGTGCCCCCAACGCTCCCGACGAAGCCGACGCCAAGGGTCACGGCAAATGCCGTCATCGCCAGCACCACCGCCGACGTGAACCACTTGAGTTGCAGCCGCTCCGTGCCCGTACTCGCTCGGAAACGCGTAAGGATCACCAGCGCCCCGATGAATGCGAGGACCCCGCCCACGACGGCGGCGCCCTGGAGATTGCCTCGGCCGATCGCGCCGAGGACATCGGGGCCGATGCCGATCGGATTGTCCAGGGTCGTCATCAGGAACATCGGCCCAGGTTGCAGGCCGATGACGAGGACAAACGCCGACGTCCAGATCGCGAGGCCGCGGAACAGCCAGCCGAAGCCGGGGGACGGCCGGCCGTCGGGGAACAGAATCACCATCGCGAAGAGCGCGACTCCGGCACCGAGAGACCCGAGCCAGGCGAACCAGCCACCCCAACGGGCCAGCCCGAGGCCGAGGCTGGCGTTGGCGACGGAGGCGGACGCGATCGTCGCCGATGCAATCGACACGGAGTAGAAGAGCCCCGTCGCCAGGAGGAACCAGCCCACCCGTTGGCGGGGCAGGCGGCTCAGGACGAGGACACCCGCGGTCGCGGAAGTGAGCTGGTTGATGCCGAACGCGACGGTCGCTGCATCGCCGAGGCCAAAGCGATTCGGCAGCGGCGGCGCCCCGCAGACGATGCGGATGGCCAGCGCGGCGGCCGTCAGGGCGACGGTCAGGAGCCACCCGGCGATCGCGATGCGTCGCAGGGTCAGATCTG
>DATCPH010000252.1:0-10863 GCA_036570185.1 Candidatus Limnocylindrales bacterium | reverse complement strand
GCCGGAGGCGGCGAGTTCTGCCGCCCGCGCCGCGGCGAGCCGCTCCCACTCGATCGCCGGCAGCGCCTCCACGAGCGCCGCTGCCACGATCAGCGGCACGTGGCTCACGGCGGCGGTGGCCGCATCGTGCTCGGCCGCGGCCATTCGAAGCGGACGGGCGCGGCAGGCCCGCGCGAGGTCTTCGATGCGCTCGACGTCCCGAGGCTCCGCGCCGCCCGGTGAGACGACCGCCCATGGCCGGTCGACGAAGAGGTCGGCGGCAGACGCTCCAAAACCGCTCGCCTCCCGCCCGGCCATCGGATGGCCGCCGACGAAACGGAGGCCCAGAGAGGCCGCGCGTGTCACGATCGCGACCTTCGTGCTGGTCACGTCGGTGATCACGGCCTCAGACGAAAGCGACGATCGCCAGGACTCGGCAAGGTCCTCGAGGAGCATGATCGTCTCAGACGGCGGAGCGGCCAGGATCACGAGATCGGCGCCACGGATGGCCTTGGGCACCGAATCGGCGGCTCGGTCGATCACGCCAGCGAGGAGTGCCTCGCTCGGTCCCCGATTCGAGGGCGTCCAGGCGACGAGCTCGGCCTTCGACCACGCGCCACCTCCGGCGCGGAGCGCGCGCGCGACCGACCCGCCGATGAGTCCCAGCCCGAGAAATGCGATCCGCACCCGCCGATTATCGCGGGCCGATGCCAAAGCAGTCGTCAGCCGCGACCCCTACATCTTCGGCAGGCCGGCCAGCGCCTCCTTGACCTTCTCGGTCGGGTACTCGTAGTCCTCGAGCGTGCCGTTCAGATAGCGCTCGTAGGCCGCCAGGTCGAAATGGCCGTGCCCACACATGTTGAACAGGATGACCCGCTCCTCGCCGGCCTCCTTGGCGGCGAGCGCCTCGTCGATCGCGACCTTGAGCGCGTGGGTCGGCTCCGGCGCCGGGAGGATCCCCTCGGTTCGCGCGAACTGGACGCCGGCCGCGAAGCTCGAGCGCTGGTGGACGGCTCGCGCCTCGATGTGGCCGTTCTCCTTGAGCAGCGACACGAGTGGCGACATGCCGTGGTATCGCAGCCCGCCGGCATGGATCGGCTCCGGGATGAAGTCGTGGCCGAGGGTGAACATCTTGATCAGCGGGGTCATCTGTGCCGTGTCGCCGAAGTCGTAAGCGTACACGCCTCGGGTCATCGACGGGGCCGCTTCGGGCTCGGCGGCGATGACCTGGTAGGTGCGCCCACCCCGGAAGGTCCGGCCCAACCAGGGGAATGCGAGCCCCGCGAAGTTCGAGCCACCGCCGGCGCAGGCGATGATCGTGTCGGGCTCCTCGCCCGCCATCGCCATCTGCTCGATCGTCTCCAGGCCGATGACGGTCTGGTGGAGCAGGACGAAGTCGAAGACCGACCCCAGCGAGTACTTCGTGCCGGGGTTGGTGACCGTGTCCTCGATCGCCTCGCTGATGGCGATCCCGAGCGAGCCGGTGTTGTCGGGCGTCGCCACGAGGACCTTGCGACCGTAGTTCGTGTCGGGGCTGGGGCTGGCCACGACGTCGGCGCCGTAGGTCTCCATCAGGATTCGGCGATACGGCTTCTGGTCATAGCTTGCGCGGACCATGAAGACCTTGACCTCGAGGCCGAACACCGACCCGGCGAACGCCAGGGCGCTGCCCCATTGCCCCGCCCCGGTCTCGGTTGCCAGGCGGGTCACGCCCTCTGCCTTGTTGTACCAGGCCTGGGCCAGCGCCGTATTGGGCTTGTGGCTGCCCGACGGGCTCCCGCCCTCGTACTTGTAGTAGATGTGGGCGGGCGTATCGAGCGCCTTCTCCAGGCGATGCGCGCGGAAGAGCGGGCTCGGCCGATAAAGGGCGTACGCCTCACGGACGGGGTCCGGGATCTCGATCTCGCGATCGGTGCTGACGACCTGCTTGATCAACTCCATCGGAAAGAGCGGTGCCAGGTCGCCCGGCCCGATCGGCTGGCCGGTGCCCGGATGGAGGACCGGGGGCGCGGGCTCGGGCAGGTCGGCGGCGATGTTGTACCAGGCGCGCGGGATCTGGTCCTCGTCGAGCGTGAACTTCGTCCGGCGGGGAGCCTGAACAGCCATGGGGAGCCCTCCTCTCGTCACCTTGATCCGGTTGCGCCGGGGAAGGCAGCCTAACCCGCCCGTCCTGAGCACGCAATCGACTGTGACCAGCGGCCGCTCGACTGCCCTCGAGCCTACCGTTGGGCGGGTTGATCAGCCGCGCAGCGGTGCTTCGTGGAGCGCCTCGTAGCGGGCCGGGCCGCCGCCGGTGTGGCTCTCGAACAGGACGATTCGATCGGCCTCGAACCGCGTTTCGAAGTCCGAAGCGGCTGCGACCAGATCCTCGACGACGCGCGGGCCGGAGCGAATGCCGTCGGCGCGGGCAAGGGTCAGGTGAGCCCGGAACGGGCGATCGTCGCGCGGCCAACCCGCCGCGGAAAGGCGATCGCCGAGCAGGCCGGCGAGCCGCTCCAGCTCCGGCGTGCCGTCCAGGACGCGCAGCCAGAGCGTCCGCGGATGACGGTGGTCGGGGAAGGCGCCGGCTTCACCGATGCGTACCTCGAACGGAGCCGCGTCGGCGACGTCATCGACGACCGCCTTGAGCATGTCGACTCTTGGGTCGGCGGTCGGACCGAGGAACCGCAGGGTGAGATGAAGCCCGTCGAGGCGGACCCAACGAACCTGCCACGGCGCGCGCCTCCCATTCGCCGGCGCCACCGCCGCCAGGGCCGCAGCGGCATCTTCGCGGTCCCGAACCACCTCAACCAGCCGCGCGATATCTGCGCAGGCGTCGGATGAGAGCGGCACGGCGATGAACAGTCGACGCCCGGGCTCTTCGGTCATCGGCCGTCCGGCCGGTCCGCGATGCTCGTGGCGCCCGGCACCGGTCATTGCGCCCGGCCCGCGTCAGGCACGCGTCCGCTCGCCGACCACCTCACGGTCCCAGGCCGCCCGATCGTTGGCCAGCGCCTCGTGTGCCCTGGCCTGGTCGCGCCAACCGACCACGAGGACGGTCTTGTCCTCGAGGAGCTTGTAGGTCTGGAAGAAGTTTTCGATCTCGACCAGGCGATGGGGCTGGACGTCGTCGAGGCTGTCGACCTCGGCCTGGTTCGGGTCGCCCACGGCCACGCACAGGATCTTATGGTCGACGCCCTTTTCGTCGTTCATCTCGAGCGCGCCGATGGGCCGCGCCCAGACATGGCAGCCCGGAAACGTCGGTTCGTCGATCAGGAGGAGCGCGTCGGTGTGGTCGCCGTCGTCAGCCCGGGTTCCAACGACGAAGCCGTAGTCGAAGTTGTAATGGACGGCAGAGGCGAGCACCCGGTCGAGGCGCATGACGTCGGCGGCTTCGTCGTATTCGTATTTGTTGCGGCTTCCGCGGGGAATCTCGACGACGACTTCGATGACCTGTGGAAAGCGTTCGGCGTCGCCGCTCATCCGGATGACGATACCCGGGGGCGCGCGTTTCCGCGCGGCCGCACCAAAGTGCCCGAAGGAACTGCTGGTGGACGATCGCGACGCGGGGACGACGGGCCTTGATGTGATCGCGGCTGGTCGCATCCCGGTCGCTGCCGGTCGGGTCGAACGGTGAGGCTCGGACCCTCCCGGAGCGGCGGCTCGGCTGGGATCACTCCCTGCTTCGCCTGACCGTTCCAACTGCCCCTTCGGGCAAGACGAACCATAGGGGCGCGCCTGGAGGGGCACAACGGGCTTATCCACGACTTTGCCCCTACCCGCCCGTCCGTCGTCCACGAATGTCCCCACCGTGTGGACAAGATGTGGACGGGGCTCCGGATCGCCCGGCCGGCCTCAATCGTTATACAGGCGTTCCTCGATGAGCTTCTCCTGCACGGGACGACCGGCAGGGTCGAAACAGGAGAACTCGAAGTGCTTCTCGTACTCGAGATCGATCGAATCCAGACCGCTGCGATTCTTCTCGAGCGTTGCGATGATCCAATCCCGGAAGCGCTGCGCCTGATAGGGGTTGAACTCGATGTTGACCTTCGCGACGATCTGGTACTTCTCGTTGAGGATCAGGATCGCATCGGCCTCGTAGTTGATTGCCGACGATCCTCGCAGGTGGAAGTTGCGAAGGCGCGACGCTTTGAGCCCCTCCTTGTCCGCGGCCACGATCGCGATCAGGGGCACGTGGCACGTGAGGGCAATGTCCTTCAGTCCACTGACGACGAAGGTCACCTTCTCCGTTTCGAGATCGGGCTCGGGAATCTGCGGCACCTTCTGGAGGTAGTCCACGACGACGACGAGCGGCCGTTCGCCGGTCGCCGCTCGATGCTGGAGCACGAGCCGGCGGATGTTGTCGATGGTGGTGGTCGTCTGCGAGCCGCGGAGCAGAAAGAGGCTTTCGCCGTAGCGGTCGATCCGCTCCAGCGGTTCACGAAGCCGCGCTTGATCGACGCCCGGCTCGGTACCGGCTCGAGGAGAACCCGCCTCGAACCGATCGGTATCGAGGATTTGACGCCGTACATCCTGGATGCGGATCGCGCCCGCCTTCTGGGGCAGGTGCGGAAGTGCCGACTCCATCGCGATGAGGCGATTGAGGAGAAACTCCTCATCGTGCTCGAAGCAGATGAACAGCACGTCGGCCTGGCGACTGACGGCGATATTGCGCGCCATCTGGAGCGCCATGGTCGTCTTGCCCGTTCCCTGGGCACCGCCGATCAGGAACAGCTCCCCGGGCCGAACGCCGCCCCCCATCGCCCGATCCAGCGGCGTGAAACCGAGCGGGATCGGGAGGTACTCGCCGATCTTGCCGCTGGCGAGGTTCTCACGGAGACCGGCCAGGACGTCGACTGCGGACAATGGCGCCAGACTCCCGCCATCCGTGTCGAGGCGCCAGATCGAGCCCTCGCGAGACCCTCCGCCGTCCGCGGACCCATCCGCACCGGTCGTTCCGGCCCCGGGTGTCGTTCTGGCAGTGTCCGTGCTCATCAGGTCCCCTCCCTGAGGTCCGTTGCGGCAAGCTCATCCCAGAAGCGAATGATTGCGCGAATTCCATTCTCGTAGTTGTCGAGAACCAGGCCTTCGTTGGGCGCGTGGGCATGGTCATCCGGATTGGCGAAGCCCAGGAGCACCAACGGGATCCGCAGCTCGCGTACGAGGGTCGCCAGCACCGGGATCGAGCCACCTTCGCGAATGAACATCGGGGCGACTCCAAAGGCCGCCTCGACGGCTCGCGATGCGGCAGCCATGGCCGGGTGGTCGGGCCTGGTTCGGAACGGCAGGCCTCCCTCGAGCATCCGGACACTGGTCGTGACGCCGGTCGGGGAAAGCTCCAGGACGTGCGCCTCGAGTCGCTCAAAGATCGCCTCGGGTGTCTGGTTCGGCACGAGACGGCAGCTGATCTTGGCGTGAGCGTGGGCCGGGATGATTGTCTTCGTGCCCTCGCCCTGGAATCCCGCCCACATGCCGTTGACGTCCAATGTTGGGCGGGTCGTCACCCGCTCGAGGGTGAGATAGCCGGGCTCGCCAGCCAGGGCGGGTACCTCGGTCTCGCGGCGGAACGCCTCATCGTCGAATGGCAAGCCGACAAGGGCCGCGCGTTCGTCGGCGCTGAGCGGCAGAACTTCGTCATAGAAGCCCGGAATCAGAATGCGGCCGTCGACAGCCTTCAGGCCGGCGACGATATACGCGAGCGCATTTGCCGGATTCTCGACCACGCCGCCGAATGCCCCCGAGTGGAGGTCGGTCGGTGGACCCTGGACGTCGATCTGGGCGTAGATGATCCCGCGGGTTCCGATCGTGATCGAAGGGAGGTTCCCCTCGAAGAAACCGGTGTCGCTGACGACCCCGATGTCGGCGGCCAGGCGCGTCCGATTGGCCCGAACCCAGTCGTCCAGATGGGCGGGGCTCGATTCCTCGTCGCCCTCGAACAGGACCTTGACGTTGACGGGCAGCGCATCTCGAGTCGCCATGAGGGCCTCGATGGCGCGGAGATGCATGTGAAGCTGGCCTTTGTCGTCCGAGGCGCCACGGGCCACGATCCGCCCGTCCCTGATCGTCGGCTCGAACGGCGGTGACAGCCAGAGATCGAGCGGATCGACCGGTTGGACGTCGTAATGGCAGTAGACCAGCGCGGTCGGAGCCCCATAGGCGTGGAGCCAGTCGGCATACACCACGGGGTGGGCGCCGGTTTCCGCGACCTCGACGTGCTCCATCCCGATGCCGCGCAGGTCGGACGCGATTGCCTCGGCAGCGCGTCGGGAGTCAGCGACGTGCGCCGACAGGGCCGAGATGCTCGGGATTCGGAGGAACTCGAAGAGCGACGCCATCCGGCGATCCTGCGTCTGATCGAGATACGACTCCGGGTCCGTCGCGGGCCGGATGTCGATCGAGGTCACGAGCAAGCCTCCGTCGAACATCGAACGAGCGGGCCGCGGCCCGCTCGTCCTGGATGAGGGTGGCGCTTTGCGCGCCCGGTCGATCGCGTCAGGCAGGGTTCGGCAGGGGCGCCGGGATCGGCGCTCCCGTCGGCTCCTCGGTGAGCCTCGGAGCGACACCGTGAAGCGACTCTTTCGGCGGCAGGTCGCTGAAGAGCTTCTCGAACTCTTCCGCATCGACCGTCTCTTCGGCGATCAGCTTGGCAGCCAGCGCCTCGAGCTTGTCGCGATGCGTCTGGAGGACCTCCATCGCCCGATCATAGGCGCGATCGATGATGACGCGGACCTCCTCGTCGATCTGCTTGGCGACCTCGTCGGAGTAGTTGCGCTGCTCGCCGATCTCCCGGCCGAGGAAGACCAGCTCGTCGCGCTTGCCGAAGGACAACGGGCCGAGCTTGTCGCTCATCCCGAACTCCGTGACCATTCGCCGAGCCAGCGTCGTGGCCTTTTCGATGTCGTTGCTGGCGCCGGTCGTCGTGTCGCCGAAGATGAGGCGCTCGGAGGCGTTGCCACCAAGGAAGCCGGCGATCTTGTCCTCGAACTCGGTCTTGCTCTGGAGGTAGCGGTCCTCCGCGGGCATGGCCATCGTGTAGCCGAGGGCCAGGCCGCGGCTGATGATCGTGACCTTCTGGACCGGGTCGCACTTCGGCAGGACCCGCTGCACGACGGCGTGGCCACCTTCGTGATAGGCGATGATCAGCTTCTCGGGGTCCGAGATGACGCGCGACTTGCGCTCGGGGCCCGCCACGATCCGCTCCAGGGCTTCCTGGAACTCGGACATGCCGATCGATTTCTTGTTGCGCCGGGCGGCGAGGATCGCCGACTCGTTGACGAGGTTGGCGAGGTCGGCCCCCGAGAAGCCTGGCGACTGGCGGGCGATCCCGTTGACGTCGAGCGCCTTGTCGAGGGGCTTGCCCTTGGTGTGGACCTTGAGGATGGCCAAGCGACCCTTCATGTCCGGCCGATCGAGGATGACCTGGCGGTCGAACCGGCCCGGCCGAAGGAGTGCCGGATCGAGGACATCGGGGCGGTTGGTCGCGGCAACGACGATCACGTTTGTGTTCGTGTCGAAGCCGTCCATCTCGACGAGGATCTGGTTCAGCGTCTGCTCGCGCTCATCGTGCGAGCCGCCCAGGCCGGCGCCGCGCTGGCGACCGACGGCATCAATCTCATCGACGAAGACGATGCACGGGCTATTCCGCTTGGCCTGGTCGAACAGGTCTCGAACGCGGCTGGCGCCGACGCCCACGAACATCTCCACGAACTCCGATCCGGAGATCGAGAAGAACGGGACACCGGCCTCTCCGGCGACCGCCCTGGCCATGAGGGTCTTGCCGGTGCCCGGAGGCCCGACCAGAAGGACGCCACGCGGGATGCGCGCCCCGAGGGTGTTGAACTTCTCGGGGTACTTCAGGAACTCGACGACTTCCTGGAGCTCGGTCTTCGCCTCATCGACGCCGGCGACGTCGGCGAACGTCACGAGCTGCTTGTTGCCGAGGAACATCCGGGCCCGACTCTTGCCGAACGAGAGAGCCTGGTTATTCGTGCCCTGGGCCTGCCGCATCATGAAGAAGATGAAGCCGCCGATGACCAGCAACGGCAGGAGGCCGGTCAGGAGGAGGCCGATCCACGACGTGTCGGCGGGTTGCTCGGCCGAGTAATTGTCCTGGTCGAAGGTCACGTTGCCCTTCGCCGCCGCCTCCCGGATGTCCTGGAGGACGGGCTGGGTCGTCAGACCGGGAATGCCCGGTACGACGACGGTGTAGACGGGGCCATTGCCCTTCGGGGTCACCGTCAGCGAGCCATCCTTCTGGATGACCTTGTCGACCTGTCCCTGCTGGACGTTGGTAAGGAACTGTCCGTAGCCGACGGCCTTTGCGCCGGACGACTGGTTCAGCCAGGTGTAAAGCAACGCCGCCGTGCCGATGACCAGCACGAGCATCAGCAGCCCGTTGCGCATGAACTTGGGATTCAAGGAGTGCCTCCGGAGTGAATGAGCCGGCGACACTGCGCCGAGCCGTGTCGCGAGTATAGCGTCGGGACCCGCGGGGGCCGTCTGCCCCCCCGCCGGGTCATTGCAAGAGAGGTACGGCCGCCGGGGCTGCGCGGATCGATCGGACGGTTTCGCACGAATCGATCGCGTCGTGGCAACGTCAGAGTGGTGGTAGCGGAGGGCGGATTCGAACCACCGACCAAGGGCTTATGAGTCCCCTGCTCTACCACTGAGCTACTCCGCCACGAAGCGGGATTCTATCGCCGAGGTGGGCACTCTCGCCACGTGGGGTCGGCCGACAAAGCCGCCCACCGACGGGTGCCTGTCCCGGGGACCTGTAGAATCCATGCGACACCCCGCGGAAGCAGTCGGGGCGCGCTTGGAGGAACTCCTGTGAGTCACCACGAAAAGGGCATGAAGGACGACAAGAAGGCGACGCCGGCCGCGAAGCCCGCCGCCAAGCCGGCCGCGAAGCCCGCGACGACCAAGAAGTAGCGCCCGCCAGAACCTCTCAGCTGGGCGGGCCGGGCGGGCCGACCCGAGCCCGCCACTGATCCCGATCAGGAAACCGGCCCGTCCAGGTAGCGCTGGATGGTCGGGGCGATGATCGCAACCAGGTCGTCCGGAGCAGCACTTGCCAGGGGCTCGACCCGGATCACATAGCGGACCAGCGCCAGGCCGACGAGCTGGCTGCCAACGAGCGTCACGCGGAGCCGCGGGTCCGACAGACCCAACGACGCCACGATCGGCCCGACGACCCGTTCCACGATCGTGGTGCGGAACATCGCGGCCGCAACAGGGTCCGTGACAGCCGAGCGAAGCATCCCGGTGAAGATCTCGCGTGCCGCGGCCTGCTCCCACACGGCGAGGAAGAAGCGGACGATCCGCTCGCCAAGCTCCTCTCGAGGCCCGGCCATGATGCCTGGCAGGGCGACGGTCGGATCGACCGGCAACTCCATCGCCAGGACGAAGAGCTGTTGCTTGCTGCCGAAGTAATGGTGGACGAGGGCCGGATCGACCGACGCCCGGCGGGCGATTGCCCGGATCGTCGCGGCGTCGTATCCGCTCTCCGCGAATTCCGCTCGGGCGGCGGCCAGGATACGGTCCCGGGTGCCGCTGTCTCCCGGGCGCCGGCCAGACCGTGTCAAAGGGCCGGAGACGCCGCAGGCTGAGGCGTGCCATGGCTGGCCGACGTTGCCAGGACGACAAAGGCCTCCTCGAACGAGGCCGGTACGTCGCGGAGCTGAGCCTCGACTCCGGCCGAGTTCAGGCGCGTTCGGACGTCGTCCTGCGACGCACTCGGAACCCGTAGCAGGCGACCCACGACAGCCACCGGCAAGCCCGCGGCATCAAGCGCCTCGAACGCCGCTTGCCAGCGATTCGAGGCAACCTCCACGGCTCGCCGGCCGGCCACGATCTCGGCTACCGAGCCGGCGGCTGCGACGCGGCCGTCGACGAGGACGACGAGTCGGTCGCACTGCTCGGCTTCGCTCATCGAATGGGTGGTCACGAGAACGCCCGCCCCGCGCTCCGCGGTCGCCCGGACGGTGTCCCACAGCCGCGCCCGTGCCAGCGGCCCCACGCCCGACGTCGGTTCGTCGAGGACGAGGAGGTCCGGATCGTGGGCGAGGGCGGCGGCGAACGCGACTCGTCGGCGGACGCCCAGTGAGAGGTCTCGGACCAATCGATCGCGCTCGGGCTCGAGGTCGGGGTCGAGTGCCACGTTCGGATCGCGACCGAAGGCCCGGGCGGAGAAGGCCAGGTTCTCCTCGACGGTGAGGTCCTCGTAGAGCCCCAGTCCCTGCGGCACGTAGCCGAGGCGGCGCCTGGTCCGGCGGCTCGGCGGCTCGCCGAACAGCTCGATCAACCCACGCGCCGGGCGGAGCAGCCCGAGGCCGATCCGGATCGTCGTCGTTTTCCCGGAGCCGTTCGCGCCGAGGAGGCCGACGACCTCACCCTCGCCGACCTCGATGTCGACGTCGCTGACCGCGACCTGGTCGCCGAAGAGGTGGGTGAGGCCATTGCCGACGAGAAGGGTCATCGTCGTTCGCGGCCAACCGCGCGGCTCGCGACCCGCTGCAGCTCAGCTACGATGACCGCGTCCTCGAGGTCTGCCGGGACCGCGGTCGCCGATGCGCCCTCCGTGGATCCGGATTCCTGCTCCCAGTTGCGCCAGTCCGCGCCTCGGCGCCAGGATCGGACGGGGTCGCGCCGCTCGGCCGACTCGGTGATGCGCCCAGGGATGCCGGCGATCACCTCGTCGGGGGTACCGGCCACGAGCGGCCGCCCCTCGTCGAGGACGATGACACGGCCCGCCCGTTCGGCCTCGTCGAGGTAGGTCGTGGCGAGCACGATCGCGGTCCCGCCCGCTGCCGCGCGGGCGAACAGCCGCCATAGCTCGGACCGGCTGACCGGGTCGACCCCCGTCGTCGGCTCGTCCAGCACGAGCAGCTCGGGCTCGTGCACGAG
>DATCPH010000251.1:0-5498 GCA_036570185.1 Candidatus Limnocylindrales bacterium | reverse complement strand
ACGACTCCTCGCCGGGCGCGCCGCCGTCCACCTCGCGGTGAATTCGCGAGCCGCGTCGAACACGCGCCTCAAAGACGAGCTCGGCTGGCGACCCAGATTCGAGTCTTGGCGGACCGGGTTCTATCGTGGGTTCAGTTGAGGTTGCCCAGATCATCGCGGTAATCGCGCATTGATTGGAGCAGGACGGTCGGCGTCCAACGTCGTCACCCTTCCGGGCCGACATCATCGAGATTTGGTAGAGACCTGCCGCCTGCGGGCGTCGCAGGCGACGCGCAAGCGAGGTGCCCGAAAGAGGTGAAGCGCCCGTCCATCGGTTCAGAAACCGGCGTGGGGGTCAGAAACCCCGATTCGCGATCGACCGGCCAGTACGATCGGCGGATGTGGTCGCTCCTCTACCTCGTCGTCCGCGCCCTCGTCCGTCTGCTCGTCAGGAGTGGTCGACCTGACCGGGACGACGGCGCCAAGGACCTCGAGATCCTCGTCCTCCGCCACCAGCTCCGGGTGCTGCAGCGGACCGCAGGCCGACCCAAGCTCCGGCCCATCGATCGGGTCCTGCTCGCGGCGGCCAGTCGGGCGATCCCGAGGGATCGCTGGATCGCCTTCCTCGTCAGCCCGTCGACCCTGCTCCGATGGCACCGCGAGCTCGTACGCAGGAAGTGGACGTACCACAGGACCGGTCGCCCTGGCCGGCCACCGATCGATGCCGCGACCCGTGCGCTCATCCTCCGCCTCGCCCGGGAGAACCCGCGCTGGGGTTGCGTCCGGATGGAGGGCGAGCTTCGCAAGCTCGGGATCCGGGGGGGCGCAACGACGATTAAGGACCCTGCTCCGGACTGCCCGAGCGGGGCCTGCCCCGCGGCGGGCCGGCCCGACGTGGGCCGAGTTCCTTCGGGCCCAGGCGGATGGCATCATCGCGTGCGACTTCTTCACCGTCGAGACGGCCTGGCTTCGCACCCTCTACGTCCTCGTGTTCATCGAGCTCGGCAGCCGGCGGATCCACCTCAGTCCATCAACGGTTCATCCCGACTCGGCGTGGGTAACCCAGCAGGCCCGGAACCTCGCGATGAACCTCGATGGCCGCTCACCGGCTATCCGGTTCCTCATCCGGGACCGGGACGCGAAGTTCAGCGGCCCGTTCGACACGGTGCTGCGCTCGGAGGGGATGCGGGTCATCCGTACCCCGATCCGGGCTCCGAACGCGAACGCCTACGCAGAACGGGTGATCGAGACGATGCGGGCCGAGTGCCTCGACTGGACGCTGATCCTCGGTCGGGGCCATCTTGACCGGACGCTCCGGACCTATGGGGAGCACTACAACCGGCAGCGACCTCACCGTGCCGTCGGCCTGGCTCCACCGCTGGCCGATGCCCGGATCTCCCACCCGGTCGACCAGCGCGATGTCCGCCGCCGGGACCTGCTCGGCGGCCTGATCCACGAGTACTACGGCGCCGCGGCGTGATCGAATCGGGGTTTCTGATCCCCACGGGGTCGAGCCGATACGTCTGGACGAGCTCAGGGCTCAGCCCAGGCAGGTCGCCGGCGAGGATGACGTCGGCCGTCAGCGCCGCGATCGCCGCACGAGCCTTCTCCTTACGGCGCGCGAACGCCTCCTCGGTTGTGACGTCAGCGAACAGTGGACGCAGCGCTGACATAAGTTGGTCGGTCATCATGGCGGCAGGCTCCCAGATTAGAACGCTTGTCCTAATCATAGAACCCCTGTCGGCCTCTTGGAAATCAGTGGGTCGACTGCGCAGCGCGGCCTTGGACGGGTCGGGATAACCGGCCATCGGTCTCGTTCAGGCAGACGATGCGCTCGCCTTTCGGGCAGACTGGAGGGCTAGGCCTCCGGGGGAGTCACGCTTTCGTTGGGAAGCAGACACTCTGCCAGCTGAGTTACTCCCGCTCGGGAGCCACGAGACGGACGGCGCCTCGGGCACGTCGGACATTACCACCGTGCCCGACGGTCGGGCAGTCCTCCTCGAGCGCTGTCCTGAACGGCTACGTTGCCGATGTCCCTCTCGGGCTGCGACCAGCCATGCCTCGGGCCGTGCGACGAAACCGCGGCAGCCCGCGCGCCGTAGATAGACGCATGAGAACCGTTGCCCGCTGGAACGTCCGGGGATTCGATCTGCGCACGCTGGTCGCGCTCGGGCTCTCGCTCGTGCTGGCCGCCTGCAACAATGGCGGCAAGCCTGGGTACTAGCCGGCATTCGCTGTGACGCGGTCTGACGGTCCGTCGGGATTCGCGGGCCGCGGTGAGCGCCGGTGGCGGTAGATCCATTCACGCCCGCGCGTCGGCTCCTGTACGCCGACTACACGGTGCTGTGCACCGCTCCGGACGGGTCGATCTCACACGATCCTGAGGGTCTATACGACCACGACACGCGGATCCTGTCGCTGCACCGCCTGACCATCGACGGCCAGGAGCTGAGGTTCGCCTCGTCAGCCGAGCTCGGCGCCGATCGACGGCTGACGGTCCTGCTCGCGCCCCAGGTGGGCGGCAGCGCGACCGGACCCGTCCTGCCTCAGGACGCCGTCGAGGTCCGCGTCGAAACGATCGTTGGGCCCGGGATGACGGAGCGGATCTCCCTTGCGAACAGGAGCATGGTCGTGCTGACGCCCGTGCTCCGCGTGGAACTCGACGCCGACTTCGCCGACGTCATGGAGGTCGGCCGCGCGCGACGACAGCATGGGAAGACAGCCATCGAGACGACGGAGGCCGGCCGTCTCGAGTTCACCTACCGGGCGACGCTCGGTGATCGCCGCCTCGAGCGCGGCGTCAGGGTCATGTCTCAGGGGTCGCCGCTTCCGGAAACGCACGGCGGCGGAACTCTTACCTGGCATCTCTCGCTGCAACCGCGAACAAGCTGGTCAGTCGAGCTGATCTTCGAGTCGCTGGTCGACGGGCGCTGGCGCGGTCCCAGGGCCAGGGTTGTGACGGCGCGGGGAGACTTCGGGCACGCGCCGGGCGGTGAACGGCCGACGGTCGACTCGGACCCACCGGTCCTCGGTCAGGTCGTGGACCGGGCCATGGACGACCTGCTGTCGCTCCGCAACCGCGAGCTCGACGGTGACGACGATGAGGCCTGGGTGCCGAACGCCGGCGTTCCCGGCTACACGGGCCTTTTCGGGCGCGACAGCCTGACGGCGGGCTGGCAGTCGGCGTTGCTTGGACCGGAGATCAGCCGCGGCGCGCTCCGCGTGCTGGCCGCGCGACAGGCCACCGAAGATGATCCCTTCCGCGACGCGGAGCCCGGGAAGCTCCTCCACGAGATGCGGCGGGGGCCACTGTCCGAGCTGGACGTCATCCCCCAACGTGCCTACTACGGTTCCCAGACAACGCCCGCGATGTTCGTCCTCACGCTCTCGGAGCTGTGGCACTGGACCGGCGAGACCGATGTCCTACGCCGCCATCGCGACCCAGCGATGCGGGCGCTGCGGTGGGCGGCAGAACGCGGCGACCGGGACGGCGATGGCTTCCTCGAGTCCCTCACGCGGTCGCCTCAGGGGCTCCGGAACCAGGGTTGGAAGGACTCGGACGAAGCGATCCGCTACCCCGACGGGAGGAACGTCGATGCGCCACTCGCGACTGTCGAAGAGCAGGCGTTCCACGCCCTCGCCCTCGAGCGGATGGCCGAGATCCTCGTCGCCCTCGACGAGGACGACGAGGCAGAGCGGTTCCTGGCGCAGGCGGAGAACTTGCGGAGCCGATGGCACGATGCGTTCTGGCTGCCTGATGAGGGTTTCTACGCGATGGCGTTGGACGCCGACAAGCGGGCGGTCGCCTCGATCGGCTCGAACGCGGGCCACGCCCTCGGTGCCGGAATCGTGCCAAAAGAGCACGCGCGGCGCGTCGCGGACCGGATGCTCGAGCCGGACCTCTTCTCAGGCTGGGGTGTCAGGACCCTGTCGGCGGACCATCCGTCGTACAACCCGTTCGCCTATCACCTGGGAACCGTCTGGCCGGTCGAACAGGCGACCTTCGCCCTCGGCTTCAAACGCTATGGCCTCGACGACCATGCCGAGCGCCTGATCGCTGGGATGATGGCCGCGGCGGGCGAGTTCCGCGATCTCCGCCTGCCCGAGGTGCTCAGCGGCCTGGGGCGAGATGAGAGTCCCGTGCCGGTCCCCTACCCGGACTCCAACTGTCCGCAAGCCTGGACCGCGAGCGCGACGATCCAGCTGGTCCAGATCATGCTCGGCCTGTACCCGTTCGCCCCGCTGAACCTCCTGGCGCTCGTCAGGCCGAGACTGCCCGCCGGAATCGACGCCGTGAGGATCCGGCACCTCCGCGTCGGGAGGGCGACGGTCTCGATCCGATTCGAGCGCCGTGACGACGGCAGCGCCAGCCATGAGATCCTCGACCAGGACGGACACCTCGTGATCATGGAGGCGCCCCCGCCGCAGGATGTGGCGGGGGCATCGCCCCTGGATGCCATCAAAGCGTGGGCGATCGAGCACGCGCCAGGTCGACAGGCGCGGGCGCTTCGAATCGGACTCGGACTCGAACGAAAGGAGCAATGACCGTGCGGTCAGACACGGGTAGGCCAATCGGCGCGGGGACGGTCGTCGTGGTCACGGGTGCGTCGGCGGGCGTCGGGCGGGCGGTTGTCCGCGCGCTTGGTTCGCGGGGCGCGAGTGTCGGGCTCCTCGCCCGGGGCGCCGATGGCCTCGAGGGAGCGCGCAGGGAGGTGGAGTCCGCCGGTGGTCGAGCCCTCGCACTGATCGTCGATGTCGCGGATGCGTCGGCAGTCGAAGCGGCAGCCAGCCGGATCGAATCCGAGCTCGGGCCGATCGACGTGTGGATTAACAACGCGATGGTATCGGTCTACTCGCCGGTCCACGAGATGACGGCCGATGAGTTCCGACGAGTCACCGAGGTGACCTATCTGGGAGCCGTCCACGGGACCCTCAGCGCGCTGCGCCGGATGCGCCAGCGAGACGCCGGGGTCATCGTCCAGGTCGGCTCGGCCCTCGCGTATCGGAGTATCCCGCTCCAGTCTGCCTACTGTGCCGCGAAGCACGCCCTCCGCGGTTTCACCGAGTCCCTGCGCACGGAGCTCATTCACCAGCGTAGCGGTATCGGGGTGACGATCGTCCACCTGCCGGCCCTCAACACACCGCAGTTCGGCTGGGTTCGCAGCCGCCTGCCTCGCAAGGCCCAGCCAGTGCCGCCAATCTTCCAGCCGGAGGTCGCCGCCGAAGCCATCGTCTGGGCTGCGGAACACGTCCCGCGTGAGTTGGACGTAGGCGCTCCGACGGAACTCGCGATCCTGGCCGAGAAGCTCGCCCCCGGGCTCATGGATCGCTACCTCGCGAAAGCGGCATGGAACGGTCAGATGTACGACGGGCCTGCGGATCCCGACCAACCGGACAACCTATGGCAGCCACTCCCTGGTGACCGCGGCGCCCGAGGTGCATTCGACGCCCGCGCTCGCGATCGGAGCCCGCACCTGTGGCTTGCGACCCATGCGTCGCTCTATCGCGGACTTGCGGTC
>DATCPH010000250.1:0-8854 GCA_036570185.1 Candidatus Limnocylindrales bacterium | reverse complement strand
CCTGTGGGGTCAGTCGTCATCGCCGCACTCCGCGCGCTCGAGCGCGGCGGGACGGTCGTCGTCAACGCGATCCACCTCGACGGGATTCCCGCGTTTGACTACGACGACCTTTGGTGGGAGCGCTCGATCCGAAGCGTGGCCAACGTCACCCGCCGCGACGCGACCGAGTACATGGAGCTGGCCGGGCAGATCCCGATACGAACGAGAAGCGAAGTACATCCGCTGGATGAGGGCAACCTGGCCCTCGCCCGACTCGAACGCGGCCAGATCGATGGCGCCGCCGTCCTGACGATGGGCGGCTGATCGGCGGGCAAGGTCGGAAGGTCGACCCCCGTCAGGTCAGAAAGCGATCGCGCAGACGCGCGTCGATCTCGTCGGCCAGTCGATCCACGATACGCATCGCGAACCGATCCATGACCCGGTCGATCAAGCGCCGACGGTTGGCCGCAACCGCGTAGCGGGCAGGAACTCCCGCCGCCGCGGACGCCAGCTCCACGGCGCGTTCGAGGTCGCCGATCTCGTCGACGAGCCCGAGTTCCCGGGCGCGATCGCCCAGCCAGACCTCGCCCGTGGCGAGCTCTCGAGCACGCTCGATCGAGATGCCACGGCCGGTCGCCACCCGGTCGACGAAGGCGTCGTAGAACGCGTCGACCAGGTCCTGCTCCTTGGCCCGTTCCTCGTCCGTCTCGTCGCGCCAGGGCGCACCCATTCCCTTGAGTCGACCCGCCTTGGTTTCGCTGATCCCAACACCGAGCCGGTCCAGGAGCCGTGACAGGCGCGGCCCGGCCGAGATGACCCCGATCGACCCGACGACCGCGTGCGGCTGGGCCACGATCGTCCGGGCCGCCACCGACGCAAGGTACGCGCCGGACGCCCCGGTCCCGCGGATCGCCGCGACGAGGGGCTTCCGCTCGGCGAGCCGCCGCAAGGCGAGGAACAGATCGTCGGAGGCCGTCGCCGAACCGCCAGGTGAATCGACGTCGAGCACGACCGCCGGGACTCGCTTCGACTCGCGCAGCCGCCGGATGAGCTCTGTCAGGTCGACGGCGCGGGTTCCCCCGCCGATCGGGCCGTACAGGCGGACCACGGCAACCCGGCCGGGCGGCAACGGCCGCCTCCGACGCAGCCCCGCGATCAGGCGGTCGAGCGCGAACGGCAGCCGCGGAAGCGGGTCCGCCGGTGGCGTCGAGCGTGGCTTTGTCGGCATCAACCGCAGCGTACCGCCAGAACGCCGGGAGTGCCTGCTCGAGGGAAAGCCAGGCCGACGTCGTCGGCCCGAGCTCGGCTTACTTGGTGGTCGCGGCCGAAGACTGCGACAGCGCGTCGGCCACGGATTGCGCTTGGTCTCGCCACGCGCGACGGAAATTCACGGCGAGCCGTACATCGGGAAGTCGGAGCTGGAGCGTCCCACTGAAGGGTCCGCGCCGGAAGGCTTCGAGCTGCACCGCCGTCGTAGGGTAGACGCCAAGTACCGTCTTCGGTCGCCCCCAACCGGCCATCTCAAGCACGAATACGCGACGGTCTGTGACGACAACGGCCCGTGTTTTCACCCTGAATCTCGCCCAGATCAGACCGAGGAAAGCTCCACCCATCACGTTGAACCAATACGAAGAACCGGTTTCCGCGTATGAGAGCGTCGCCTGGATTTGCTCACCGGGCTCGAGGGAAGGTGCCACAAAGTCGTTGACGGTGCCCAGTGCCTTCTGTGGACCCATGCTGCGCCTCCATCGTGTGAAACCCATTGACCATGATCGGCTCGGAGTCTGCCGCTGGACGGGGCACGCGTCTAGAGCGTTGAGGCATGACGGGGCCGCCACGTCGCGAGCACAGGTTCAGTTAGCTAAACGAGCTCGGCGCTGTGACTGCCAAGACGAACAGAGGCGGAAACATGTTGAACGCAAAATGGAGCGCAATCGACGCGCAGGGCGACCCTCGGCGAAGGTAGATCCAGCCCAGGGCGAACGCCACTGGGGGCCGAACGAGGAACGCGAAAAGCGCCTGCTGGCTGATCTGTCCGAGGTCGCCACGGCCATCGGTCCTCAAATTCTCGTGTGGCGACGACTACGGGCTCCGGCACGAATCCGTGGGCGAAGCGCTCTCCGAGCCGCCAAACGTTGGCGAAGTCGTTCCTAACCGTCGCCAGCCGACAATTTGGGAACGGCTCAGGCGGACATTCGACCAGATCTCGAGAGCGGTCTCGCGATTAGCGGGCGGTCATTCCACCGTCCATCACGAACTCGCTTCCGTTGATGAAGCGTCCGTCTCTGGACGCGATAAACGCGATCCCCGCGGCAACCTCCTCGGGACTGCCCATCCTGCCGTCGAGCTGGCGCTCATTCATTGCCCGTCGAGCCGCGACAGGGTCGGCATTGTTCGCGAGGATCTTCGTGATCCATTCGCTTTCAACCGTCCCGGGACACAGCGCAATGGCTCGCAGGCCGCTTGCGGCATGATCCACGGCGATGGCCCGGGTGAGACCGATCACGCCGGCCTTCGACGCGCAATACGCGGCGCGGGCCGGGATCCCGATCAGCCCACCGACCGATGCGACATTGACGATCACACCGCCGCCGGACCCGAGGAGGATTGGCACCGCGGCGCGACAGACAACGAAGGTTCCACCGAGGTTCACCGAGATCACGCGCTGCCAATCTTCGTTCGACGTCTCGACGACCGTGGCAGCGACCCCGATTCCGGCGACGTTTGCGACCAACCAAAGGCGAGCATCGCGCGCGAGTGCCTCGAGCGCGGCTACCACGACCCGCTCATCGCGCACATCACCCGCGAACCCGACGGCCCGTCCGCCCGCGGACGCGATGCCGTCAACGGTCGCGTCGACTGCGTTGGCATCGAGGTCCAGGACGCCGACGACATATCCGTCGTTCGCCAGGCGCAGGGCGGTCGCACGCCCGATGCCCGACCCTGCGCCCGTTACGAAAGCGGCGAGACGATCGCCGTCGGCGCTGTCCGCCTGAGCCGGATCGATGTTCACCCGCTCAACCTGTCGCACCGGCGCCCTCGGTCTGCCCCTGCCGGAGGCCGTAAACGCGCCCCGCGTTCAACCCGAAGATTCCAGCCTCGTCACCCTTGGACAGCGTTCCCAAAGCCTCCGCGAGGCCCCTGACCACGGCGCCGTATGACGCTGCGAGCAGGCAAACCGGCCAGTCCGAACCGAACATGAGCCGCTCAACGCCGAACCAGCCCACGACCGACTCGACAAAAGGTCGGAGGTCGGCGGGTGTCCAGGAGGCCCAGTCTGCTTCAGTGACCATGCCGGAGAGCTTCACGGCGACATTGGGAAGTGCAGCCAGTGCTGGCATGTGCTCCCGCCAGGCAACATCCTGCCCATCGGCAATGCGCGGCTTCGCAATGTGGTCGAGCACGAATTGGAGGTCCGGGAGCGCCGCAACCGTGTCCGCCGCGGCTGGTAGTTCGCGGGCACGCACGAGCAGGTCGTACCGGAGCCCACGAGCCTGAACGGCCGCGAGTCCTCGTCGAACGTCCGCACGCCGTAGCCATTCTGGATCGCTCTCGTCGTGGACCTGATGACGGATGCCCGCGAGCCGGTCACCGCCAGGTCCGGACATCAGGGCATCGAGATCATCTCCGGCCCTTTCGGAGGTGAGGTCGACCCATCCGACGACTCCCCAGATGAAATCCCATTTGTTCGCGAGCCCGAGGAACTCGCGCGTCTCGTCGAGGCTCGAGATGGTCTGGACCAGCACGGTCCCGGAGATGCCCTGAGCCGCCAGCTCTGGCGCGAGGTCCGCTGGAGTAAAGGGCCTCCGAATGGGATCGAGCGCATCTCCGACCATCCATGGGTAAGCGGTTCGCGTCGGGTCCCAGAAATGCTGGTGCGCATCGATGCGCGCAGACGCGTCCGTCATGACGGGGTCGGCACGTCGTCGCGCAGCAGGCCTTGATGCTTGAGATCGGCCCAGAGTTGTGTCGGGATGGACACGTCGAGCCACTGGAGGTTCTTCTCCAGCTGGTTGATTGAACGGAATCCCAGCAGCACCGTGCACACGCGAGGGTGGGCAAACGGAAACTGCAGGGCGGCGGCCGGAAGTGGGACGCCGTGCCGATCGCAGATCGCCTTGATGCGCTGCGCTCGGGCGAGGTCGGCGGGCGACGCCGGCACGTAGTTGTAGCGGGCGCCAGGCGACGGATCGATCAAGATCCCGCTGTTGAACACGCCTCCGACGACGATCGAGACGGTCCGCTCATCGCAGAGCGGCAGGAGCTCATCCATCGCGACCTGGTCGAACAGCGTGTAGCGGCCCGCGACGAGGAGGATGTCGAGGTCGCAGGCCTCGACGAGCCGCGCAAGCATCGGCGCCTGGTTCATCCCTGCGCCGATTGCACGTGTCGCGCCCCTCGAGCGCAAGTCCGCGAGTGCGCGATAACCGGTGGTGCTCGCCGCCTCGAAATGGTCGTCCGGATCATGGAGCAGGAGCACGTCGAACCGGTCAAGCCCGGTCCGTTGGAAGCTCTCCTCGACCGACGTCATGATCCCGTCGTAGGAGAAGTCCCAGACCGGTCCGACAGGCGGAACGTCCCTGTAGAAGGGTTCGCCCAAATAGAACTGGCTCTCGTCGCGAGGAGCATCGGTTCGAAGCAGCCGGCCGACCTTCGTGGAGACGATGACCTCGTCGCGCGGCAACCCGGCCACCGCTCGCCCGACCCGCTGCTCCGCGAGGCCGTGGCCGTACAGCGGCGCGGTGTCGAAGTAGCGCAGGCCGTGCGCCACGGCGCTTGCAAGCACGGCGTCGGCTTCGGCCTCCGTGTGTGCCCGGAACATGTTGCCGAGCGGCGCGGTTCCCACCCCCAGCCGTGGGACGAAGAGGTCCGTCTTGCCCACCCTGGCTCTGCCGCTGGGCTCCATCACCGGCCTCGCGGTTGCGGGAACTGGGTCGGGTCGTAGTAAGCGCGGACGTGTACGAACTTGCCGTCCTTGACCTTGACGAGGTTGACGCCATAGATCGGGAAGCGATTGCCCTGGCGGTCGATGAGGACCGCCGCCCACTCGAGCGCCGCCTCATCACCGGACCTGATTTCGCGGACGACCGTGACCTCAAGGCCAGGGAAGTCGTCGCCCATGCCTTCGTAAAAGGTCCGGATCTGATCGTGCCCCGCGAGCGGGCCGGCCACCGGATGAAACACCGCGTCGGGGTGGAAGTGCGAGAGCACTCCCTCGATATCGCGCCGCGCCTCAGCACGCCAGTACGATTCGCTGACTTCTCTCGGTGTCTTCATGACCTCGACTTCCTTCTCGCGCGTTCCTGGCAGGTTCCCTGTGACTCGGCGAGGTTCATCGCCGGGCGAATCTCCTCGAGATCTGACGGAACACCTCGCTCGTTCCCACGGCGATGATCAAGACCACGGCCTTGACGACGTATTGCGAGAACGACTGCACCCCGAGGAGGTTGAGGCCGTTTCCGAGAACGCCCACGATCAGGACGCCGACCACCGTTCCGATGACGGATCCCTGGCCCCCTGAAAGGGCCGTGCCGCCCAGAACGATGGCCACGATGACGTCGAACTCGAACCCGACGCCCGAATTCGGATCGCCGGTTGCTACCCGCGAGTTGATGAGGATGCCGGCGATCCCTGCGGCCAAGCCGGAGAGGATGTAGAGGATCGCTCGCGTCCGGTCGATCGGGATGCCGGATAGCTGGGCCGCCTCGCTGTTGCCGCCGCTCGCGATTGCCCAGCGACCGAGCAGCGTCTTGCGCTCGATCACGAGCATGACAGCGGCAACGACCACGAAAATCGCGACCGGGAGGGAGAGCGGGCCGATCGTGCCCGTGGCGAGATCGTTGAACGCAAGTGGCACCCCTTTGACCGGCTCGCCTCCCGCCAGGAGAAGCGCCATGCCTCGCCCGATGTAGAGCGTGCCCAGGGTCGCGATAACGGGATTGATCCTCATCCCGACGACAAGAAACGCATTCAGAAACCCGAAGATCCCGCCCGCGAGAGCCCCCATCAGGAACGCGGCCGGTAGCGGCCACCCTGCCTCGGCCGCGAACTTGGCCGCGATCACCCCAGCGACGGCGACAACGGAACCGACGGATAGGTCGAGCCCTCCGGACACCATCACAAGGGTGACTGCGCTTGCTGTGATGCCCACGAACGAGACCTGGCGGACGACGTTGCTCAGGTTCTCCGCCGTCAAGAAGCGGTCCGTGGCGAGGGAGAGAACGACCCCAACAACGAGCAGGATGCAGAGGTTCAGGAGCAGCGTCCGGTTCGTTGGGCGGCCAGCCCAGGAACGGAGGGACCCATGCGGATCGGCGGAGCTGGTCGTCCTGGGTGCAGTCATCAGCTGGCCGTCTTCAGTCATGCCGCCTCTCCATGGGCACAGCGGAGGATCGTTTCCTCCGAAAGCTCACCGCGGCTGAATGAGCCGGCCACCTTTCCCTCGTGCAGGACGAGGACTCGATCGGCGAGTCCCAAAACTTCGGGGAGCTCAGAGGACATCAAGAGCACCGCCGTTCCATCGGTGGTCAGCTCTGAGATGAGCCTGTAGATCTCCTCTTTTGCGCCGACGTCAACCCCGACGGTCGGGTCGTCGAGGATGAGGAGCTTGGCGCCGCCGATCATCCACCGACCCAGGACGACTTTCTGCTGATTACCGCCGGAGAGGCCGGAGACCGGCTGGTCGAGAGAGGCCGCCCTCACTCCGAGCCTGAGTGCCATCCCCTCCACCAGGCGATGTCGTGCCCCATCGTTCACCCAACCGAGTCGCGAGTACAGCCAGGGGCGCGCGGAGCTCATATTGTCGAGCACTGACAGCCGCGGAAAGAGGCCATGGGCCGCCCGTTCTTCCGGAACCAGGCCGATCCCCGCCCGTACGGCATCGTGAGATGTGCGCG
The DNA here is from genome assembly GCA_036570185.1 of Candidatus Limnocylindrales bacterium. Lineage (GTDB taxonomy): Bacteria > Chloroflexota > Limnocylindria > Limnocylindrales > CSP1-4 > DATCPH01. The sequence continues at coordinate 1,979 of DATCPH010000250.1, read as the reverse complement.
GGGCCGATGAGGTTCCAGCCACGTGAATCTCGCCCCGGGTGATGGGATCGGCCCCGAAGATGGCCCTGGCCAACTCCGTACGCCCCGAACCCAGGAGCCCATATACGCCGAGCACTTCGGCCGCGTGGAGCGTGAATGTGATGTCTCGAAGCCCGGTCTCGGTCGTGAGGTCGCGTACCTCGAGTGCGACGTCCCGCCGAGCATGCGAGATTTTTTGGAAGACGTGACCTGCCTCGCGGCCGATCATCAACCGGATGACATCGGTGGTTTGGGTGCCGATGGCCTCGCGGGTCCCGACCGTCTTGCCGTCACGCAGCACCGTGATCCGGTCACTCACCTCAAGGACCTCGTCGATGCGATGCGAGATGTAGATGATTCCAAGACCGTCGGCAGTGAGCCCCGCGAGAACCCGGTGGAGGTGCACGACTTCCTCGGTCCCGAGCGAGGCGGTCGGCTCATCGAGGATGAGAAGGCGGGCATTCTGAAGGAGTGCCCTGGCGATCTCAACGAGCTGTCGCTCGCCTGACCGCAGAGTGTCCGCTCCGCGGTCCAGATCGATGCTGGAACCGAGGCTGGCGAGGACGTCCCGTACCGCGTGGCGCTGGGCCGAATCGCGCAGGAAGCCAAATCGGGAATCTTCAAGCCCCAGCGTGACGTTCTCGGCGACAGTCAGCTGTGGCACCAGATTCGCGTGCTGGAAGATCACGCTGATGCCGGCCCGAATGGATTCCGCACGTGACTGGAAGTTGACGGATGCGCCCTGCCAACGGATCTCGCCGGCGTCCTTTGTTGTCGCTCCAGCGAGGATCTTGATCAGGGTGGACTTGCCAGCGCCGTTCTCGCCGAGAAGCGCGTGGATCTCCCCGGCGCGCACATGCAGGTCGGCGGCGCGGAGCGCCCGGACCCCGTCATAACTCTTGGCGAGTGACTCGACTCTCAGGAATTCAGGTTCAGGACTGTTGCTCATCTTTCGCACCGTTGCGAAGCAATGAATAGCCGGAGGAGGGAACGAGTCCCTCCCCCGGCCAGAGGAGGAGGAGAGCTACTTGCAGGGGAGATCCTGAGTTGCCAGGTACTCCACCTTGTTGAAGGTGTTCGCTGCTGCGCAATTGGCCGGGATCGGCTGATCGGGCACGTTGATCGTAGAAGCAGCGTACGGGTCAATCTGGCCGTTGAGCATCTTGATCAGCGTGTCGATCAAGGTCTTGGAGATTTCCTTCGGAGTGAGGCCGAGGACCTCCATGAGTGGAGACGCCGGATCGACGAGCGCCTTGAGCTCCTCGTCGGTGCCGTTGATGCTGTAGAAGTAGGCGTGATCCGGTTTCTTGTTGGTGGCTCCGCCAAGGCCTGCAGCCTTGAACGCCTGTAATGCACCGAACGCCATGTCGGAGTTGCAGCCGGTGACGACATTGAAGTCCTTCTCTCGCTGGAGCGTGTCCTCGGTGATGGTCACAGCCTTCTCGCGCGCGCCGGCGCCGTCGACGGTTACGATCTTGGCGTCAGGCGCCACCGACTTGACACCTTCCTCGAAGCCGCCCATCCGGATGTCCTGGCAGATCGACACACCTGCAATCGTCACGATGAGGACCTTCACCGGCTGGCCCGCAAAGTTGTCCTTGACCCACTGGGCGGCGCGTTTCCCAGCTTCAACCGTCTGGGCCCGCTCGTCCAGGCCGACGTAGGGAGCGGTCACGCCGGCTCCGAAGGGGATTGCCCAGCCGAGGACCGGGATGGCCCGCCTGCGGGGCGGCAACGCGAACTCGGGGCGCAGCGCGGGGCACTTCCTGGCGGAGACGATCGGTCGGGTCCGGTCCGCGGGCGCGACCGGGCAGCTCACGGTCCGGGCCGACAGCGGCTTCTACGCCCACGAGGTGGTGAAGGTCTGCCGGACGATGAAGGTCCGCTTTTCCATCACGATCCGCCAGCACGCCGGGGTCCGGGGGCTGATCGATGCCATCCCCGAGGATGCCTGGGCGCCG
>DATCPH010000249.1:0-3221 GCA_036570185.1 Candidatus Limnocylindrales bacterium | reverse complement strand
TGTGACAGGGCCATCGGTTGGGTCTCCTCTGCGTGATCCTTGGTCGGAACACGCTGAGAATCACACCGGTGGCCTCTGGCTGTCCGGCTCAGCCGGCGTCAGGGGCCGCGCTCAATTCCCACCACTCGGGGGGACACTCCTGTCACTTCCGAGGGTTTGTCATAGTGTGTATGGCATGAAACGACCACCTGCGGTGCTGTCGGTGTCCCTACCCCCTGACGCGGCTCGAGAGTTCGAGCGTTTCGCCGGACAGGAGGGGCGGAACAAGAGCGAGCTGTTCAGGGAGATGCTGCGGGTCTATCGGACATACCGGGAGACACAGACGTTCGAGTCGCTCCAGCGCTATGGCGCGTCGACGGCGCGGCGGGCTGGGGTGCTAAACGAGCGTGACGTCCAGCGAGTGATCCAGGAAGCTCGACAGGCGTGAAACCGTTCGCCGCGGAACCGATCGTAACCAAGAGCGGTCATCGGCTGACCGAGGCCGACATTGACCGGATGGCCGACGAGGCGGAAGGCGGATTTGATCTCTCGACGTGGGTGCATGGCCGCGGGCGGCCACCGCTCGAAGCGGGCGTCAAGGCCCACTCGCCGCGGATCGCCGTGCGGGTGCCGGCGTCTCTGCATCGCCGCGTCATGGCCCGGGCAACCGCTGACGGTCGGAGCGTCAGCCAGGTCGTCCGCGATCTCCTGGAGGGGTACGTTCGCGATCCGGAGTCGAGACCGACGTTGCCTCGTCGGTAGTCGTCGAGGACGCCCGCGGGCTGGTGGTCACTGGTCCTAAGCCTGGGCACTCGGCGGAGTCATCGAATGCGCCCCATCGTCTTTGCGTTTTTGGCGTTTCTGATGCACCATGGTCGTATGGAAAAAGACCTGATCCGCACAGGCGAGGCCGCACGAATCCTCGGTGCATCGCGTCAGCACGTCGTCGACCTATGCACTCGGGGAGTGCTCAGGGCCTACGGCTCTGGCGTGCATCGACGCCTTCGCAGGACCGAGGTCACAGCTCTCGCAGGGCAGCCACGACTCACCCGGCAGGCACGTCAGAGCCTTTGGCTCCATCGACTCGTCGCGGCTCATCTCGCCTCTGCACCCGACCGCGCAATCGCTAAGGCGCGCCGGAACCTCCGCGTGATGCGCGCGGTGCACGAAGTGCGCCCGCCGTGGGTCGACCGCTGGGAGCGGATCCTTGCCGCCGGCCCCGAGGAGATCATGCGAGTGCTTGGCGCCGAAACCGCCGAGGCCATCGAGCTACGGCAGAATTCCCCGTTCGCGGGGGTGCTGAGTGAACGCGAGCGCAGCGCTGCGCTGAGGGCATTTCGCGCGGTCGAGCGTCCCGTTCAGCCTCCAAGCCCGCGCATCGCTCCGCGAGCAGCAGTCCGCGGAGGTCCGCGCCGGCGTGAATCGGCACCAACTTGAGCATGTTCTCAGGGCGGCGGCCGATGTTGCGGGCGACCGCCACATCCTGGTGATTGGTAGCCAGGCGATTCTCGGATCTGGCGACGAGCCCGAGCTGCCCGTCGAGGCCACAAGGTCGATCGAAGTCGACCTCGCATTCTTCGACGATCCCGACGAAACCAAGGCGGACGCTGTCGACGGTGCGATCGGCGAACTATCGAAATTCCACCAAACATTCGGGTATTACGGCCAAGGCGTCGGCCTGGGCACGGCCGTCCTGCCAGAGGGATGGCGGGCGCGCCTGATCGCGCTTGCGACAGCTACTGCGCCGGAGGCCGTGCGCTTTCTCGAGGCGCACGACTGCGTGGTTTCGAAGCTCGTTGCCTTCCGCCAGAAAGATCGTGAGTTCGCGGAGGCATTGTTGCTGGCGGGGATCGTCGATCGGGAGACGCTCCTCGGCCGCGTCGACCAGCTGCCACCTTCAGTGTCGTTGATGCGTCGCGATGCGCTGATCGCGTGGCTCAGGGGACGCCAGGGTTCTCGCTCATGAACGACCCAGGATCCGGTCGCGCTGTTCGATGGGCATCGCGTTGAACGCCAAGATCCAGGCGTTGACGGCGCGCTTGTCGGTCAGGTCGATGCCCGCTGCCAGCATTGCCGCCACGAGGCCTTTCGCCGGGCCGGCGCTGTTCGGGTCGCGCATCGCGGCGAGGTAGTCGACCTCGAACGTCTTGACGGCTTCGAGGGTCTCGGCGATCGACTCGTCAGGCAGGCCGCGCCTCTCACCCGCGAATCGGACCCAGCGGCGGAGGATGTCCGGCAGCGCGGTCGTTTCCGCTTCGTCGAGCGTGATTTTTCGCGGGAACCAGTCGGCAATGCAGATCTCGACCACGATCGGGCTCCACCGGAGCGGATCGCCGTCCAGATAGTCGCACTTGAAGTCCACCAGCGATCGGGCGAGGCCGGCATGCGAGCCGGCGCCAGTCGCGTGCGTCGACCGGCGAAACTCCGCAACGAGTGAACGGCGCGCGCCGGCCTTGACCTCGGGCGTCTCGATCTCCGTTGGCCGGGGCAGCAGCCGGAGCCGCGACCGGAGGATAGGCGCGAGGCGGGGGACCTCGTCGTCGATCGGGGGGTCCAGGTACAGGTCCAGCATCCTCAGAGCCTGCCCCCAGAGATCGGCGAGCTCCTGTGCGGTGACCGGTCGAATCGCCATTCCGGAGATCTCCAACCATGTCTCGCGCATCCGGTCCGCGTTCGGATGCAACATCGCCTGGCGGACGAGACCCTGAAAGTTGTGGTCGACCATCGTCACCACGGCATGCGGGTCGAGGCCCGGGTAGACGAAATTGCCGACGAGCTGGGTCTGGTCTCCGAACTCGTCGGTCGATGCCCATGCATCGAGGAGCTCGGGCCGCCCGACGGCCATCGACCAGGTCGGATCTTCGACCCCCGTGGCGCACATGCGGACGGAAGCCGCACGAGCGGCGTCGGCCATCTGGAGGGGCTCGAGTGTGGCGATGGCCCGCAACAGCGCCAGAGTGTCGGCACTGGGACGCTCAGCGATGTCGCTGACCAGGGCCACGCCCATCGCGGCGGTGTCGTCCCTCTCACGTGAGTGGGCGCTGCGGAACGGCCCGACAAGGGTGCTGGCCACCGACTCAGCCTGGATGGGATCCACGCTCGCTCCGAGTCCGCGGACGAGCTTGGCCAAGGATCGACCCCACGACGCCGCGCTCGCCGGCCCCGGCTTGGTTGCGCTCGCCCGACTGGAGCCCCCGGTGGCCCGCTGCCGTCTCGCGCTTGGGCTCCCGCGATGAGGCGGG
>DATCPH010000248.1:0-49488 GCA_036570185.1 Candidatus Limnocylindrales bacterium | reverse complement strand
GGATCGACCTGCCCGTCCACCTCGGCGTGCCGGGGGTCGCCGAGCCGCACAAGCTCCTGGCGATCAGCGCCCGCCTGGGGGTGGCTGACACTCATCGCTTCCTGGCCAAGAACACTCGCTTCGTGGCCCGGCTGCTGCGCTCCGGCGGCTTCTACCGACCCGATGCCCTCCTCCAGGGCATCGCCCCGCTGGTCGCCGATCCGACCGCCGGCATCGTGGACCTGCACATCTATACGTTCAACGCGGTGGCGGCTACGGAACGATGGCGCGATCGCTACCTCGCGTCGCTGGCGGTCCCGCAGCTGGCCTGAAGGCCGGCGGTCCGAACCGTGCGCCCGTGACCTGCCCGATCCGACCCGTGCCGTTCTTGCCAGAAGAACAAACCCCAGGAAACGGGGCGGGCTCGGCCGGCTCCATCCATCGGTCGATCTCGCCACAAGAACAAAGCGCCGGGATCGCATCGGCTCTTCGATGAAATAAGGCCCCGACGCGCTCCAATGCCGCCGAATCACGTCGCGTTTGGCCGGTTTGTTCTCCGGAGCAGAACGCGGTGAGCGTCGATTCGCAACCCGACCACCGATCCGCCTCCCTCAGCGCCGAGACAGAGTTTCCGAGGCTCGTCGGATCCTGTCGATGACGACTGCACCGTCGTCCAACGGGTCCAGGAGGTTCGGTTGGATCACGATGGCGACCCTGGGATAGAGGCGAATCTGCAGCCGGCCTTCGATACGGCGAGCGACTGCTGCCCCAGGCAAGTCAGCTTGCCGTGGAGAGCGGCCTCATCGCCCGAGCCCTGTGGCATCGAGAGACGCCCGGCTGCGACATCGTCGTCGAAGCCGTCTCGATCGGTCCGCTACCGGACTAGTCGTCACCTAGGCCGAGGGACGCTCCTCCGAAGCGGCAAGCGCGGCGCCAATCGGATCGAAGGCTTCCGTTCGGGTCGCGACCGCATCGCCGCCGATCCCCATCTCCTGGTCGTCCCCAGACGGCTCGGCCAGGAGGGCGCCCCAGCCTGCGGCCTGCAGCGACTCGACGGTTTCGATCGCCGCTGCGAGGCTTGCCTGCGCGTGATCGAGCGCACGGCCGACGAGCGGTCCCCGCGGCGCCGCTCGGGCGATCTCCTCGGCGACGGCCGCGGCTGCCCGCGTGGCCCGCGCCACGTTCGGAAATCCCGGGCCCGGGAGGCGGGTAACCAGGGCCGTCGCATCACCGACCGGCATCAGCGCCCCAACGATCGCGGGCCAGGTCGCTGCCATGCCGGTGCCGTCATCACGACCCGCCGCGTCGACTGGCTCATCGAATGTGAGCGGGTGGTCGGGCAGGATTGCGCGCCGGAGCGCGACCTCGGCCGCGGCGCGCGACGCCGATTCAGTTTCGTCGACGAGCCAGGCCGGGAATCCTGCGATCAGGACGCGCTCGGCCGGCAGTCCGTCGTCTCGGCTGAAGAGGGCCGCGACGACCTGCAGCGCGAGGGCCCGACCGACGCGGGTATCCGGATACGATGGGATGCCGGCGATCAGGTCGGGAGCGACCACGAGCGGGTCGGCACCGATCCGGACGAGGGACCCGGCCCGCAAGTGCAGGCGGCCGGCGAAGGCCCGATCGGCCAGCGCCCGGTCCGGGTCGACGCCGACGCCGACGATCTCAACCATCGGGTCGGAATCGACGAGGTCGATCCGCTCGAACGCCGCGACGACGGCGGCCTCGGGAGATGCCAGCCCGGGCGACACGATCGCCAGCTGAACGTACCGGCGGCGCTCGGCAGCCGATTCGTCGAGGACGTGCCGCAACGCCGCGAGGCCGCGCTGGCTCCCGGCCGGCGGATCGTCCGGCAAGTCGGCGCCCGGTGCCGTGGCCGGCCCCTGGACCCAGATCCCGGATGCGACGCGCTGGCCCGGCTCGACGCCGGCCTGGCGGAGCCGGGTCAGCAACTCCCGGCCCATTGGGACGTCGACGCGCACGAGGTCCGCGCCCTGATGGACGAGTGCGGAGATCTCGTCGGCGGCCGGCCGAACGGTGGTTCCGACCACCTGTGTGCCGACCCAGGGCCACGGTGCGCGGCCGAGCATGTCGACGAGCTCGAGACCGGCGGTCCGGTTCGCGTCGATCCGGGCCACCGCCAGGTCCATCAGGCGGCGGGCCTCCGCCTCAGCGCGAGCGCGCCGTGCGGGCTCGCGAAGCAGTTCCGCTTCCATGGCGAGGTCGACGGCGCCTGAAGCGATGTCGAGCGCCAGCTGCCGGGGTGTGCTGTCGTATTCGACGAGGCCCATGGCGAAGGGCAGCGAGATGCCTCGGCCGAGTCGTTCCGACGACCGACCGATGTAGCGATCGATCACCTCGGCCGCCAGGGGCCGACCCTCGGCGTCAAGCCCGTCGACCCCGAAGAGCCGCAGGATCGCCCGCTCCTGTCCGACGGACGTCGAGCGCCGCGCGGGCTCAGCCCAGGCAGCCACGAGGCGCGCCGCGGCCTCGCGCAATCGGTCGAGATCGGGGCCGAGGCCGGGCAGGTCGGGCGAGACGGAGATGGCCATCAGGTCTCGGGATCAGGTCGCGGGTCCATCGCGCGCGGGTTCGCCGATCCACACGTGTCCATCGCTGAATTCCTCGGCCTTCCAGATCGGCGCCCGCGCCTTGGTCTCGTCGATCGCATAACGCGCCGCCTCGAACGCGGCGTCACGGTGGGGCGCGCAGGCGACGACTGCGACGCTCACCTGCCCGAGCGGGACCGCTCCGGTCCGGTGGACGATCGCGATGCGGCGCACGTCGAACCGCGCCTCGATCTCGTCGGCGATCGCCGAGAGAACGCCCAGGGCCATCGGCTCATGCGCCTCGTATTCCAGCGACTCGACAGTCCGCCCGGCATGCCGGGCGGCTTCGGCCTCCTGGCCGGGGGCCGGCGTTCCCGGCGTTTCGCGGGTCCGGCCGATGAACCCCACGATCGCGCCGTCGGCCGGCGTGGCCAACCGATCGCCGAGCTCGGCGACGATCGAGCTGGTGAAGGGCGCGTCGCGCAGCTCGAGGATGCGGGCGCGGCGTGGCGCATCGGCCAGGTCCGGAGCCTCGCCCCTCCCGCCGCTGACCGGCGGAATGAATGCCAGCTCGTCGCCGTTGGCAAGGGCCGATGTGGCGGGCGAGTACTCGCCGTTGCGTGCGAACCGTACCGACGCGCGGCCCGGCGCCAGGACCGGAAATCGCGTCACGACGGCCGCCCAGGCATCCTCGATCGTCGCGGAATCGGGCAACTCGAGGGGCACGTCGCGCATTCCCGCGAGCTCCCGTTGGATGGCGAACAACCGGACCCTGATGGTCACTGCATCCCAACCCCAACGCTCACCGGAGCGTCGCAACCAGGAGACCGTCGCCGACGGGCAGGATCGACCCAGTGAATCGCGGATCTCGAAGCACGGCCATGCTGAAGGCTCGGAGCGCCTCGGTGCTATCCCCCGCCGCGGCCGGCTGGGCACCCGAGGCGCGGCCCCTCCACAGTACGTTGTCGGCCACGACTGTCGCTCCCGGGGCGAGACGCGGCACGATCGCCTCGAAGTAGGACAGGTACTCGTTCTTGACCGCGTCGATGAAGGCCAGGTCGAACGCGCCCGTCAGTCGCGGATCGCCCGACCCGAAGGCGTCGAGAGCCGGCGCGTTGACGACATCGATCCGCTCATCGGCAACGCCCGCCCGGCGCCAGAAACCGCGCGCGATTTCCGTTCTGCCGCGATCGGGGTCGATCGTGACGATGGTCCCGTCGGGGCGCTGGGCGAGGGCCATCCACAGGGTCGAGTAACCGTAGGCCGTGCCGACCTCGACGATCCGGCGCCGGTTCGCGGCAAGGGCCGCGAGCACCCGGCCGCTTGCGCGAGCGAGGATTGGGATGCTGTCGGGTCGGGCCGCGACCTCGATCTCGGCGAGGATCGGATGTGGCGGGGGCGCAATGGATTCGATCCAGTCGAGATCGGTCTCCGTGGGGTGCCAACGCTCCTCTGACGTCATCGTTCGGTCCCTCTAGACCAGGAGCCCGGCGCCGAAATAGAGGCCCGCCGCGAGGATCGTCCCGGCGGCGATGGTGCCGACGTTGATGTACAGGAGGCCGGTCGCCGACTCCATCGACCGCGTCCGCGCGGTCTGGACGGCCATCCAGCTGACGATCAGGGGAAAGATCAATCCGACGATGAGGCGCAGCCAGACGAACAGCGCGAACGGGCCGGCGAGGGCGGCGAAACCGGCCGCACCGCCTGGGCCCGCGCCGGCGGCGACCCACACCACGAACAGGACCAACTGAACGGCCAGCGCCACGTTGAGGATTCGGGCGAACAGGACCAGCGGACGCTCGGGCAATTTCGGTGTCACGAGATACCAGTGGCCGAGGATCATGGCCGCAAACACGCCGCCCGTCGCCGTCGCCAGGAGGGCGAACTGGATCAGCAGAAGGGCGGTCCCGACTGGCCCCTCGCCCCACGAGAACGCGGCGAGAGCGAGTACAGCGCCGCTCGCCAGGGTTCCCGCGAGCTCGATCAACGGCGCCCGGCGACCCCGAGCGATGGCGATGAGGTAGCCGAGAGAAAGCAGGCAGAGCAGGCCGATCGCGACATGGCGCGGCCCATCCCAGGTGGCGTTGCCGACGACTGGCGAGCCGCCGAGGGTCCCCGGCAGGGCACCATCCGAGGCAAACGCGAGAAGCCCGAACACGAGCGCGCAGAAGGCGGTGAAGCCGAGATAGCCGCGCGTCGCGCTCGTGTGAAGGCGTCCGAAGATCACTGCCGCGAACGAGCCGACCGCGAGGCTGACCAGGACGGTCCAGTTGATGTAGGCAAGGTTCTCGGCGATTCGCTGGGCGGGCACGCTCGGAGTGTAGCCCGGCGCTACGATGAGGCCGACCCGACCCGTGATGCTGGCGTCCGGCTGCCGCGCCGGAACCGGAGGTGCGCAAATGGCGATCGACCGCGCGATGACGGTCACCTGGTACGGCCACTCCTGCGTCGAGGTTCGAACGGCCGACGGAACGACGATCCTGCTCGATCCGTGGTTCGGAAATCCGAGTTCGCCTCGGGCCGCCGACACGATCGACCGCTGCGACGTGATGCTCGTCACCCACGGCCACCACGATCACCTGGGATCCGCGCCAGGCCAGGTTCGCAATGCGGATTCGCTGGCCATCGCCCGACGGACGAAGCCGGCGTGGCCGTCGATCCATGAGATGAGCCTGTGGCTCGAGGACCGGCTGGCGGACGCGGGCGTCGAGGTCATCGGCTTCAACAAGGGCGGCACGGTCGAGGCCCGTGGCGTACGCGTGACGATGGTGCACGCCGACCACTCCGCCGGCGACTGGTCGGCTGCCGGCGAGGGACCGCTCTACCTTGGCGAACCGGCCGGATTCATCGTGCAACTCGGCGACGGCACGACGTTCTACCACTCGGGTGACACGAGCGTGTTCGGGGACCTGCGCCTGATCGGTGAGCTGTATCACCCCGACCTGGTGATGATCCCGATCGGCGGGCACTACACGATGGGCCCGCACGAGGCAGCGCTGGCCGTGGAGCTGCTCGGTGCGCCCAGGGTCCTGCCGATCCACTACGGGACGTTCCCGATCCTGGCCGGCACCCCCGACGATCTCCGCCTTGAGCTGGCTGCGCGCGGGCTCGATAACGTCGAGGTCTACAGCCCCGCTCCCGGCGAATCCATCGGCTAGCCTCTCAGTGCTTCTCCCGTTGTCTCAGCAGACCACAAGATGCAGGTTCAGGGCATGGCCCGCCCTGGCTTCCCCAAGACGCTCCGCGAGTTCCAGCTCACCTTCGCGGACGAGGAAGCATGCGCTCGCTACCTCGCGGCCTGTCGCTGGCCGGATGGCTACCGCTGCCCGAGGTGCGACCACAACCGCGCCTACCCGCTGACGGCCGCACGGCTCTGGCAGTGACCGCGCGATGGGGAACATGAAGCAGTGGCTGCTGGGCACGTTCCACGGGGTCAGTCGCCCGCAGCTCCAGGCTTACCTCGACGAGTTCGTGTTCCGCCACAACCGGCGCGGGAACCCGCAGGCCGCGTTCCAGACCCTGCTCGGGCTCGGCACGAACCGGGAGCCCGCTCCGCTCTCCATCGTTCGTGGGACGACCGACATGCCCTACTTCCCGATCAGGGAGTAGGTGCGCGCGTCGGCCCGAGCGCCGACTCAACCACCGCGACATACCGCTCCCGAGACGTCATGCGCGCTCCGTCGTCGCCCACGCCCTCTTCCCACGTCGCGCCGCCCGCAGCGGCGACGCTGGCGTGAAAGAACGCGTTCCACGAGGCGCGTCCTTGCGATTCGGGAAGATCCGGATGGCTATCCCAGCTGGATGAGCAGCACGACGGCGATCAGTGTCCCGATCACGCCCGTCGCCGCCGCCGCTCGCGGTCCGGCAACGAACTTCGCGACGGCGGCGCAGGCGGTGACGATCACCGCCGCAGCGAGGCGGACGAGGACCGGCGCGCTGACGTGGGACGGCGAGTTCCGGTTGACGATGACGCCGACCGCCACGATCGCGAGGATGAGCACAAGGGAGACGAACCAGAGCCTCCTGTCAACAGGAAGCGTGGGCGTTGTCATGGGGACACGACCTTTCAGGGCAAGCATCGCCCCTTGCGGGTCGCTGTCAAGGGCGTGCCGGCATGTGGTGGCGGTCGCTCCTGAGACAACGGGAGTCCAGCCCGGGCGCGGCGGCGGTTGCCCGGCCAGGCCAGCGTCAGCGGCGCGTCCCTGGGTTCGGAGCGGTCCTCGCATAGCCCGTCCGGATGAGCAGCACGATTGCGATCAGAACTCCCGCCAGGGCCACCGCGAACGCGGCGAGCGGCCCGGCCGCGATCCTGGCGGCGGCCGCGAGGGTCGTGACGATCACCACCGCCACGAGCCGTGCGGCGAGGACGGGACCGAGGCCGTGATGAGGCCCCTGCGGCCGCCAGGTGCGGGCGACGACCGTGCCGACCGCCACCATGGCGACGATGATGACGAAGGCGGCGAGCCAGAGCTCCATGGGCACACGACCTTTCGAGGCAAGCATCGCCCCTCGCGGGTCGCTGTCAAGGGCGTGCCAGGATGTGGTGGCGGTCGCTGCTGAGACAACGGGAAAAGCTCTAGCCTCTCAGCCCGCGGCCAACCCCTCGAGCGCGGTCGCAAACGCCGCTCGCGTCCCCGCCGACAACAGCACGAAGATCGCCCGCTCGACCGACCTCGTCGAACGCAGGCTTGCCGTCACCGTTTCCAGCGCGATCCCCGCGGCCGCCTCGAGCGGATAGCCGTAGATCCCGCAACTGATCGCCGGGAAGGCGATGGTGCGCGCCCCGAGGCCGTCGGCAACGTCCATCGATACCTTGTATGCGCTCGCGAGCTGATCCGGCTCGCGGGCCGTGCCGCCTCGCCAGCGCGGCCCGACCGCGTGAATGACCCAGCGCGCAGGCAGCTTGCCGGCTCCAGTTGCGACCGCGCTTCCCGTCGGGCAGTGGCGAACGCCGTCCCGGCCGTACCGCTCGCGGAGCTCGTCCATCAGGGACGGCCCGCCGGCGCGGTGGATCGCCCCGTCCACCCCGCCGCCGCCGGCGAGTGAGCTGTTGGCCGCGTTGACGATGGCATCGGCGGCGATCCGCGTGATGTCGCCTTCGACAACCTCGATGACCCGCCCCGGCGAAACCTCGATCGAGGATCCGCTGCTCATGGCCGCTGTTCAGTCCCCGCCAGCCAGCGCCCCGAGACGCTCCGTGAGGCGCAGGTTCTCCCGGTAATCGATGGGGATCTCGACGAGCGCCGGCCCATCGACGGCAAGCGCCCGGGCGAGGGTCGGGCCGAGGTCGGCCGACGATGACGGGCGGAAGCCGGCGATCCCGAAGGACTGGGCGTAGGCGACGAAATCCGGATTGGAGAAGTCGACGGCGAACGGGCGCCCGAATTCGTTGCGCTGCTTCCAGTCGATGAGGCCGTACCCGTCATCGCGCCAGACGATGGCGACGACGTTGGCTCCGACCCGCACCGCCGTCTCGAGCTCCTGGCTGTTCATCATGAACCCACCGTCCCCGCACAGGGCCACGACGTTACGGTCGGGATGGATCAGCTTGGCCGCGATGGCGCCGGGGAGCGCAATTCCCATCGACGCGAAGCCGTTCGAGATGATCACGGTGTTCGGCTCGTAGGCCTGGTAGAGGCGTGCGACCCAGACCTTGTGGGCGCCGACGTCCGAGACGACGATGTCCGAGGGACCCATGAGACGTCGCAGCTCGGCGATCGCCCGCTGCGGCTTGATCGGCCAGCCCTCGTCGTTCTCAAAGGCATGAAGGTCCTCGAGCAGGTCGGTGCGGAGGTCGGCGTTGACGAGGATCTCCCGGGCCTCGTGGCGCTGGGCGGCGGTGCGACCGCCGACGCCCCTGGGTCGCACCGCCTCCAGAAGCCGCTGCAACGATCCGTCGATGTCGCCGACCAGCTCCACCTCGGGCTGGTAGGCCGCATCGACCTCGGCCGGCTGCGTGTCGATGTGGACGATCCGTTTGTCCCCATCTGGGTTCCATCGTTCGGGCGCGTACTCGACGAGGTCGTAGCCGACTGCGATGACGAGGTCAGCTCGGTCAAACCCGGTGAGGACGTGGTCGCGGGCCTGCAAGCCGACGGCCATCAGCGAGAGGTGGGAGCGGTCGTCGATCGCGCCCTTGCCCATGAAGGTCATGGCCACGGGGACGTGGAGGCCCTGGGCAAGCTCCCGCAGAGCCCTGCTGGCGCCCCGGCGCAGGACACCGTTACCGGCCAGGATCAGGGGCCGGTTGGAATCGGCCAGGAGATCCGCCGCGACGCCGATCGCTTCGTCGGTCGGTTCCGAAAGGTAGGTCCGCGTGGGAACCAGGGGCAGGAGCCCGGCGAGGTCACCGTCCAGTGGAGCGCCGGCGAGATTCTCCGGGAACTCGATGTGGGTCGGGCCGGGTTTCTCGAGCGCGGCGGTGCGGAACGCCTTGCGGACGATCTCGGGGATCGCCCCGATCCGTCCCACGCTCGTATTCCACTTGGTGACGGGCTGGAACATCTGGACGATGTCGACGACCTGATGGGCCTCCTTGTGAAGGACCTCGGAGCTGGCCTGGCCGGTGATCGCCACCATCGGCGCGCGGTCCAGGAACGCGTCGGCAATCCCCGTGACGAGGTTCGTGGCCCCGGGTCCGAGCGTGGCGAGCGCCACGGCGGCTTTGCCCGTGAGGCGGCCGTGGACGTCGGCCATGAATGCTGCGCCCTGCTCGTGCCGAGCCGTGATCAGGCGGATCTGGGGCGTTCGCGCAAGCGCCTCGAGGATGTCGAGGGTCTCTTCGCCGGGCACGGAGAAGACGTAGTCGCAGCCTTCGGCCGCGAGGCAGTCGACGAGGAGGTCAGCCGCGGTGCGGCTCGCGTGGGCATTCGCCATCACGCCCGACGACCTCTCATTCGAACTGATCCGCCATGTCGGACTCGTACAGCGCCGTCACCTTGCCGCCTTCGAAGCCCCGAACCGCGTCTCGCAGGTTCGGCTGGGTGAGATCCAGGACGCGCAGCGTCCCATCCCCGGATCGGATGATGGGGCAGCCGGACGCGCTCGGGGATGTGCTGCTCGAAGACCAAGCCGAAGCTGCGGCGCTGCTTCAGCCGGTCGATCTGCCGCCTGAGGTCGGCTTGAAGCGCCGGATCCTGGACCCGGTCGAGGAGGACGTCGAGCTCGCTACGGATCATTCTGGTGCCTGTCGGTACGTTGTCGGTCGTCCCTGACCTCCCGAAACCTCGATGACGGCTCGTCCCCGCAGGTTGCGAAGGATCCGGTGCAAGTTCTCTTCGCCGAGCCCTGTGCTTTCGCTCAACTCGGCTATGGTCCGCTCTCCTTCGCCCAGCGCGCGCCACACCCGCGTGGCTGACGTGCCCTTGACGGGCGGCCCCCCTGGCTGCGTTCCGGACGGCCGGTGGAGAATCGCTGTGAACCGAATGCCGTAGTCGATGAACTCCGCGGGGGGAAGTCCAGCCTCACTCAGGCTGGTACGGACAGTCGGGATACCCGAGGCCAGAGCCTCCACCATCCGGCCAGCACCTGCTTGCGTTTCGACGTACTGACAGATTCGCAGGAGCGTGCCGTTTCGCGCGCTCGTGAGGCCTTCCTCCCCAAGGCGATCGACCGTGATTCCGAAGAGGCCGCCCGGATTTGTGATCACGAGACGATCGAAGAGGTGACGGACCTCGATTGCGTATCCATGCGACCAATCGGCGAGGTCACGATGCACGAGGGCGTTGGATAGGAGCTCGCGGATCGCGACCAGAGGGTACTCGGCGTCGGTCCGAACCCCCCCGCCCCCGTCCTCCTTGATGACGGGGGTCAGAACCGTGCCAGCCCAGTCGAGCGCCCCGTCGAGCATGCTCGGCACAGGCCCGGTGATCGTCCGTGGAGAAATGGCGCGGACGGTGCTCGCGGCGGGAGGTCGGGATGCGACCTGGATGACGAGGTTGGGAAACCATTGCTGCGGATGGATGCCGAGTGCGAACAGACCGGCCACCGTTAATGCCGGCGGCTCGGTCGACGTCGTCACGCCCGCGCGCCGGAGCAGCTCGTCATCGTCGGAGAACCGGCCGAGGCCGCCGGGATCCCGCGACCGCACATTAGCGAGCCACATGGCGAGTAGGTCGGGCTCGAGATCAGCTTTCGTGCTGCCTCGGACGGCGTTTCGGTCGAATGCCGGCGCCGTGCGAGCTGCGAGGTACCCGGCGCGCTCGACATCCGATATCTCGTAGTCGCCGTCGAAACCCCGGAGGTAGGCCTTGCCCGTGCGAGCGACGGTGCAGGGCTTGACGGCGGGTGGGCATTCGGGCACATCCGCGACGACGACGCGCTCCCCGTCGACCTCGGCGTCGTGGAGGGTCAGGGCCAGTGGCGGCACGAGCGCTTGGCGTGCGAGGCTCGCCAGACCCGCCTTCAGCGCCTCAGGATCGCGCAGGCCGACGGGTCGGAACCCCGTCCGTTCGTCGAGTCCAAGGATCACGCGACCGCCGCCGGGGAGATTCGCAAGGGCGCTCAGCGACGACGCCATCGAGTCCGGCAGGGCGCGCTCCGCCGACTTGACCTCCACGGACACCGAGTCGGTGCCCGCCTCCCGCAGCGCAGTCACGAGGTCGGCGATGTCGATCACGCCCAAAGTGTATTCCAAGACCCGTCAAAGTGTACGGTCAGCAGACGTACACTTTCGGCGTGCACGTTACGCCGACGGGATCTACGCCTCGGTCAGCGCTGGAGGTCGCGGCCGGGCGCCTGGGCGTGCTTCGATGCGATTGGCGCGGCGGCGGGTAGATCAGAACGTTCGCCTCGAGCGCGGCTCGCGCCTGCCTCCTCACTACGTCGACGGACCAGCTCTTCCCGGTCACGCAGGTTCTCCTCGAGCTCGTTCCGCAGGTCGTCGAGGTACTTGTCGGAATCCGGGCCGTAGGAACCCTTCGCAATTCCCAGCAGGCGCTCGGATGCCTTCAGGGGACGCTTCCGGAGGACGAGCGCGTCGTCCCGGATCTGGACAGTCAGTCGATCGCCCGGCTCGATGCCCAATCGCTTCCGCGCCTCGCTCGGCAGCGAGATCTGATTCCTGGAGCTGACTTTTGCGCTGAGCGCCATGCCGCCATCCTAAGGAAGACGGCACGTCCAGTCGACCGGCCGCAGCCCTATTGCGGCCAGGCCAGGACCATGATCCGGATCTCGGTCATGTCCTCGATCGCCCAACGCAGGCCCTCGCGGCCCAATCCTGAATCCTTGACGCCGCCGTAGGGCATGTGGTCGATCCGGTAGGTCGGCACGTCGTTGACGATCACGCCCCCGACCTCGAGCTCGTGAAAGCCGCGCCAGGCGTGGGCGAGATCGTTGGTGAAGACGCCGGTCTGCAGGCCGAACGCACTGTCGTTGACCTGCCGGACCGCGTCGTCGAAGTCGCTGAACGGGAACGCCACGACAAGCGGCGCGAAGGCCTCGTTCGAGCAGACCTGGGCGGAGATGGGTACGTCGGTCAGGACCGTTGGCGGAAAGAAGGTCCCGTCGGCCTTGCCGCCGACGAGGATCTTGCCGCCGAGGGCGACCGCCTCGTCGACCCAGCGCTGGGTCCGGCTCGCGGCGTTGCCATCGACCATCGGCCCGACGTCGGTCTCCGGATCGAGCGGGTCGCCCAGCTTGAGGGCCTTCGCGCCTTCGACAAAGCGGCCCATGAACTCGTCCCAGACGTCCTCGTGGACGTACATCCGCTGGACGCTGATGCAGACCTGGCCGGCATACGTGAAGCCACCGACGAGGATCCGCTTGACCGCCCAGTCGAGGTCGGCCGACCTGTCGACGATGACGCCGGCGTTGCCGCCGAGCTCGAGGACGACTTTCTTCTTGCCCGCGCGCTCCTTCATCCTCCAGCCGACCGACGGGCTGCCGGTGAAGGTGAGCAGTTTGAAGCGTGGGTCGGCGACCATCGTGTCGCCGAGCTCCCGGGTCATGGGCAGGATGCTGACCGATCCCTCGGGAACGCCCGCCACCGCCACGATCTCGGCCACGGTCAGCATCGTCAGGGGGTCCTTCGAGGGCGGCTTCAACAGGATCGGACAGCCCGCCGCGATCGCCGGCGCCAGCTTGTGGGCGGCGAGGTTGAGGGGAAAGTTGAACGGGCTGATCGCGGCCACCGGCCCGATTGGGAAGCGGCGGGTGATGCCGACGCGGCCCTTGGAGGCGGGCATGAGATCGAGCGGGATCGTCTCGCCCACCATCCGCTCGGCTTCCTCGGCCCCGAGCCGGAACGTCAGGGTGGCCCGATCGACCTCGATCAGTGCGTCGCGGATGGGCTTGCCGGCCTCGATCGCCATCAGCCGACCGAGCTCCTCGCGGCGGGCCTTGATCCCGGCACTGATCTCGCGCAGGATCCGGCCCCGCTCATAGGCCGGCAGCGTCCGCGTCGTGTCGAACGCCGCGACCGCGGCCTCGACCGCCTCGTCGTACTGGGCCGGCGTGGCATTGAACGTGGTCCCGGCGGGCGTCCCGGGATCGGCCGGGTTGCTGACCACCAGCGAATCGGGCGATTCGACCCAGCGGCCGGCCAGGAAGATCGGGTGGGGCTTGGCCCCTGTAATCGTGGCCATCGAAGGTCGCCTCCGGTCGATTCTTCAGGCGGTAAAGTACCGTCCCATCGTACGCGGCCCTCCTGAGCCGCGTCTCGAAGGCGCCCTCCGGCCTGGCGAGTGCGGGCGGCAATCCTTGGCGCCAGCCGGAGCGAGCGGCGCACGGAAATCGGCGCCAGACGGAACCGGGAGCAGGTCGCGGCCGTCATGGCGGCACCACCGTCCGGTGAGCAGCCCTCGGGAGAACTCCCATGCCGACACCTTCTCCGTCCATTGCGCGAACGGCCGCGGCTGCGGCCATCGCCGTCCTGGCGATCGTCGCCGTGATTCCGCTCCTTACCTCTTGGCGGCCGGTCGGCCAGGCGAGCGCCGCGCCGACTGCATCCGACGCCACCGGGCCGACAAAAGGCATCACGGTTGAGGGCGTCGGGCGGGTTACCGTCAGCCCAGACCTGGCAGCGATCACCGCCGGCGTCCAGGCCGATGGGTCGACGGCCGCAGCCGCCCAGTCCAGGGCGAGTGCCGCGATGGCCAAGATCATTGCGGCCGAGAAGGCGCTCGGTGTCGTCGACAAGGACCTCGCGACGCAGTGGGTCGCCCTCCAGCCCCAGTACCAGTACAGCCAGAGCGGCTCGACGCCGCCCAAGGTCATCGGCTACCAGGCGAGTCAAACCCTCTCGATCAAGGTCCGCCACCTCGAAAAGGCGGGCGGCGTGATCGATGCCGCTGTCGGTGCCGGCGCGAACCAGATCGGCGGAATCTCCTTCTCGGTTTCGGATGCAACCGCGGCATCGGCGCAGGCTCGCACGGCGGCGGTCACCGACGCCAGGGCCCGCGCCCAGGCGCTGGCCTCGGCCGCGAGCGTGACCCTCGGATCCGCGATCGCAATCAGCGAGGTGACCTCGCCCGCCCCAACGCCGATTCCGTATGCCGACACGTCGAAGGCAGCTGGAGTCTCGGCACCGACTCCGATTCAGCCCGGCACGACCGACGTGGAGGTGGTGGTCCAGATCACGTTCGCGACGGGGGGCTGAGCCGGGTCGCTCCCTCTTGGGTCAGCCGGCCGGCCCCCAGCGGTAGAGGGGGTGAAGCTCAGCCCAGCCGCTGTGCTCGAGGTCGAACACGTAACGACCCTCCATCCAGACATGGGCGCCGACGGTCGGGAGGGGTGCGCTCAGCGGATCCGGATCAGCCCCGCAGGCTTCGATCGCGTCGCGCTGCGTCACCTTGCGAACGCAGACGGGTTCGACGACGAGATCGCCAAGCTCCACGCCCTGGTTTGCGGGTGTCAGGAGATGCTCGAACTCGGGGTCGATGGCGAGCAGGATGTGGAGATCGCCATCAGCCTCGTTGCGAATTGCCGCGACAGTGCCAGTGACCCGCAGGCAGGCGGCGCGGACTTCGAGCCGATCCGGATTGTAGACGTACCGGTCCTGGTCGGTTGGCGTGCACGTCGCCGGCGAGGCGCGGGTTGGCGATGGGGCACCCGGCGCTGACGCGAGTGCTCCGGTCGCGGCTGCGACGGACGGGCTGCTGCTCGGCACCGCTGCAATTGCCCTGGATCTCGCGGCTACCGTGGCAGACGCGGATACCGAAGTCCCGCCGGGCAGACTGGAGCTCAGGGCCGCGAACGCGACAACGAGGACGATCAGCGCCAGTACGACGGCCGTGACGAATGCCCACCGGCCGGTCGTCACGGTTCAGCCCGCGGGGAGCCCAACCCCTCCCAGGCGCGTGGTAGTTTCGCCCGTGAAGCGACGCGGCGGCTGATCGAGATAGGAGGCAGGCGAGCCATGTTCAGCGACTTCAGGGCATTCCTGCTCAAGACGAACGCCCTCGCTCTGGCCATCGGCGTCATCATCGGGGCGGCTCTCGGCACGGTCGTCGACTCCCTGGTCAAGGACATCCTGATGCCGCCGATCGGCCAACTGTTGGGACACACCGACTTCTCGCAGCTCCGGATCATTCTCCAGCCGGCAACGGGCGGCGACCCGGCGACCGAGGTGGCGATCCGGTACGGCCTATTCATCAACGCGGTGATCTCGTTCATCGTCGTCGCCTTCGTCGTCTGGCGGCTGTCGAAGCTGTTCATCCGCGACGAAGCCCCCGCGCCGCCGGGACCGGCCACCAGGGAGTGTCCGTTCTGCCACGAGACGGTGCTGGCCGCGGCCACGAAGTGCCGCTATTGCACGAGCGCCATCTGATCCCGGCTCGTCGAACCGCGCCGAAGCGGTCGCGGGCCGCGCGGCCGGGCCCGGCCAGCCTCAGTCGGTGGCGGCGCGCGGGTATGAGCCCAGGACCCGGATCATCGTCGACGCGGCCTGCAGGTCCTCGAGCGCACCCACGGCCGCCGGTTCCGAGGCGTCGATGTCGACGTCGGCCCAGAACACGTATTCCCAGGGCTTTCCACGCGCGGGCCGGGATTCGAGCTTGCTGAGATTGAGGCCGCGATCGGCGAAGGCGTGAAGTGCGCGCAGGAGCGTACCCGGTTCGTTGCGGACGGCGAAGACGAGCGTGGTCCGCCTCGGTCGCTCGTTCCTGGCGTCGGGAGAGATCTGGCCGACGTCGTCGGGTCGCGAAAGCACGAGGAACCGGGTGCGGTTGTCGGGCACGGACTCGATGCCTTCGGCGAGGATCTCGAGCCCGAAGAGGGCGGCGGCGCGCGGTGAGAGGACTGCGGCGGCATGGTGCTCTGACCGCTCGGCAATCCACTTTCCCGCGCCGGCGGTGTTGTAGGTCGTCAGCGTCGTCCATGGCCGCGAGCGCAGAAACGCCTCGGCCTGCCCGAGCGCCTGGATATGGGAATACACCCGCTCGATCGTTTCGAGGCGTTCCCCGGGCAGCGCCGCGAGGCAGAGTCGGACGGGCACGACCACCTCGTCGACGATCGTGAGCTCGTGGTCCAGGAGAAGGTCGTACGTTTCCCGCACAGTCCCGTTGACGAGGTTCTCGATCGGCAACACGCCCCGTTCGGCCTCGCCCGATGCGACCGCCTCGAACACGTCGCGGAAGCCCGGCACGGCACGGCGATCGACGTCGCCGAGCCCGAGGAGCACCGCATCCTCGGCGAACGCCCCCGGCTCACCGGCGTAGACGACGTCCACGGGCATGCTCACCGCGTCAGCGACCATCGAGTCGCCCCTCGCGGCTCAAATGGGTTTCAGCGCTCAAACCAGGACGTGGTGTCGTGCTCGGCGTTTTCGCGGTCCAGTTCGCCGCGGCGGCCGTGCGCGTCGCGGACCCGCTTGCGGTTCCCCGCCAACTCAGCCGCCCCCGCCCAGTGCTCCTCGGCAAGCAGGGCGTTGATGGCCTCGATATAGGCCTCGATCGAAGCCGCAATGATGTTCGTGCCCTGGGCGCTCGCCTCGTAGCGACCCGTGCCGCGAGCCCCGGTCGCCGATTCGGGCGGCGCGATCGCCAGGCTCACCCGGCCCTCCGCGTCGGGACCTTCGGCCACCGCATGGATATCGAACGCGACGAGGCGTGGATCGCCGTCCAGGACGTCCCCGAGGGCCTTGTCGACCGCCCGTAGCAGGGCGTCGACCGCGCCATTGCCCTCAGCGGACGCGCGCCATTCATGATCACCCGAGGCGATGACGACCGCGCCCCGGCTTTGAACGTTGCTGCCGGACGCGACCGTCCAGCGCGAGACGTGGAGCGTCTGGCTCTCCGCGGCGGGCGTGGCGGTCGAGGGACCGGCGGTCGAGGGACCGGCGGTCGAGGGATCGGCGGATGGCATGGCGGTCACCTCCCCTGGGTGGCGGTTGATGGCGTAGGGACATCGGCAGTGCCCGCGGCGCCGAGGTTGCCGTTCGTCGCGGTGGTGAAGTGGCGTTCGTCGCGACGCCGCAGCTCGGCGCCTGACTTCCAGATCGCATATTCGAGCGAGTCCGCCAGAGCCGTCGCTGAGGCCGCGATGATGTTCGTATCGGAGCCCATGGTCGACCACTCGCGGGCTCCATCGGCCGAATCGATGATCACCCGCGTCCGGGCGCTGGTCGCGGCACCGCCATCGAGGATCCGGACCTTGTAGTCGAAGAGGTGGACCGAATCGAGACCTGGATAGAACGCCCGGAGGGCCTTGCGGAGCGCCGCGTCGAGGGCGTTGACCGGGCCGTTGCCGTCGGCGGCAGTATGAAGAACCTCGCCGTCGACCTCGACCTTGACCGTCGCCTCGGCGCGCAACTCGCGGCCTTCGCGTTGTTCTGTCAGGACCGTGAAATCGACGATCCGGAAGGGCGGCGCGTAGCCGGCCGCCTGCCGCCGGATCAGCAGCTCGAAGGAGGCTTCGGCGCCCTCGAACGCGAGGCCGTCCGCCTCGAGGCGCTTGATCAGTGCCGACAGCTCGCGCGGATCGACCCCCTCGAGCTCATGGCCCAGCTGGCGCGCCCGAAGCTGGGTGTTCGCCCGGCCGCCGAGCTCGCTCACGACCAGGCGGCCCTCGTTGCCGACGGCGGCCGGATCGACGTGCTGGTAGCTCCGCTCGACCTTGGCCACGGCCGCGCCGTGGACGCCGCCCTTGTGCGCGAACGCCGAGCGGCCGACATACGGCTGGTAGTCGTTGGGGCTCTGGTTGGCGATCTCGGCGATCGCCCGGGACAGCTCGGTGAGGCGCGTCAGCTCGCCGCCGCCGGCCGGCACGAGCTCGTGCCCGGTCTTGAGGGCGAGGTTGCCCAGGATGCTGACCATGTTGGCGTTGCCGCAGCGCTCGCCGTAGCCGTTGATCGTGGCCTGAACGTGACGGACGCCGGCGCCCACGGCGGCAATGGAATTCGCCACGGCCATGTCGGCGTCGTTGTGGGTGTGGATGCCCCAGGTCACGTCGCCGGCGCCTGGATCCGTATCCGCTTCAAGAGTCCCCATCACGTCGGTCACGACGTCGACGAGCGCCCTCGTGAGAGTGCCGCCGTTCGTATCGCAGAGGACGATGGTCCGGGCGCCGGCCTGCCGCGCCGCACGCAGCGTCGAAAGGGCGTAGTCGCGGTCCGAGGCATACCCGTCGAAGAAGTGCTCGGCGTCGTAGACCAGCTCCCGACCGCGCTCCACGACGAAGCGGACACTGTCGGCGATCATGTCGAGGTTCTCGGCCGGTGTTGCGCCGAGCACCTCGGTGACGTGCAGGAGCCAGCTCTTGCCAAACAGCGTCACGACCGGCGTCTCCGCCGCGACGAGCTCACGGAGGTTCGGGTCGGTCTCGGCCCGGTTCGAGCGGTGGCGCGTCGAGCCGAACGCCGCCAGCTTTGCCCGGCTCCACGTCATCGTCCGCGCCGCGCGGAAGAACTCCACGTCCTTGGGGTTGGAGCCCGGCCAGCCGCCTTCGATGAACGGCATCCCGAACTCGTCCAGCATGCGCGCGATCCGCAGTTTGTCGGCCAGCGACAGGGTGATGTTCTCGCCCTGCGTCCCGTCGCGGAGCGTCGTGTCGTACAGGAGCACGGGCGCGTCGCTCATGACGGGACCCCCGCGGTATCCGCCATCCGCTCCGCCCCCTCGGCCACGCGCTGCCGGCCGCCGGCGCCGAGCTCCGCTGCTTTGGCGACTCGCTCGGCCACCGCGTCACCCATCGCGGTCGTGCCCGCGACCGACAAGGCGCCCGCCGAGGCAATGTCGGCGATGTCGGCCGTCCGCAGGCCGTCGTCAAGGGTTTCGCTCACGGCCGCCTCGATCGCCGCGGCCGCCTCGAGCTCGCCGAGCGACCACCGCAGCAGCATTGCCCCGGACAGGATGGCGCCGATGGGGTTGGCCTTGTCCGTCCCGGCGATGTCGGGTGCGGAGCCGTGGATCGGCTCATACAGGCCGAAAATCCCGTGCGGCGTGCGGGCCGAGCCGAGCGACGCCGACGGCAGCATCCCCAACGACCCCGCAAGGACGCTCGCTTCGTCCGAGAGGATGTCGCCGAACAGGTTCTCCGTGACGAGGACGTCGAACGAAGCGGGGTTCCGGACCAGCAGCATCGCGCACGAGTCGACGAGCTGGTGGTTGACCTCCACGCCTGGAAACGCCGGCCTCAGCTCCTCGACGACCTTCCGCCACAGCCGCGACGTGGCGAGGACATTGGCCTTGTCGACGCTCGTCAGGCGGCCGCGACGACCGGCGGCGAGCTCGAAGGCGAGCTGGACCACCCGGCGGATCTCGCCCTCCGTGTACCACAGCGTGTCGACGGCCACCCGCCCGTCAGCCGTCTGGCGCTCCTCCGAGGGTCGACCGAAGTAGAGGCCGGACGTGAGCTCGCGGACGATCAGCAGGTCGACGCCGTCGAGCAGGTCGGCGCGCACCGGTGACGAGGGCACGAGCGCCGGATGGACGCTGACCGGCCGGAGGTTGGCGAAGAGGTCGAGGCCGCCTCGAAGGGCGAAGAGCGCCTGCTCCGGGCGCACCTTGGCGTTCGGGTCGTCCCATCTCGGGCCCCCGACGGCGCCGAGGAAGATCGCCTCGGACGACCGTGCGGTTTCGAGATCTTCGGGGCGGATCGCCACCCCGTAGCGGTCGATGGCCGCACCGCCCGCGACGATCTCCGACCACTCGATGCGGAAGCCGAAGGCCCGCCCCGCGGCGTCGAGGACACGACGCCCAACGGCGACGACTTCGGGGCCTACCCCGTCGCCGGGGATCGCGGCAATCCGGTAGCTGGCCTCCTCGTCGGGGCTGCGACCGGGACGACCCGTGCTCACGGCAGCTCCTGGATGGCCCGCTTCGCGACGAAGGCCGCCGAGGCCCCCTCGATCTCTGCGCCGTGGAGCTTGTTCACCGCAACCAGATAGGCGGCGAGGGAAGCCTCGATGATGTTCGTCGATAGGCCATGCCCCGAGACGATGAGCGCGCCCGGACCGTCCTCGGACGAGCGCCGGCAGCGGACGAGCGCCTGGCCCTGGGCGTCCTCACCGGCAGACACGGCCTTGATCTGGTATTCGGCGAGCACGGGATGCCAACCGAAGACCGGTTCGATCGCCTCATCCACGGCCCGGAAGAGGGCGTCGACGGGGCCGTTGCCGGTGGATTCGGTGGCATGGTCCTCGCCCTCGACCGAGAGCGAAACAGTGCCCGTGGCATTGCCCCCGTGCGACGACGTCACGCTCCAGCCTTCGAGCACGACCGACTCCGGAACCTCGGCCGCGCGCTGCTCCACGAGGGCAAGGAGGTCGGCGTCGTTGACCTCTTTCTTGGCGTCGGCCAGCGCGATCGCGGCCTGATAGAGCTCGTCGAGTGCCTCGCCCTCGACCTCGTGCCCGAGGTCGCGCAACTTCTGTTGAAGGCCGCGCCGGCCCGACAGCTTGCCGATGGTCAGCTGGTTGCCCGACAGGCCGACCGATTGGGGCGTCATGATCTCGTACGTCAGCGGGTTCTTGATCACGCCGTCCTGGTGGATGCCGCTTTCGTGGGCGAAGGCGTTACCGCCGACGATCGCCTTGTTGGGCTGCACCGTGAAACCGGTGAGGTAGCTGACGAGGCGGCTGGCCGCCGTGATCTGCTCGGTCTGGACCTTGCTGGCGAGCTCGGGAAACTGGGTCGGGCGCGTGCGGAGCGCCATCACGACCTCCTCCAGGGAGGCGTTGCCCGCCCGCTCGCCGAGGCCGTTGATGGTGACCTCGACCTGGCGCGCGCCCGCCTGGACGGCGGCAAGGGTGTTGGCGGTGGCGAGGCCCAGGTCGTTGTGACAGTGGACCGACACCGTCGCGGCGGAGCCGACAAGATCGACGACTCGCCGCGTGAGCGCCCCGAACTCGGCCGGGATCGCGTAGCCGACGGTGTCCGGGATGTTGACAGTCGAGGCCCCGGCATCGACCACGGCTTCATATACCGACAGCAGGTACTCGAGATCGGTCCTGGATGCGTCCTCGGCCGAGAACTCGATCTCCGCGTCGGCACCCAGCTCCCTGCGGCCGTAGGCAACCCAGCGGCGCGCCTCGGCCAGCGCCTCGTCGCGAGTGATGCGGAGCTTGTGCTTGAGGTGGATGTCGGAGGTGGCGATGAAGACGTGGAGGTGAGGCCGCTCGGCGATGCGAATCGCTTCCACGGCCCGTTGGGGGTCGCCGTCGCGGCAGCGCGCGAGTGCGGCCACGGCCACACCCCTGGTCTCCCGCGCGATTCGATTCACGGCCTCGAAGTCGCCCGGCGAGGCGGCCGGGAAGCCGGCCTCGATCACATCGACCTTGAGTCTGACCAGCTGCCGTGCAACCTCGAGCTTCTCTGCCGCCGTCAGCCCGGCGCCGGGTGCCTGCTCACCGTCGCGAAGGGTGGTGTCGAAGATCCGGACAGTCCCCGCCGCTACGCCATCCACCGCCATCAGTTGGTCCCCCCGGAGGCCGCTGCGCCGGCCGGCGCGGTCTTCGTCGCCGGGTTCGCCGCAGGTGCCTGGCTGGCGACAGCCTGGGCCTGGCCGGCCTCGACCACGACAGGATTCAGGAACGGCATCTTCGCCCGGAGGTCCGCTCCCACCTTCTCGATCTGGTGGTTCCGGTCCATGGCCCGAAGCCGCTCGAACTCCTCGCCGCCGGCGTCCTGGACGGCCACCCAGCGCGCTGCGAAGGAGCCGCTCTGGATGTCGGTCAGGACGTCCTTCATCGCGCCCTTGACGCCCTCGGTCACACGGGGTCCCGAAACGTAGTCACCGAACTCGGCCGTGTCACTGACGCTGAAGCGCATGAAGTTGAGGCCGCCGCGATACATCAGGTCAACGATCAGCTTGAGCTCGTGCATCGTCTCGAAGTACGCCAGCTCCGGCTGGTATCCGGCCTCGACGAGCGTCTCGAACGCGGCCTTCACCATCGATGAAACGCCGCCGCAGAGAAGCGCCTGCTCCCCGAACAGGTCGGTCTCCGTCTCCTCCTTGAACGTCGTCTCGAGGACGCCCGCGCGCGTCGCGCCGATCCCGCGTGCGTAGGCGAGGACTCGCGCGCGGGCCGTCCCCGACGGGTCCTGCTCGACAGCAAAGAGCGCCGGGACGCCGCCGCCCTGCTCGTAGACGCTCCGCAGGAGGTGACCGGGGCCCTTGGGGGCAACCATGCCGACGTCGACGCTGGCCGGCGGAACGATGCGCCCGAACCGGATGTTGAAGCCGTGGGCGAACATCAGCAGGTGCCCCGGCCGGAGATGGGGTTCGATCTCCGCGTCGTAGACCGCCTTCTGGGCCGTATCGGGGACCGCGATCATGACGATGTCCGCCTCGCGGACGGCATCGGCCACGTCCAGGACGCGGAACCCGGCTCCTTCGGCGATGGACCGGCTCTTGGATCCCGGGGCCAGCCCGACGACGACGGTCGCGCCGCTGTCCCGGAGGTTGAGGGCGTGGGCATGGCCCTGGCTGCCGTAGCCAATGACCGCGATGGTCTGGCCGGCCAGCGCCGCCGAGTCGGCGTCGTTGTCGTAGTACATCCGTGCAGTCATCGCTTCAGGGCCTCCTCGATCGAGCCCGAACCGCGCGACATCACGACCGCGCCGGTCCGCACGAGCTCCTTGATTCCATAGGTTCGAACGAGGGCGACGAAGGCGTCGACCTCGGTTTCGGTACCGGCGACCTCGACGACGACCGATTCGGGCGCGAGGTCGACCACCCGCCCCTGGCTGAGCTCGACCAGCTTCAGGATCTCGCCTCGCGTCCCGTCGGTCGCCCGGATCTTCACCAGTGCGAGCTCGTGCTCGATGGTCGGGTCGGACGTGACGTCCTGGACCTTCAGCACGTCGATCAGCCGGTAGAGCTGCTTGGCGGCCTGCTCGACCGCCACGTCGTCGCCGTGAAGCGTGATCGTCATCCGGCTGACGTCCGGCTGGTCGGTGTGGCTCACGGCCAGCGAGTCGATGTTGAAGTTGCGCGCCCGCATCAGGCTCGAAACCCGATTGAGGACGCCGGGCTTGTCGAGGACCAGGGCCACGAGGCGGTGACGGTGCGCCTCGCCACCGCCCGGCAAGGCCCGGGGCGGCGGGATGGCGTGGGCCGGTGAAGCCTCGGGGCCGGAGCCATGGGGCGGGGTGACCGCTCCGTGGGAGTGCGCCGGCGCGCCGGGGACCTTGCCGTTGGTGGCCGGATCACTCATTCGTCCGCCCGCCCCACTTCTCGATCAGGTCGGACAGGCCCTTGCCGGCGGGCATCATCGGAAAGATGTTCTGCTCCTCGGCGATCTCGAACCAGATCAGGGCCGGGCCATCCACCTCCTGGGCGAACCGGATCGCCGCGTCGGTCTCCTCGGGGGTCGAAGCCTTGACCGCCGGGATGCCGAAGGCGTCGGCGAGCTTGACGTAATCGGGGCCGAGGAGATGCGCCGAGTGGTAGTTGCCGCCGTAGATGATCTCCTGCCACTGGCGGATCATGCCCAGCTTCTTGTTGTCGAAGATCGCGATCTTGACCGGAATCCGATCCTGGACGAGGGTCATCAACTCCTGCATCGTCATCTGGAAGCCGCCGTCGCCGGTGATCGCCCAGGTCTCGCGGTCGGGCCTGCCGAGGGCCGCACCCATCGCCGCGGGGACGCTGAAGCCCATCGTTCCCAGGCCCCCGGAGCTGACGTGGCTGTTCGGTTGGCGGAACCCGGCGTAGCGGGCCAGCCACATCTGGTTCTGGCCCACGTCGGCAACGTAGGTCGCGGCGTGATCGGTCAGCTCGCCGATCCTGGCCACGACGTAGTCGGCCGACAGGAGCCCGTCCCGCCAGGCGCCGGAGCCGTGCCATGAGCTCGCCTCGGACTCGCGGCGCCACTCGGCAAGCTGTTCGAGGTACTCGCCGCGCTCATCAGCTGACACGGCCTCCACGAGGGGCAGGAGTGCCCGCAGGACCCTTCCCGCGTCGCCGACGATGGGGACCTCGACCGCGACGTTCTTGCCGATCTCGGCCGGGTCGATGTCGACGTGGATGATCCGGGCGTACGGAGCGTAGGTCCGGACGTTGCCCGTGACTCGGTCGTCGAAGCGCATCCCGATGGCGATCAGGAGATCGGCCGACTGGATCGCCCGGTTGACGTGCTTCCAGCCGTGCATCCCCATGAAGCCGTACGCTAGCGGATGCCGCTCGTCCATCGCGCCGACCCCGAGGAGCGTCCACGCGACCGGGATCGAGGTCTTCTCGGCGAAGGCGCGGAGGTCGTCCCAGGCGCCCGCGTGGAGGACGCCATGGCCGGCGAGGATTACCGGCCGGGTGGCGCGGGCGATCTCCGTGGCCGCCAGCTTCAGCTGGCGGCCGTGCCCGTCCATGTTCGGGCGGAAGCCGGGCAAACCGGCAACCACCTCGGCCTCGCTGGGGTGCTCGGTCCGCGTCTCCTGCTGGAGCGCGTCCTTCGTGATGTCGACGTGAACCGGGCCGGGGCGTCCGGTCCGAGCAATGTGGAAGGCCTCGGCCAGGACCCTCGGCAACTCGTCGGCGTTGCGGACCAGGTAGTTGTGCTTGGTCATCGGCAGGGTGATGCCGTTGATGTCGATCTCCTGGAAGGCGTCCTTGCCGATCAGGACCGACGGCACGTTGCCGGTGATGGCGACCATCGGAATGGAGTCAAGCTGGGCCGTGGCCATCCCGGTGACGAGGTTCGTGGCACCGGGGCCCGAGGTGCCCATGCAGACGCCGACCCGGCCGGTGACCCGGGCATAGCCGTCGGCGGCGTGGGCGCCACCCTGCTCGTGGCGGACGAGGATGTGGCGAAGCTCCGGGTAGTCGCCCAGGACGTCGTAGAGCGGCAGGATCACGCCGCCCGGGTAGCTGAAGAACGTGTCGACCCCCTGGCGCATGAGCGCCTCGCAGACGACGTCGGCGCCGATCCGCGTCCGCGTGCGGGCGGCTCGGGCCGCGCTGCCGTCGGCGCGAGCGACGCCGTCGCGCAGCATTTCCCTGCGAGCGGCCTCGATCGCGGCCGCACCGGCGGTTCCGTCGCCGGGGACGTGGCTGCGACGAGCCTTGGGCTTCGCGTCCGCTTCAGAAGCCCCGCGACTCGCCGCGGCCCCTGGCTCTGTCAACGTCATGGCGGTCCCTTCCCTGTCGGTCGGTCGTGGCCGGAAACAACGAAACCCTCGCCTTCCGGCGAGGGTCCCTTCGGTCTTCGGTGGTTGTGGCGCTTAGCGGCGCTCGATCCTCCGGTTACCTCGGTTCTCCCGCCGGGAGCCCGTAATGAGGACGAGAAGGTCCTCGAGCCCGACTACGAGGGACCGAAGAAGGGAGAGGAGCGATACGTCGACGAGACCCAGGTGGTTCAGCGGCACTTGCACGCGGCGGCCGTCCGTCGTGACGACGACGGCGACGTGGCGGCGGTCCTGGCCGTTGAACAGACCCACGCGGTGGTCTCCGAACTTCACGCTGATCGCGGGCGGCTACCCGCGGTTTGCGCAGTCTACGCACCTCGCGCGGATCGTGCAACCGATCGAACCCATCTTCACTGCCCGCTTTCTGGCCGATGTTCGGCTGCCGTCGAAGAGTCGGCTCGATTCGGCCGCATCGCGACGACGATCAGCACCGCCAGGCCGATGGCGATCAGCACGTCGCCGATGCTGAAGACGTTGGCCAGCGGCAGCCAACGAGGAAGTACGAATTGGTCCGTCAGGGGGGCAAGCGCGGGGCTCGTCGACACGATGTCGTTCGAGTAGCCGCCCCCCGGTGCGCGCCCGATCGATGCCAGCGCGGCGGGATTGGCCGGCATGAAGCCGCCGTTTGCGACGATCGCGAGGAGGTTGCTGGCGGCTCCGACCGCGACGATTGGCATGCCCGCGATCCCGAGGTTGCGTAGCACGGCGATCAGAACAGCGCCCGTCGAAGCCACGTAGACCGGCGGGCCGGCGTCCCCGATCCGATCGCTCACGGCCGGGGAGAAGAGCACGAGCTGGATGACCAGGCCCCCGATCGCCAGCCACGCCAGCGGAATCGGAGGCGCTCCAGTCGCCCAAGGCGACCGCCCGTCGCCGCGCCGACGATCAGCCCCGCGACGACGGCGTAGAGGATGAACACCGAGGGAGAGTAGCGCTCGGCCCGCCTCTGCGGTCGGGGTGCGAGGCCCGGCCAGCCCTCGCGACCGCCCACGTGATCGCTGGTAGGCTTCGGGTTCCCCGAATCAGCCCAATCGCCAGTCGAGAGTCAACCGTGATCCCAGCTACTCAATCGTCCGCGAACTCGCGGGAATCCTCCGCGCCCACGCCGAAGACCCTCTTCCAGAAGATCTGGGACGAGCATGTCGTGGTCGATGAGCCCGGCGCGCCGACGGTCCTCGCGATCGACCTCCACCTGATCCACGAGGTCACGAGCCCCCAGGCGTTTACCGGGCTTCGAGCTCGCGGCCTGCGCGTCCGCCGCCCGGAACAGACGGTGGCGACCGCGGATCACTCCGTCCCCACGCACGACCGAAGCCTGCCGATCCTCGATGAGATGGCGGCGGCCCAGGTGCGCCAGCTCGAGGACAACTGCGCAGAGTTCGGAATTCCGCTCCATGGGATCGGCTCGCCAGCCCAGGGGATCGTCCACGTCATCGGCCCGCAGCTGGGGCTGACGCAGCCCGGGATGACGATCGTCTGCGGCGACTCCCATACGAGCACCCACGGAGCCTTCGGGGCCCTGGCCTTCGGCATCGGGACCTCCGAAGTCGAAATGGTTCTCGCCAGCCAGTGCCTGCTGCAACGGCGCCCCAAGACCTACGAGGTCCGCGTCAACGGGCGTCTCACCGCCGGGGTCAGCGCCAAGGACGTGATTCTCGCCCTGATCGCCCGGATTGGGGTCGGTGGAGGCACGGGCCACGTCTTCGAATATTCCGGCGAGGCCATCCGCGCCTTGACGATGGAACAGCGGATGACGATCTGCAACATGAGCATCGAAGGCGGCGCCCGCGCCGGCCTGATCGCCCCCGACGACACGACGTTCGAGTACGTCCACGGCCGGCGGCACGCCCCCCAGGGCGCGGCCTGGGACGGGGCGGTGGCGCGCTGGCGACTGCTGACCACCGACGACGGCGCGACCTACGACAAGACGATCACCATCGACGCCGACGCCCTCGAGCCGATGGTCACGTATGGCACGAATCCCGGGATGGGCATCCCGATCAGCGGGCGCGTGCCATCTCCCGAGGAACAGCCGGACCCCTCGCAGCGGCGCGCCCTCGAGCGCGCCCTCGAGTACATGGACCTCCAGCCCGGCCAGGCGATCCTCGGCCAGAAGGTCGACGTCGTCTTCATCGGCTCCTGCACCAACGGGCGCATCAGCGACCTTCGCCTGGCAGCGTCGGTTCTGCGGAACCGACATGTCGCGCCCGGGACCCGGGTGATGGTCGTGCCGGGCTCCGATGAGGTGAAGCGGGAGGCGGAGAGCGAAGGCCTCGCCGAGGTCTTCCGCGCGGCCGGCGCGGAGTGGCGCGAGGCGGGCTGCTCGATGTGCATCGCCATGAATGGGGACCAGCTGTCGCCCGGCCAGTACGCGGTCAGCACGTCGAACCGGAACTTCGAGGGTCGCCAGGGCCGCGGCGGCCGGACATTCCTGGCTTCGCCCCTGACCGCCGCCGCCACCGCCATCGCCGGGGTCGTCAGCGACCCGCGGACCCTGCCCGGGATCGATGTCCTCGCCCCCGTCGGCGGTCGGTAGGACGGTCGGTAGGATGGCCGAGCCCTTCACGACCTTCACCTCGAGGGTGATCCCGCTGCCGGCCGAGAACGTCGACACGGACCAGATCATCCCTGCCCGCTACCTCAAGGTGATCGACAAGGACGGCCTGGCAGACGGTCTTTTCCACGACCGCCGGTTTGAACCGGACGGTCGCCTCAAGGATCCGCCGTTCGTGCTGGACCAGCCCGGAATGGCGGGCCGCCAGATCCTTGTGGCCGGCGACAACTTCGGATCCGGGTCGTCACGAGAGCACGCGCCGTGGGCGCTGACCGCATGGGGCATCCGCGCGATCCTGTCGACAGGCTTCGCCGACATTTTTGCCAATAACTGCCTGAAGAACGGGCTGTTGCCGATCACCGTCGAATCCGACGAGCGCGAGCACCTGTTCGATCTCCTGTCGAACAATCCCGACGCCGAGCTCACCGTCGATCTCGATTCGCAGGTGGTCCACCTGCCGGGCGACGAGGATCTGCCGTTCGAGGTCGACCCGTTTGCAAGGACGATGCTGCTGGCCGGTACCGACGAGCTTGGCTACCTGCTTCGCAAATCCGACGCAATCGACGCTTGGGAGGCGGCGCATCCGCCCCGAATCGACGCGACGGCGACCGTCGGCGCGTAGGCTCCGGTGCCTTTCGACATAAATCCGGTCGATCTGCTCGCGATCGTCCTCCTTGCCGCGACGATCATCGTCGGATTTCGATCGGGGGCATTGCCCCAGGTGGGTGGCCTCCTGGGTGCCGGGATCGGCGGCGGTGCGGGCCTCCTGATCCTCCCGAGGCTCAACGGTCCGCTTTCCCAGCTGGACCCGGCAATCCGGGCAATCGCGGTCCTGGCAGGCCTGCTGTTCGCGGTCGGCGCCGGCGAAGGGATCGGCTCGGCGCTCGGGAGCGGTGTCGGGCGTCGCCTGGCAGTCGGCGTCCTCGGTGTGCTCGACCGGGTCGCCGGCGGCTTCGTCGGCGCGGCCCAGGGCATCTTCATCGTCTGGCTGGCGGGCGGACTCCTCGCCGCCGGGCCGATCCCGAACATCTCGCAGCAGACGCAGAACTCGGTCGTCGTCCGGACGGTCGACAGCTACCTGCCGCCGCCGACGGCCGTCGTGGTCGAGCTCGGGCACCTGCTGGACGCATCTGGCCTGCCGGACGTCTTCGTCGGGCTCGACCCGCTGCCCCAGCCGCCGGTTGCCCTACCGTCCAATCCGCGAGCGAGGGCCATCTTCGAGGGCGCCGCGGCAAGCACCGTCAAGGTTGTCGCGGGAACGTGCAACGGCCTCGAGTCGACCGGCACCGGGTTCGTGATCGCGCGGGGCTACGTGGTGACCAACGCCCACGTCGTCGCCGGGGATCGGACGATCCGCGTCGACGCGGGCGGTACGCTCTTCGACGCCGCCGCCGTCCTGTTCGACTCCAAGCTCGACGTCGCCCTGCTCCGTGTCGCGAAGCTTCCGGCGTCGCCGATCGCCTTCGCCGCCGACGATCCCAAGCGAGGGGCGATCGGGGTGGCCCTTGGACACCCTGAGGGCGCGGCGCTCACGGCGATCCCAGGGGCGGTCGACGCCAGCTACGACGCAACCGGGCTCGACATCTATGGCTCCGCCCGGGTGACCAGACGGATCCTCGAGCTCCACGCGGCGATTCGCAAGGGCGACAGTGGCGGTCCATTCGTCCTCGAGAACGGCACGGTCGGCGGTGTGGTCTTCGCCGAGTCGAGGACGGACCCGACGATCGGCTACGCGCTTTCCCCGACGGCCGTGGCCGGTCGCGTCAACGTGGGGATCGGCGCTACCCGCTCCGTCTCGACGGGTCCGTGCACGAACTGAGGCCCTACGAGGAGGAGGCGCTCCGCGGGCCTGTGGCGGATCGTTGGCGGCGACGGGCAACGGCCGCGCTGACGCGCCGGTGGATCGCTGGGAACGTCTCGAGCAGGCGCTGGAACTCGTGCCCCTGGAGCATCAGAAGGCGGCACTCGGTGACGCAGGTCGCGGTCGCGGTTCGTTCGCCCTGCTGGATCAACGCGATCTCGCCGAGGAAACCGCCGGCGATCATGGACCGGACGAACCGCCCCTCGCGCTCGACCCGAACGGTGCCGTCGACGATCACATAGAACGCGTCGGCGGGGCCGCCCTCCTGGACCAGGACCTTGCCCGCCCGCGCGTCGATCTCGCGAGTGAGCGCGGCGATGGCCTGAAGGCTGCGCTCATCGAGGTCGGCGAAGAGTGGGACGGCACGCAGCAGGTCGATCTTCTCGCTCATGTCGTCCGCGAGCATAGCGTCCGACCGGCCTACACTGGCGGGGAACCCCAAGCCCCGGAGGACCGCATGCTCGACCGGCCGGCCCAGCTTCCGTACGATCGCCCATCCGACCCGGCCAAGCGCCATTCGGCCGCTCTCACCGACGGCGCCGATCGGGCGCCGGCCAGGGCGATGCTCAAGGCAATCGGCTTCACGGACGAAGACCTGGCAAAGCCCATCGTCGGCGTGGCGACGGCCTGGATCGAGACGATGCCGTGCAACTTCAACCAGCGCCGCCTGGCCGATTTCGTGAAGGTCGGCATCCGGGCCGCAGGCGGGACGCCGATGGAGTTCAACACCATCGCGGTTTCCGACGGGGTCTCCATGGGCACCGAGGGCATGAAGGCCTCCCTTGTCAGCCGGGAAGTCGTCGCCGACTCGATCGAGCTCGTCGCGCGGGGCCACCTCTTCGACGGCATCGTCTGCCTGGTCGGCTGCGACAAGGGCATTCCGGGTGCGGCGATGGCCCTTGCCCGCCTCGACATCCCGGGCCTGGCGCTCTACAACGGCACGATCTATCCGGGGGTCTACAAGGGCAAGCGCGAGGCAACGATCGTGACCGTCTTCGAGGCCGTCGGTGCATACCGGGCGGGCAAGATGAGCCTCGAGGAGCTCTACGAGATCGAGAACGTCGCCTGCCCGGGGCCGGGGGCCTGCGGCGGGCAGTACACCGCCAACACGATGAGCACCGCCCTCGAGTTCATGGGCATCTCCCCGGGCGGCCTCAACGCGATCCCCGCGGAGGATCCCGACAAGGACGAGGCGGCGCGGCGGAGCGGCGAGATCGTCATGGATCTGGTCCGTCGCGACGTCCGCCCATCGGCCATCGTCACCCGTGACTCACTGGAAAATGCGATCGCCTCCGTTGCGGCGACCGGTGGTTCGACGAACGCGGTGCTGCACCTGCTGGCGATCGCGCACGAGTTCGGCATCGAGCTCTCGATCGACGATTTCGGGGCGATCGCCGACCGGACCCCGATCGTGGCGGACATGGTTCCCGGGGGCCGCTTCACCGCCGCCGACATCTACGAGGCGGGCGGCATCGGGCTCGTTGCCCGGGAACTCCTGAAGAAGGACCTGATCCACGGGGACGCTGCCACGGTCGATGGACGGACGCTCGCCGAAGTCGCGAACGCAGCCGTCGAGACGCCCGGGCAGCAAGTCGTCGTCTCGATCGAGAAGCCGCTCAAGCCCGTCGGCGGGCTGACAATCCTGCGTGGCTCGCTCGCTCCGGACGGATGCGTGGCGAAGCTCGCCGGCCACGAGCGGCGGCAACACCGAGGGCCGGCGCGGGTCTTCGACTCGGAGGCGGCCTGCTTCGAAGCCGTCCGCGCCCAGGCCATCAAACCCGGTGACGTCGTCGTCATCCGCTACGAAGGGCCGGTCGGCGGGCCGGGCATGCAGGAGATGCTGAGTGTCACCGCCGCGCTCGTCGGCGAGGGTCTCGGCGAGCAGGTCGCGCTGATCACCGACGGCCGCTTCTCGGGAGGCACCCACGGCCTGATGATCGGCCACGTCGCCCCCGAGGCGGCCCTCGGCGGCCCGATCGGACTCATCGAGGAGGGCGACGAGATCGTCATCGACGTCGACCGCAAGGCCCTCGACCTGGAGGTTCCCGACGAGGAGCTCGATCGAAGGCGCGCCCGTTGGAATCCTCCCGCACAACGCTACCCGGGCGGGGTGATGGCCAAGTACTCCGCGCTCGTTTCGTCAGCCTCGCTCGGTGCCGTCACGACCGGCAGTCGCATGAACGCGGCGATCGCCCGAGGCTGACGCTGAGCTCTCGTTTTCGAGCGGACCCTGGCGTGAGCGTCGCGGCGTCGGCAGGCTGAACCGTGAACCCCTGGGATCAGGCCTACCGGGCACCGTCACCACCTCCGTGGGACATCGGCCGGCCGCAGCCGGTCTTCGAGCGGCTGGTCGAGACCGGAGCGATCACTGGCCGCGTCATCGACGTCGGGTGCGGCACCGGTGAAAACACGCTGATGGCGGCCAGTCATGGGCTCGAAGCCATCGGCGTCGACATCGCGTCCACGGCTGTCGACCGGGCCCGGGCGAAGGCGCGCGAACGGGGCATCGCGGTCGACTGGTTCGTTTGGGACGTGCTCGACCTGGGCCGTATTGCCGACCGGATCGGTCACTTCGACAGCGCCATCGATTCCGGCGTCTTCCACACGTTTTCCGACGCGGACCGCCGAGGGTATGTCGCCAGCATCGCGTCCGTCGTCCGGACGGACGGCCGGCTCTTTCTCATGTGCTTCAGCGAGCACGAGCCCGACTGGGGAGGTCCGCGCCGGGTCACCCGGGAAGAGATCCGCGACGCGTTCTCCCCTCAGCGCGGCTGGTCGGTCGAGGAGGTCGACGCCGCTCGCTTCGCCACGAACCTGATCGAGACGCCCTCGGATGCGACGAACCCGAACCGGGGCGCGCACGCCTGGCTGGCGCGGATCCGGCGCCTGGAAACGCCGACCCCGACCGGCTCGCGATGACGGGAATGCTGCCACCCCGGAGAACCCGTCCGGGCCTGATCGGATTTCGCATT
This sequence comes from Candidatus Limnocylindrales bacterium, assembly GCA_036570185.1. Taxonomy (GTDB): domain Bacteria; phylum Chloroflexota; class Limnocylindria; order Limnocylindrales; family CSP1-4; genus DATCPH01. The sequence goes on along the minus strand of DATCPH010000248.1, from coordinate 17,014 downwards.
TCGGCGATTGCCTCGCAGGGCATCGACTGGCCGAAGCTCGACGCGACCTGGGCCCTGGCTGGGGACCTCGAGGTCTTCGATGCGGGCTGGATGAGCGATCACCTGACCGATGCGAGTCGCGAGCGCGGCGGCGGGGCCTTCGAGTCCATCACGACCGCCGCCGCGCTCGCGCATCGAGTCCCCGGCAAGTGGATCGGGATCGCCGTCCTGGCAAACACATTTCGGCATCCCGCGTTGGTCGCAAAAGCGGCGACCGTCCTCGACAACGTCACCGGCGGCCGGTTCATCCTCGGTCTTGGTGCCGGTTAGCATGAGGGCGAGCACGCCGAGTTCGGCATTCCGCTGCCGCCGCTCCGAGAGCGATTCGACCGCTTCGAGAGCGCCGTCGGGGTTCTTTCGGCGCTCTTCTCCGAAGCCGCGCGGCAGGCGCCCGGGGTCACCCGCGACGATCCCTACTACCCATTGCGCGAAGCCACGCTCGAGCCGGCGCCGATGCGCCCCGAGGGACCCGCGTTGTGGCTTGGGGGCCAGCGGCCGCGCGGGATCGGCCTCGCGGTTCGCTACGCCGAGGGCTGGCCGATGCCGGGCAACGAGGCAGGCAACGTCGAGCTGTTCGTCACGAAGCGCGACGAGATCCGGCGGGCGCTCGAGGCGGGTGGTCGGGATCCAGATGACTTCACCTTTGCCGCCCAGGTCACCGTCTCGAGCGAGGCAGCGTCGCTGCGACGGGGCCGCGAGGCGGCGCTCGAGTTCCGGCGTGTCGGGGCCGACCACGTCATCATCGGCGTGCGGGGCCGCGACGGTCCCGACGGCCTTGCGGCGATGGCCCGTGAGGTGGCTGTCCCCCTCCGGGAGGCCGCCGGCGACCTCGCCTGATCGGCCTTCACCCGGCTCGCGACGGAGCCCGACCTATCATTGACCGGTGACCGACAAGCCCCCGACGCGGCCGTCGTCGCCCGCCAGTCTCCCACCGGATCCCGATGCGTACGACGACCCGCGCGCTGTCCGGGCGCGTGCCCGCGGCCTGCCGGGACCGTACATCCCCGGCGGTCGCGATCCGAACCCGGAGGAGGCGCGGCGAGAGGACCGCTTCTGGAGCCGCGTCCTGGTTGGCATGGTCCTCGTGATCGTCCTCGGCGGGTTCGCGATCGGGATTGCCATCTCCATCGCGCTCTCCGCAAGCGGCCAATGAGGCGCACCGGGTGACACCGGAAGCACCTGCCGCCGGCCAGGTCCGCGGCAAGCGACCGTCGGATGCGATCGGGGCCGACGGGTGGGCAGCGGCGACGGATGAGCTCGTCGCCACGCTCCGCCACCTGATCCGGATCCCCTCGATCAATCCGCCCGATCCGCCGGGCGCCGAGCTTGAAGCGGCCAACTGGATCGCCGCAGCCCTCCAGGACGAGGGCCTGCGTCCCGAAGTCCTCGAGCCCGTCCCCGGCCGCGGCTCGGTGGCGGCGCGGCTGCTGGGCGACGGCAGCGGCGGCGATCCGCTGCTCCTGCTCGCGCATGTGGACGTCGTCCCCGCGCCGGCGGACGAGTGGACCCATGACCCCTTTGCCGCGGACGTCGCCGACGGCTACGTCTGGGGTCGTGGCGCCGTCGACATGAAGAACCTGCTGGCCATGGAGATCGAGGTGGTGCGACTCCTCGCCCGCGAGGCCCGCGCCGCCGGGCGGGATCCCGCCTCGGATCCGATCCCCGGCCTCACTCGCGACATCTTGTTCGTCGCCAGCGCCGATGAGGAGGCGGGCGGGATCGACGGCGCGTCATGGATCGTCAACCATCGCCCGGAGCTGGTGCGGGCAGCCGGGGCGATCAACGAGTCCGGCGCAATCGCGACGCCCGTCGGCGGTCGGACCTTCTATCCGATCATGGTCGCGGAGAAGGGTTACGCGGTCTTCCGCATCACCGTCCACGGGACGTGGGGACATGGGTCGATGCCGCGCGACGACAACGCGGCCGTCCTGGCCTCGGAGGCCGTTCGTCGCCTTGCGGTCCCCGGCGAGCCGCGCATCACCACCGTCATGGAGACGTTCCTCCGCGGGGTCGAGGCGGGCCTTCCACCGCGTTTCGGCCCGCTGCTGCGCTCGATCGCCGCCGGGAGCGACCCGTCGGCCGCCAACGATGCCTGCGACCTGACTCACGCCCGCGCCCTGCGCGCCCTCGTCCGAAACACGATCAGCACCGGCGTCCTGCGGGCCGGCGTGAAGTACAACGTGATCCCGGGCAAAGCCCAGATCGAGATCGACTGCCGGCAGCTGCCCGGGACGAGCGTCGAGGCTATGCGCCAGGAGGTCCTGGGCCGCCTCGGCGACCTCGGCCCCGCCTGCGATGTGGAGCTCCTGATCGCGGCCGAACCGGTCGAAGCCTCGACGGATACGGACCTCTACCGGGCCCTCGAGGCGACCCTGCGCGACCACGATCCCGATGGGGTCCCGCTGCCGGTCATGGCACCGTTCGCCACCGACGGCAAGCACCTTGTGCGCCTCGGCGTTCCGAGCTACGGGTTCTCACCACTCCAGCTGGAGCCCGCCGAGCGATATCTCGATCGCTTCCACGGGGTCGACGAGCGCGTCGGCATCGACGCCCTGCGCTGGGGCCTGCCCGTCCTGTACGACGCGGTTCGGCGGTTCTGCGGCCCGGCCTGATCCGATCGGTCCGAGGCGGGTCGGATCGACTACCGCCCGCCGGTGGCGGGATCGTCCTCGGGGCGGACCAGGACGACCTCTTCGTAACACGACGCGCAGCGGAATACCTTGCCGTTGGGCCATTCCCGCTCAGGATCGGTCGCCGCCGGGTCGTGGGAATCCGGCTTGGGCTCGAGCTCGACCCACGAGCCGTCCGAGTGCCGGTGCGAGATGCGGTACTGGGCCTCCATGCTTCGCAACAAGTCCATCGCAGCTCCTTCTCGTTCCCGGCCGGGCGGCGTGCTTCGCGGGAAACCCCTTAATCGCGAGGCGTGCGGATGAGCCTACCCCGCCGCGAGATGGCGTGAGTGGCCAGTGCGGCAACGCCCATCGCGACGATCGCCCGCTCTGGCGTCGGGAGGGGTCGGACGGCAGTCAGGAACTGATCCGCGCGCGCGCGATCGACCAGGCGGAGCAGGGCCTGACCGCGTTGGGTCAGGACGAGGGTCCGTTGGCGCTTGTCCTCGACCTCCTCGCGGCGCTCGACGAGACGGCGACGAACGAGGCCGTCGACGAGACGACTGGTCGCCGAGGGCGATCGGGCGATGACCTCGGCCAGCTCGCCGATCGTCGTGGTGCCACCGTCGGCAAGGACATAGAGAGCGGCCAGCTGCGTGAATCCGAGTCGAAGCGCGCCGAGCTGCGAGGCGAACCCGATCACCAGCTCGCGCCACAGCGCCCGGCCCATCGCCACGCGCTCCGAGATCTGACGAACGTTCCGGATGCGCGTCCCCGCGGCCAGGACAGGCGCCGAGAGGTCGGCTTCGAAACGACGAGCGATCGTTCGCATCGGCGCTGCGGCGCGCGCGGCAGCGCGACGTTGCGATCGTTCGCCGGTCGATTCGGGCTTGCCATGGCGCTCGCCTTCCATTCGAGCGAGAGTACAACCTGAACGACGCTGCGTGCACTCGCGCACACATCTCACGCGGAGCGGCCACGCTCGGTGCGAGGATCGAAGGCCGGTGAGCACGTTTGCGTTCGTTTTTCCAGGGCAGGGCTCGCAGTCCGTCGGCATGGGTCAGGCCCTTACCGGGGCGTCCGAGGTCGCCGCGGCCGTCTTTGCCGAGGCCGATGACGCGCTCGGTGAGCACCTCAGCGACCTTGCCTGGAACGGGCCCGCCGAGACGCTCGATCGGACCGAGAACGCACAGCCGGCACTCCTGGCCGCGTCGATCGCGTACCTGGCGGCGCTGCGGGAGCGCTGGGCGGAGCTCGGTGTCGCGCCGGGTCAGCCGGCGTTCGCGGCCGGTCACTCGATGGGCCAGTACTCGGCGCTCGTCGCGGCCGGTGCCCTCTCGCTTACCGATGGTGTCCGTCTCGTGCGCGAGCGCGGACGCCAGATGCAGGCGTCAGGCTCGGGTCGTTCAGGGGCAATGGCGGCGATCCTCGGTCTTGACGATGCCCTCGTCCCCGAGCTCGTCCGGCGGGCCTCGGAGATCGGGATCTTCGGCATCGCCAACCGCAACGCGCCCGGGCAGGTCGTCGTCTCGGGCGAGAAGGCAGCCGTCGATGCCGCGACGGAGATCGCCCGCGAGCTTGGGGCCCGCAAGGCCATCGTGCTGCCGGTGTCAGTGGCAGCCCACTCGCCACTGATGGCGGAGGCGGCCGAGGCGATGCGGCGGGTCCTGGCCGGCTACCGCTTCGCCGACCCCGAGCCAGCCCTCCTGGCCAACGCTGACGGGCGCCCAATCGAAACGGCAGCGGCCTGCAGGATCGAACTGGTCGAACACCTCACGACCGGGGTCGATTGGATCCGGACGATCGAGGGGATGACCGCCGCCGCTGTGACCACCTTCATCGAGGTCGGCCCCGGCCGCGTCCTCACAGGTCTGATCAAGCGCATCGCCCCGGACGCTGCCGCGATCCCGCTCGATGACCCGTCCGCTCCAGACCCTCTCGCGGTTCCATTCGCGGCCGCAGCCGCAGCCGCCCCGTTGGCGGCGGCCACAACCACCATCACTGCCTGATCGATCGACCTCGATCAATCCGAAGGAGCACGAGCGTTGCGAAGACCCGACTACGATCGGCGCGTCGTCGTCACCGGCCTCGGGGTCATCAGCCCCGTTGGAAACGATGTGCAAACCGCCTGGGACAACCTGATCCGTGGGGTGTCCGGGCTCGGCGAGATCACCCATTTTGACCCGTCCCCCTACGAGCACCGCATCGCCGGCGAGGTTCGCGATTTCACCGCGACCGACTGGATGGACGCCAAGGCCGTCCGGCGCAGCGAAAGCAGCATGCATTTCGGCGTCGCGGCCGCGAAGCAGGCCGTGGCCGATTCCGGGTTCGAGGTGACCGACGAGAATCGCGCGGACGTGGGCGTCGTCTTCGGTTCCGGAGCGGGCGGCCAGCAGCTCATGATCGAGAACTACGCCCTCCTCCACGAGCGTGGCCCGCGCGCGGTCGCTCCAACGTTCATTGCAAACGCTCTCGTGGACTCGACCTCGGGCATGATCGCGATCGAAACCGGCGCCATCGGTCACAACATCTGCATCGTGTCGGCCTGTGCCACCGGTACCCACAATGTCGCCGAGGGCGCCGAGGCGATCCGACGCGGTGACTGCATCGCGGTGATCTCGGGCTCGACCGAGGCGCCGCTTCTCGAGGTCGCCCACGCCGGCTTCACCAACATGCGAGGCCTCGGCTCTCCCCGACCGGGCGAGCCGCTCGAAACGGTCTCTCGGCCGTTCGACAAGACACGCGATGGGTTCGTCCTCGGCGAGGGCGCCGGCTCGCTCTTCCTCGAGGACCTCGACCTCGCCAAGGCCCGCGGGGCGCGCATCTACGCGGAGGTCATCGGCTACGGCTCGGCAGCCGACGGTTGGGACATGATCCAGCCGATCGCCGGCGGCGTCGGCTCGTCGCGGGCGATGCAAATGGCGCTCGACCGCCGCGGGGTGCCAGCCGACGAAATCGACATGATCAACCCGCACGGGACCTCGACCCCGCTGGGCGACCAGCGCGAGGCCGAGGCGATCTGGGCCGTCTTCGGCCAACACACACCCGACATCGCCATCAGCGCCACGAAGTCGATGACCGGCCACATGATGGGTGGCGCCGGCGCCTTCGAGGCGGTGGCGACTGTGCTGTCGATTCACGAACAGTGCGTCCCGCCGACCATCAACTACCGCGATCCCGACCCCGCCTGCGACCTTCGGATCGTGACCGAGGCCACGCCGCTCCGGATCCGCTACGCCCTGTCCAACAACATCGGCCTCGGTGGCCACAACGGCGCCGTGATCTTCAAGCGCTACGAGGGCGACTGATCAGATCGGCCCGTCCGCGGGTCGGCCGGGGAAGCGCCAGATCACTCGCGGGGCCGCTCGTGCCCTCCCATCCCTCCGGAGTGCCCTCCCTCCGGAGTGATGCCCGTGGCTGCATCACCCACTCGCCCGCACGAATCGGCCGTCAGCTGATGCCCAACCGCGCATGTTTGTGCGTTGGCGACCTGGGCACCCGACCCGTCGCACATTCCGCCTCGGTCCTTGTCCCGGAGGTCGGCGTCTTCAGTCGGGCGAAAACCGCCGGGGTCGCCCAAGCCGGGCTGATGCCCGGTGTGGGCATCAAGGCTCAATCAGAACGCGAGGCGGTAGCGATCGAGGGCAGCCAGGATCCGCGCGTACCGTCCCAGGGAAAAACTGGGTGCACGTCCGTTTTCGATCCGCGAAATGGTTGTCTGGTCGACGCCGCTGAGAGCCTCGAGGGCCCTCTGGCTCAGGCCGAGGGCGATCCGCGTCCTCTTCAACCGGCTGCCGATCATCCGCAGAGCGGCGTCGATAGCCGCGTCGGGATCGCGCTCGTATGGCATCGCGGAATTGAGACAGACGGGCCTCACCCGACGCTTACCGCGGGATTGACTGGAATGCGTCTGGCGACCGCGGGGCCGACCATCGGAACCACTTCCAGGGCGTCAGCCCACGACGTGCGGGGCGTCAGCCCACGACGTGCGGGGCGCCAGCTCGCGACGTGCGGGGCGCCAGCTCGCGATGTGCGGGGCGCCAGCTCGCGATGTGCGGGGCGCCAGCCCGCGACGGCCTCGAAATTGAGTTTGATGCCAGATGGTGGGCATCAAGAACTGGCGTCGCCCTGATCGGATTTAGATGATGCATCCACGGGCATCACCTGCGGAAGGGTCGCCGCACGGTCACGCTCGACCCGAGCGCCATGTGGCAACGCGACGAGCCGCATTCGACGACAAGGCGGGCGCCGACCGACGACAACGCGGGCGCCGACCGACGACAAGGTTGGCCAACCCTGGAACGCGGCTACAATCCGGAGCCGAGAGTTGCCGAGACCGGTTCGTCCCGAGGTGAAAGTTGCCCAGCCCTGCGCCCCGTGAGGATCTGGCGCGTCGCGCCGTTGTGACGGGAATGGGTGCCGTGACCCCGATCGGGAACGACGCTCCGACCTATTGGTCGAACCTCCTCGCCGGCGTCTCGGGTGTGGCTGGCATCACGTCGTTCGATCCGAGCGGCTTCGACGTCCGCATCGCCGCGGAGGTCAAGGGCTTCGACCCGACCGTCGCGATGGACCGCAAGATGGCGCGCAGGATGAGCCGGTTCATCCACTTCGCCATGGCCGCAGCGGGCGAGGCGATCGCCGAGGCCGGCATCGACTTCAGCACCTGGGCACCCGAGCAGCGCGACCGCGTTGGGGTGGTCATCAACACCGGCGGCGGCGGCATGGAGGAGGTCACGATCGGCGAGGCGACGCTCCGGGAAAAGGGCCCCGGGCAGGTTTCGCCCTTCGCCATTCCAGCGCTCTCGGGCTCGATGGGCGCGGCTCAGGTCTCGATGAAGTACGCCCTCACCGGGCCAGTCATCACCCAGGTCGCGGCGTGCGCATCCGGCGTCATCGCCTTCCAGGATGCGTTGCGCCTCATCCGATCGGGCGAGTGCGACGTGGTCCTGGCGGGTGGATCGGAGGCGGCGCTGCTGCCGATCGCCTTCGCCGCGCTCGGCAACATGGGCGCGCTCTCGAAGCGGAACGACGATCCCGAGCATGCTTCGCGACCGTTCGACCGAGATCGCGACGGCTTCGTCTTTGGCGAAGGCGCCGCGGTCTGCGTCGTCGAGTCAGCAGAGCACGCGCTGAGCCGCGACGCAGCCATCCAAGCCGAGATCATCGGCGCGGCGCTCACCGCGGACGCGTTCCATATCAGTGCACCGGAGCCGAGCGGTCGGGGTGCGGCGATGGCAATGGCTGGCGCGATGCGCAATGCGGGCATCGGTCCCGATGACATTGACTACATCGTCGCCCACGGGACCTCGACGCCCCTGAACGACGTGACCGAGACGAGGGCGATCAAGCGAGCGTTCGGCGAACGCGCGTACAGGATTCCGATCTCGTCGCCCAAGTCGATGGTCGGTCATCTCCTCGGCGGCGCCGGGGCGGTGGCGGCGGTCACGGCGGTGGGTTCCATCCGCGACGGCTGGATCCCTCCGACGGCGAACCTCGAGAACCCCGATCCCGAATGTGACCTCGACTTCGTCCCGCTGGTCAAGCGCCAGGCGCAGGTCGAGACGGCAATGATCAACGGCTTCGGTTTCGGCGGCCAGAACGCCGTCGCGATCTTCCGCCGTTTCCAGGCCTGATTCCGAATCAGGCCCGAAGGCGGCGCCCTTCGAACGCTTCGATCGATGCGACGAGGTCGGCGGGTACCTGAATCGGGCGCTCGGCGCGGTAGTCGTAAGAAACCAGCACCGAATCGGCGACGGCCACCAGCCGGGCTCGCCCGTGGCGGCTCGACGGGGCCGTCAATCGATGCTCCATGGAGAAGCTGCTTCGACCGATCCGGGGGACCCGCGTCTCGACTGCGATCGTTTCGCCGTAGAACGCCGGTGAGCGATAGATCATGCGGAGCTCGGCCAGGATCATGCCCTCGTTCGCGCCATGCACGCCCAGCGGGAGCGGACGGCCGGTGACCGTCTCGTAGTACGCGGCCCGGGCGATCTCGCAGTACGTGAGATAGAACGCATTGTTCACGTGGCCCATCGCGTCGGTGTCGGCGAAGCGAACCTCGACATCGTGCCGGCAAGCGAAGTCGCCGGGGAGGTCGCGGGGGTCGTCGGGAACGGCGATCCGCGACCGCGCGGGCACCGCGGCGACGGGGAGCGGCTCGGTCATCACGTGAGTGTAGGATGCGCAACCATGTTCGACGTCCGTCTCGCCGCGTGGCTCAGACGATCGATCGAGGCGGCGATCATGGGCGCGGGTCGTGGCGGTGGCGTCCCTCGTTGGCGAACGGATTTCGCAGGTGGCGGCGACTACGCGCTGCCGGGTGGACCGACCGGGTCGCTGCTGCTGGCGCCGCCCGTCCTCGCGCTGGCCGTGCTGACCTGCGCCTATCCCGTGGCGATGGCCGCGACCCGGAGTGATGCGCTGTTCGGGGCGGCCGCGGCCTTCCTGCTCGCGGCAGACGCGACGACGATCCTCGCCGGGAGCAGGCTGACCCTGGCCACCCCGGCCGTGAACCTGCCGGCGGGGCTGCTCGCCGTGCTCCTTGCGATCGTTCCCGCGGCGCTCGGCCCGCTTGCGGGTCAGGCTGCGGTGCCAGTCGGTTTCGGCCGCCGGGCCGGTGCCTGGACGGCGGCCGGCTCAGCCGTGGCGGCGATCGCAATCCTGGCGTTCCTCGCCGTTATCTCCTGACGCGACGCCCGCCGGGTCGCGCGTCAAAGCGGCGAAGCCGCAGCGAGTTCGTGACGACGGCGACGGAGCTGAAGGCCATCGCCCCGGCAGCGAGCGCGGGATTGATCAGGATTCCGAAGGCCGGGAACAGCGCTCCCGTCGCGACCGGAATCAGGACCACGTTGTAGGCCAAGGCCCAGAACAGATTCTGGCGCACCGTCCGCATGGTCGCCCGCGAGAGTGCGATCGCCGCGGCCACGGCCCGTGGATCGCCGCCGACCAGGGTGATGTCGGAAGCTTCGATCGCGACGTCGGTCCCGCTGCCGATCGCCAGACCGACGTCGGCAGATGCAAGTGCGGGCGCATCGTTGATGCCGTCACCGACCATCGCGACCGTCCTGCCGGCCGCCTGCAGCTCGGCGATCTGCGCCGCTTTTTGCGCCGGCAACACCTCGGCGAGGACATGGTCCGGGGCGATGCCGACCTCGCGCGCGACTGCCGCTGTCGTCCCGGCCGCGTCGCCGCTGACGAGCCAGACGTCGAGCCCGGCGGCGCTCAGTTCTCCGACGGCCGCCCGACTCCCCGGCCGAACCGGGTCGGCGATCGCCAGGAGCCCCGCGATCCGACCGTCGACCGCCACGTAGACCTGGGTTCGGGCCGCTTCGGCGGCCGTCGCGGTCGGCGCCGCGAGCGGCTCGATGTCGACCCCGCGGCCGAGCATCAGCCGGCCGCTCCCGGCGAGAACCCGGCGATCCCCCGATTCGGTCGAGACGACGCCCTCGACGCCGTGGCCGACGATCGCCGTGAACTTGGCGACCGGCTGGAAGCCGAGCTCGTCCTCGCGCGCACGGGCAAGGATCGCGGCACCGAGAGGGTGCTCACTGCCCTTCTCGAGTGAGCCGGCCAGGTCGAGCAGCTCAGGGAGGTCGAAACCGGGCGCGAGGCTGGCCTCAACGACGCGCGGCTTGCCGACGGTCAGGGTGCCGGTCTTGTCGAAGACGACGGTTGTCGTCCGGCCGGCGATCTCGAGGGCTTCGCCGCTGCGGACCAGGATCCCCGACTCCGCGCCGTTGCCGGTCCCGACCATGATCGCCGTCGGCGTCGCGAGGCCCATGGCGCACGGGCAGGCGATGACGAGGACCGCGATGAACGCAGTCAGGGCGAAGGTCATCCGCGGTTCAGGGCCGGCGACGAACCAGACGATGAAGGTCAGGCCCGCGATGGCCAGGATCGCCGGCACGAAGATCTCGCTGACCCGATCGGCGATCCGCTGGATCGGCGCCTTGGAGCCCTGGGCGCGCTCCACGAGCTCGACGATGTGTGCCAGCGCGGTTTCGCGGCCGACGCGTGTCGCCCGCATGACGAATGCGCCGGTCGTGTTGACCGTCGCCCCGATCACTCCGTCGCCAGGGCTCTTCGTCACCGGCAACGGCTCACCTGTAAGCATCGACTCGTCGACCGCCGACGTGCCTTCCACGACGATCCCGTCGACCGGGATCTTCGCGCCGGGGCGGACGCGAAGCAGATCGCCGGCGGCGACCGCCTCCAGCGGGACCTCGTCCTCGACCGTGCCGCGGACGACGCGAGCCGTCCTGGGCTGGAGCCCGACAAGGCGCCGGATCGCGCCCGACGCCTGGCCCTTGGCGCGGGCCTCGAGCCAGCGGCCCAGAAGGACGAGGCCGATGATGACCGTGGAGCTGTCGAAGTACGTCTCGGGGTGGAGCCCGGCTTCGTTGATCACATCCGGCCAGAACGTGACGAAGACGCTGTAAGCCCAGGCCGCCGAGGTCCCGATGGCAATGAGCGTGTCCATGTCCGCGGAGCGATGGAGCGCCGCGCGAATTCCGGCCCGGTAGAAGCGGCGGCCGGCCCAGAACTGGATGAAAGTCGCGGGCAACAGGACGGCGCGATTGATGTCGGTCATCGCGATCGACGTCTGCGGCCAGAACATCGCAAGCATGATTCCGCCCGCGACCGCGATCGAGACCAGCGCCTGGACGAGGGTCTGGCGCGCCTCCCGCGCTCGCGCTGCGGTATCCAGGTCGAGCTCCGCGGCCAGATCAGCGCGAGCAGCCTCGAGGTCCTCATCCGTCCGCTCGCGGACGTCGTAACCGGCCGCCTCGATCGCCCCGACCAGCTCAGCCCGGCCCGCCAGATCGGGCAGGTACCGGATCGTGGCCGTCTCGGTGGCGAGGTTGACGACGGCATCCTCGACGCCCGGCGTCTTCTTGAGGAAGCGCTCGATACGGTTCACGCACGAGGCACAGGTCATCCCTTGGACCGCGACCCTGAGCTCGACCGGATCGAGCGGTCTCCGGATGGGTGCGGCGGCGGCGGTTGTCATACTCCCGGGGAGTATAGCATCGGCCCTCTACGACCCGGCCGGGCCAAACCGCTCGAAGGCGCCACCATATGACCTGTGAGTAGCATCGCGATCCTCATGGCGGTGATCGATGCGCCTTGGGGACCGCTCAGTGTCGCCGTCAGTGATCGCGGCGTCGTCGCCGCGGAGAACATGACCCCGCCGGCCGCGTTCGCGGACGGCCTCGAACGCCGGTTCGGCGTGACTGTCGTTGACCGACGGAACGACGCGTCACCGCGCCAGCGACAGCTCCTCGATCAAGCGGTCGACGAGTTCCGTAGCTACCTTGCCGGCGATCGCCGGGAGTTCGCTCTGCCACTCGACATCGTCGTGCGCTCGCCCTGGGATCGAGCCGTCCTCGGCGCCGTCCGCGACATCCCGTATGGATCGGTCACCAGCTACGGCCGCCTTGCCCGTCACATCGGCCGGCCCGGAGCGGCTCGCGCCGCGGGCGGTGCCGTCGGCCGGAATCCGATCGCGATCCTCATTCCGTGCCACCGGGTGATTGCCGGCGACGGGACGCTCGGGGGCTACGGCGGCGACTGGTGGGGCACCCGCGAGGAACTGCTGGACCTCAAGCGCGCGTTGCTGGCCCTCGAGGGAGTGGTCCTTCCTGTCAGCCGCTGGGCCGGCGATCCGCCGCTGGTCGAAACGGTGCCAAACGCGGCGGCGCCGGCCGGTACACTCCCCGGGTGACGGCAGAGGCGGCTAGCCCAGCACCCCCGCCCTCGATGTTCGCGGTCTTCCGGAAGCGGGACTTCTCGCTGATGTGGACCGCGCAGCTCGTCTCCACGATCGGGTCCTCGCTGACCGATCTCGCAGCGGGCATCCTCGTCTTCCGAGTGACGAACTCGGTCCTCAACGTCGGCCTGATGCTGATGGTCACGGCGCTGCCCGGCCTGGTGGTGGGTCTCGTCGCCGGTGTCTTCGTCGATCGATTCCACCGCAAATACATCCTGATCGCCTCCGACCTGCTTCGCGCCGCACTGGTCGCGGCGATCCCGTTCGCGGTCAGCCATTGGGGCATCCTGGCCCTTTACCTGATCGTCCTCCTGGCGTCGACCGTGAAGCAGTTCTTCGAGCCTGCCTGGGAAAGCGTGCTGCCGGACATCGCGACCGAGCAGGAGCTCACATCCGCGAACTCATTTCTCTCGATCAGCTCGTTCGGCTCGACTGCCATCGGGTTCGCTGCCGCCGGGATCCTCTCCACGATCGACATCGATCTGCCGTTCTGGATCGATGCGGCGACGTTCCTCTTCTCGGCTGCCTGCGTCGCCCTCGTCGCCATCGCCGCCACCGAAACCTCGGAAACGACAACGGTGAGGGTCGTTGCGGCGAACCTCGTCGACGGTCTCAGATTCCTCGTCGGCACGCGCATCCTGCGGTCGGCCTTCATCGTGGCCATCCCGACGTTCTTCGCGTTCGGGCTCTGGAACGTGCTGCTGTTGCCGATGGCCACGCGGGTCCTGGGCGCGACCGAGCGTGAGTACGGCTACCAGGAAGCGCTCACGTCGGTCGGATTCGTGGTCGCCAGCCTCACTCTCGCGCGGTACCTCGACCGCATTCGAGAGGGCCAATGGCTCGTCATTTCACTCTTCGGAATGGGCGTGTTCGGCGTCGCCTACGGCCTGGTGTCGAACATCTGGCTCGCGATCGCGATCGTGACCGTGACCGGTTTCCTGAATTCGCCCGGTTCGATCGCCCGTCGGCTCATCCTCCAGCGCAACACGCCGCGCGACAAACGCGGCCGGGTCTTCTCGGCGTTCTTCGTGTCACGCGACGTCGCCTTCCTCCTGGGGATGGCGACGGCCGGCCTGGGCGACCTCATCTCGATTCGGCTCCTGATCGTGGCGAGCTCACTGCTGCTGATCGGCGCCGCGGCCGTGACGCAATTCATGCCGGGTCTTGGCCAGCCGGCCGCCGAATGGCGGCGCTCGATGCGCCTGCTGCGGGCGGCGCCCACGGCTCGCGGCCTCGGCGTGGGGCGTGCCGCCACGTCGGCCGACCTCGAGACCCTGCTCGGCCTGCTTCCGACCCTCGGAGCGCTCGACGCCCACCGGCGGGGCGACTTCGTCTCACGGGCGACGGTCGCCGAGGCGCCGGCGGGAACCGTCATCGTCCGCGAAGGGGAGCAGAGCACTGCGGCGTACTTCATCCTCGATGGCCATGCCGTCGCCGGCGTCCCGGCGCCGGACGGCGAGTATCGATCCCTCTCGGCGATGGGCCCGGGCGACTTCTTCGGCGAAATCGCGGCATTGACCGGCAGTCCCCGGACCGCCAACGTGGTCGCCGACGAGGACACGACAGTCCTGGAGGTCCCTGCCGATACCCTTCGCAAGATCATGGCCGTGCCGGAGATCAGCCAGCTCATCCTTTCGAAGCTCACTGAGCGGCTGACGCGGACCACCAACGCGGACCTGCCGCGTCTGGCCGGCTACGACCAGCGCGACCTGCGCGAGCTGCGCACGGAGCAGAAGCCGCAGCTCGTTACGACGGAGAGCCGGAGCGAGGATTCCCGCGCCTGAGGCGAGCCACCCGGCCTCAGATCCAAATGGCGAAACCGCGTCAGGTGGGGCCGCACGCAGCCCCGCGTAGACTGCCGATCGTGGAGACGCCGACGCTCGTGGAACCCTCGCGCTGCCCGACGTGCGGACAGGAGAACCCGGCCGGGGCTCGGATCTGCGGGCGTTGCGGAACGGCGCTCGTTCGCGACGAGGCGGCCGGTGAGGTCCACCGTGTTGTGACCCTCGTGACGTCGGATCTCAAGGGTTCGACAGCCCTCGGCGAGCGCCTCGACCCGGAAGCGCTCCGAGAGGTCCTCAATCGCTACTTCGGCGTCATGCGGGCCGTCTTCGAATCCCACGGTGGCACGATCGAGAAGATCATCGGCGATGCCATCGTGGCGGTGTTCGGGCTCCCCTTCCGGCACGACGACGACGCGATCCGGGCCCTCGAGGCCGCCGCCGAATCGCAGCGCGCCCTGGCCACGCTCAACGACGAGCTCGAGCACGGCTGGGGCGTTCGCCTGGTCGTCCGGACCGGTGTCGCGACCGGCGAGGTGACATTCGGCAAGGCCGAGAGCGGCCAGCACGTTCTCCTCGGGCCCCCGGTGGACCTGTCGACCGTCATGGAGCAGAACGCGCCGCCCCTCGAGGTGCTCATCGCCGAGACGACATATACGGAGGTGACGGACCTCGTCGACGTCGAGGCGATGGCCGCGGTCGCTGCGAAGGGGTCGCAGGAATTCTTCCCGGCGTACCGGCTGGTCGCCGTTCACGCCCGCAAGTCGAAGGACGCGGCGCTCCCGGAACCCTCGCCCGGGATGCGGATCTGTCCCAGCTGCGGCGAGCAGTCGCCGGAGCGCTTTCGCCTGTGCAACACGTGCGGCGCCTCGCTCAGCCAGCACGTGGCCCGCGAGAGCCGGCGGACGGTCAGCCTCGTGTTCGCGATGCCCAAGGTCCACACGCGGACCGGCGAGCCGCCCGGCACCGAGGCCCTGCGCGACGTCATGTCCGGCTACTTCGACGCCATGCGGGCGGCGCTCGAGCGACATGGCGGGACGGTCGAGAAGTTCATCGGCGACGCGGTGATGGCGGTCTTCGGCCTGCCGGTCCGGCACGAGGACGACGCCCTCCGGGCGGTTCGAGCCGCGGCCGACATGCAGGCCGCCCTGCCGGCGCTGAACGCGCGCTTCCTCGCCGAGCGGGACATCGAGATCGAGAACCACACCGGCGTGAACACCGGCGAGGTCATCGCGGGTGACGCGAGCACGGGCCAGCGACTGGTCACCGGAGACGCGGTCAACACCGCCGCCCGGCTCGAGCAGGCGGCCGGCCCCGGCGAGATCGTCCTCGGCGACCTCACCTATCGCCTGGCCCGCGACGAGATCGAGGTCGAGTTCATCCCGCCGCTCATCCTGAAGGGCAAGGCCGAGCCGGTGCCAGCGTATCGCCTCTTGAAGATCGGACGCTCGGCGACGGCCGACGCGGGAGCGCGGGCGACGCCGTTCGTCGGCCGCGAGCCCGAGCTGCGCCGGCTATCGGAGGCGCTGTCGGACGCGTCCGCACACGCGAAGGCGCGCCTCGTCTCGGTCGTCGGCGACGCTGGGGTCGGGAAGTCGCGGCTGATCCGGGAGTTCGCGACGTCGGCGACGGCGGAGGCCCGCGTCGTGCGCGGCCGCTGCCTCCCCTACGGCGACGGCATCACGTTCTGGCCGCTCGCCGAGATCGTGCGGGATGTGGCCGCCATCGTCGCCGACGATGCGCCCGAGGCAGCGATTGCCAAGATCCGCGCGCTGCTCGATGGCAGCACGCCGGGAACCGACGGCGAACACGACGAGCGCGATGCGGTCGTCGCCCGCGTGGCCGCGGCGATGAACCTGTCGTCGGCGCAGTTTCCCGTCCAGGAGCTGCTCTGGGGCGGTCGGCGACTCCTCGAGGCCCTCGCGGCCGATCGCCCACTGGCGATGATCGTCGACGACATCCATTCGGCCGAGGCGACGTTCCTCGACTTCATCGACCACCTCCTCGAAGCCGTCGACGGGGCGCCGATCCTGCTGCTGTGCTCGGCGCGTCACGAGCTCGCTGAGCGCCACCCCGAGTGGCTCGCGGCCCACGAGGCGGAGACGATCCGGCTCGAACCGCTGACCGAGGCCGACGCCGGCCAGATCGTCGAGGAGCTGCTCGGCGCGCTGGAGCCGAGCGCCAGGGCACGCATCGCCGAGGCCTCGGAAGGCAACCCGCTCTACGTCGAGCAGATCGTCTCGATGCTCGTCGAGACGGGCGCCCTCGAACGCGGCGTCGACGGCTGGGTCGCGCGGAAAGGGTCGGAGGCGCTCCAGATCCCGCCGACGGTGCAGGCGCTCGTCGCCGCGCGGCTCGACGCTCTCGGCACCGACGAGCGTGCCGTGGTCGAGCCGGCCTCGGTGATCGGCCTCTCGTTCCCGGAGGACGCCGTGAGCGAGCTCGTCGAGGAGCCGATTCGCGAGCGCCTCGTCGCCGAGCTCACAACCCTCGAGGGCAAGCAGCTGGTTCGCCGGGCGTCGGGCGACGAGGCCATCTACCGGTTCGGTCACCAGGTCATTCGCGACACGGCGTATGGAAGCCTGCTCAAGCGGCTGCGGGCGGCGCTCCACGAGCGGTTCGTCGTCTGGGCCGAGCGGGTCAACCGCGAGCGCGGCCGGGAGCTGGAGTTCGAGGAGATCCTCGGCTACCACCTCGAGCAGGCCTACCGCTACCGGACCGAGATCGGCGTCGTGGACGATGAGGCACGGTCTGTCGGCGAGCGTGCTGCGACGAAGCTCGGCTCGGCGGGCCGGCGGGCCCTGGGACGGGGG
>DATCPH010000247.1:0-5414 GCA_036570185.1 Candidatus Limnocylindrales bacterium | reverse complement strand
CCTCGGGCTGCCGCCCTCAACCTGCCATCGGGCCCTCGGTCGGCTCGACTACCTCGACCGGGTCCGGGTCGCCGAGCCGGTCGTCCGCTACGAGATCGCCGAGCCCGGCGGCCTGCTCCATCTCGACACCAAGAAGCTCGGCCGGCTGGGTGCGGGTCCCGGCCACCGGGCGACCGGTGATCGGACGAGCAAGCGCCTCTGGAGGGGCGTCTTCCGGAGCGTGCCCGACCTCGTCGCGGTGATCTATGCCTACATCGCTCTCAACAACGCGGACCCCAAGCCATTCGTCTGGACGGCTTCGGCCGAGGCGATCCTGGCCAAGGTCGGCCGTTGTCGAGCCATTCTTGAGACGGCGCACTAGCGCACCGCGAACAGGCGTGGCGATAGCGAGGAAGCGGTTGATCTCCTGATCGTCGGGAACCCGCGCCGCGCACTAATCCTCGATCCGTATCGGCTGTTGGGTGCGCCCGTGTTCGACCCCGTGCATTGGACCAGGACGAAGTGCTGGGGAGCTACTTGTCGGCATCGGAGGCAAGTGAGGGCGAGGCTTGTCAGGCGCAGCTTCGCGGGGGGTTAGGCTAGTCTGCAGTTGATGGCGTGAGACAGCCGCTAGATCCGACGCCAGTCCAAGTTGGGACGGGGTAAGGAATTCCGCGATGAGGAGACCGGCCAAATGATCCGTCGAAGCCCCAACCGGGCCGTCGTCCCGGCGATCGTCGCCCTGATCGTTGCAAGTTGCGGCGGTTCCACCGCATCGCCATCGGCCAGCTCGTCCGGGGCGAGTGCGCCTACCGCGGCGAGCCAGGCACCCGCGACTTCAGGCGGGGCAAGCGCTTCTGCGGCGTCGACTGGGGGGATGACCAAGGCCGAGATCGCGGCCGCCCTCACGTCCGAGGGCACGGTCACCCTGAAGAGCTGGGGCTTCAACGGCCTCTCCAAGACCGTCTTCCCCGATGCCTTCAAGAAATACACTCAGGACACCTACGGCGTCCCGGTGACCCTGGTCTGGGACGACACCAACGGCGCGCTCCAGCAGGCCGAGCAGGCAAACAAGCTCCCGAGCGAGATCGGCCTCGACGTGATCGACAGCGAGGAAGACCACATGCCGCAGCTCCAGGAGCTCGGCTGGATCGAGAAGATCAACGATCCCAAGTACGACAGCGTGCTCACCAACTGGTCCGCGGTCGACCCGGCGTACGTCGTCCAGGATGGCCTCGGCATCATCTACCAGGGCTTCGAGGACCTCTCGGTCGTCGCGCGCAAGGACAAAGTCGATGTCGCCTCGATCAAGGATTGGTCCGACCTCGCGAACCCGGCCCTGAAGGGCAAGATCGTGATGTATCCCATCCCCGCCGACCCCCGCGGCCAGGCGCTCTTCTACGCGATGCTGACCTCGCTGATCAAGCAGGGCACCATCCAGGGCAGCGTCACGGATCCTGCGTCGATCACAGCCGGCCTGCAATGGTTCAAGAAGAACATCGTGCCGAATGTCCTCCAGTTCGCCGATATCGACGTCATGCGCACCAAGCTTCAGTCCGGCGAGATCGGGATCGCGCTGACGTGGAACTCGTACATTCGGGGCATCCTGGCGTCGGACTGGAACGTTCGCGACAACGTCGCCGTCCCGATCTACCCCGCGTCCGGTTCGCCGGGCGATCGCGAGACCCTGCGGGTGGCCAAGGGCACCAAGCACCCCGTTGCTGCCCGCGTCCTGATCAACTGGATGCTGAGCCAGGACTTCATCATGGCCGGCTGGACGCAGGATCCTTCGACCGGGACCGAGACGAACAAGTGGAACCTTTCCAAGCAGGATTACCTGCAGGCCTACTTCGGTGGTCTCAACGCCGATGAACGGAAACTTGCTCCCAAATGGGCAGCCCCGTACTACCCGCCCGATCCCGCGGCTGTCACCTTGACCCTTGACTTCTCGTTCGCCGCCAAGAACAACGAGAAGATCTCGACCGAATACAAGGCCCTCCCATAAAGCTAGGGACAAGGACACACAACCCCGGAGGGCGACGATAACCGCGGCCCGGCCGGACCTCCTCGTCGATTCGCAACACGCTCGAGCCGCCACCCGGCGGCTCGAGCATGTGCTGCCGTACCTCCTCGTCGCACCGGTGATGATCTACCTCATCGTCGTCCTCATCCTCCCGGTTGTGATCGAGGTCTACTACAGCTTCCTCACTCGAGAGCAGGGCACGTTCGCGTACCACATCGTCCAGAAATTCACGCTCGACAACTACGTCCAGGTCTTCGCCCAGCGCTTCATCGTCGAGAGTCTCGTCTTCACGATCGGGATCTCGTTCGTCATCGCCGTGGGTACCGTCGTGCTCGGCCTGCCCGTCGCCCAGTTCCTCGCGCGGGGCACCGGTCGCGGCAAGATCTTTGTCGAGATGTCGCTGCTGCTGCCGCTGTTCGGCGACATCTTCACTGGCTACGCGCTGCTCTACGCCTTCGCGCCGCAGGGCATCGTCAACTGGTTCCTGATGGGGATTGGCTTGATCCGCGAGCCGCTCCACCTTGTGAACCAGCCGATCTCGGCGGTGATCGCGATGATGTTGCCGAGTCTCTCCGTCCTCTTGATCAGGGGCGCCCTGGCGCGTGTCGATCCGGTCTACGAAGAGGCGGCGCAGATGCTCGGTGCCAACCCGTTGCGCGCCTGGTTCGCGACGACATTCAAGTTGGCGCGGGTCGGTGTCGGGGGCGCGTTTCTCTTGACGTTCATCGGCGGGACCGGCGCCTTCACCCTTCCGGTGATCCTGGTCAATGCCGACAACGGCTGGATCAGTACGCAACTCAGGGGCCTGTTTGTCGAGAGCAACGTCCCCCTGGCCTCCGCCCTGAGCATCGTGTTGACGATCCTGACGGCGTTCTTGGTCTACATCTACATCCGCCTCACCGACACGCACGCGGAGATCCAGCTCTATGTGGGGTAGCCGCTGGACCATGCTGGTCGGGCGACGCCTGATCCAGTTCTACGCGATCGCCGCGGCGGTGGTCCTGGCCTATCCGACGGTGCAGTTGTTCATCGTCGCTGCGAGTGACGACATCGTCTTTCCGCCACGCTATTTCTCGTTCGCCGCGTTCAACCTGGACAAACTACCCACCCTGCTCGAGACGATGCCGTTCAGCATCGCCCTCGGTTTGGCCACGACTGGCGTGCTCCTGGCGCTGGCCATCCCGACGTCCTACGCCACGCAGCGGATGCACTTTCGTGGACGCGCGCTGGCCTCCGCGGCGATCTTCTTGCCCGTCATCATCCCGGGCGTCGGGTACATGGTGGCGCTCGGGACGGCCTATATCCTGGTCTTCCCCGACCTGATCGGTTCGTTTGTCGGCGTGTTGCTGCCGACCGTCATCTTCAACCTCGTGTGGATGGTCCGTGCCGTCCAGAGCTCGCTGTCGGTTACGGATCCTGCCTACGAGGACGCCGCGCTGATGCTCGGGGCGAGCAGGATCCGGGCGTTCTTCACCGTCACGCTGCCGGCCATCGCGCCCGGTATCGCCGTCGGCGCGATGATCACGTTCGCCAACTCCACCACGGCATTCACGGCTCCGTACTTCTTGGGTCGGACCACGGCCCTTACGACGACGGTAGGGATCTTCAACGAGCTCAGCCGCAACAGTCTGATCCCGAGACTTGCCGCCGAAGCCCTGATCGTCGAGCTCATCGTGATGTCGTTCGTGGTGGCTGCCTACCTCATGGCCCGCAAGCGCTTCCGAGGTTTGATCATTTGAACGCTGTCATGCCCGGCGCGAGCCTGCGGATCGAGCACCTGACCAAACGCTTCGGCGCGGTGGCGGCCGTCGACGATGTGAGCTTTGAAGTCGCCGCTGGCCAGTTCGTGGTCCTGCTCGGACCGTCGGGGTCGGGCAAGACGACGATCCTGCGGATGGTCGCCGGCCTCGAGGTCCCGAACAGCGGTCGAATCTGGTTCGGCGACCGGGACACGACTCGGACGCCAGCCCACAAACGCGGCGTTGGCTACGTCTTCCAGCGACCGTCGATGTTCCCGCACTACACCGTGCGGGAGAACATCGGTTGGGGTCTCAAGCTGCGCCGGATCCCGCGGGCCGAGATCGAGCGGCGTGTCACGGCGATGATCGACCTCGTCCAGCTGCACGGGCTCGATGACCGCTACGCGACGCAGTTGTCGGGTGGCCAGGCACAGCGCGTCGTGATCGCCCGGGCCCTGGCGCCCGATCCCCCGATCCTCCTGCTGGACGAGCCGCTCAGCGCATTGGACGCCAAGCTGCGCGACGAACTGAAGGAGGTCATCGCGGACGTCCAGCGGCGCACCAAGAAGACCATGATGATGGTGACGCACGACCAGCGCGAGGCCCTGTCCCTCGCCGAGTCGGTGGTCGTGATGGATATGGGCCGCATCGCCCAGCTCGGCTCGCCAGCCGACGTCTACCGCCATCCGGCTACCGCCTTTGTGGCCAGTTTCGTGGGCAACACGAACCTCGTGCTCGGTACTGTCGCCACCGTCCTGCCGAACAGGCACATGACGGTCCGCGCACTCGGGCAGGACATCGAGGTGCGGAGCGAGGATGGGCTCGCGCCCGGCGATCCCGTGTTGCTCAGCCTCCGACCCGATGACCTCGAGGTCATCGAGGGACCAGATCGCTCGAGCTTTCCCTATGTCTTCGAGGGTCATGTCCGCAACCTGGTCTTCATTGGCGGAATCCTCCAGATGGAGGTCGACGTCGCCGGTGAGCTGCTCCGAGTCCACGCCGCGGGACGCGCGCGCTTCTCGCTCATGCAGGAAGCACCCGAGACGGTGGTGATCGGCACCAGCGAGCTGGTCGTGATCCCCGGCACGGCATGAGCGACCCGCGACCGGGCTCCGGCGCGAACCCGTGGCTGCGATCGACTCGGCCTCTGATCATCGCCCACCGCGGCCACTCGCTCGAGGTGCCCGAGAACACGACCAAGGCATACCGCCGGGCGATCGAACTCGGCACCGAGATGATCGAAGCCGACGTCAACGTTAGCCGCGACGGACGGCTCGTGATGATGCGCGACGCGACGCTCGATCGAACGACCAATGGCGACGGTCCCGTGAGCAGCGCGACCTGGAACGAGCTGGCCGAACTGGACGCCGGCGGATGGTTCGGGAAGGATTTCGCCGGTCTGCGCATCCCGACCGTCGAGGAGACGATCGAGCTTGCAAGGGACGCTGGCCGTGGGGGTCGGAAACCCCGGTTCGGGCTCTGACGGTCCCGGTACGATCGGCCGATGCTGTCCCTCCTCTACCTCGTTGTCCGCGCCCTCGTCGGTCTCCTCGTCAGCGCTGGACAGCCTGGTCGAGCTGACGGATCCAAGGACCTCGAGATCCTCGTTCTCCGCCATCAGCTCCGGGTGCTGCAGCGGACGTCGGGCCCACTCAAGCTCCGGGCCATCGACC
>DATCPH010000246.1:0-15733 GCA_036570185.1 Candidatus Limnocylindrales bacterium | reverse complement strand
GAGCCTGGCTGGTCGAGCCATAGGATTCCCGACCCGGTATCCGGCGCGCCGACCGCCGCGCCTGTACCCTCTCCCCTCCAACTGCATCGCCATGCGTCGCAACTTCCCTCGCCACGAGGCAGCCTTCCTTGAGCCAATCTTCACGACGATCATCGCGCCCCGCTGCGGCGGTTGAACCTGCCCCCTCAGGCGCGGCCCCAGGTCGGGCCGGCTCCGGCAGCGCACGAGTCACGTCCGGGCCTGCGCGCGCGACCCCTCGTCCTCGCCGGGCGTACCGCAAGCCGTCGTTCTTCGAGCGGTACCGGAACTGGATCGCCGGGGGCGTGGTGGTCGTGGCGGCGGTTGCGGCGGTCGGCTTCCTGGTCCTGAGTGGTGCGCAGAAGGCGTACGCCTGCTCGATCCAATGGGAGCCGTCGCCGACTGCGTCGCCAGCACCGGGTGCGACTCCTCGCCTCGGCTACGTGGTCCCCGACCTCGGCCGCAGCCACGTGGCTGTCGGAACCATCGTTCGATACACGATCTGTCCGCCGGCGTCCGGCGAGCACTACACCGCGGCGGGCGCCGGCCCGATCCAGCCCAAGGTCTACGGGCCGGAGGACGATGCATTGCCGGAGGGCTGGATCCACAACCTCGAGCACGGGGCCCTCGTCGTGCTCTACCGCTGCCCTGGCGATGCCTGCACCGATGCCGGCCAGACCGCCTTCAAGCAGTTCTTCGCCACGTTCCCTGTGAGCCCCATCTGCGCGATCCCGCCGGCCAGGCTGTCGCCGGTGATCGCGCGCTTCGACGACATGAAGTTCCCGATCGCGGCCATCGTCTGGGACGAGATCCTGCCCCTTCAGACCTTCGACCAGGCCCAGATCCTGGCGTTCTTCAACCAGCAGGCGGAGCGAACGAACCCCGAGCAGCAGTGTGCGCTGCCTTCGGCCAGCCCAGCCCCGGCGGCACCCAGTGCCTCACCCGAGCCGTCAGGTTCCGCGGCGGCTCCATCCGGATCGGCGGCTCCATCCGGATCCGCGGCGCCAGCCGGATCGGCGGCCCCGAGCTGATCGGACCGGGCCGACCCGCGCCGCGGGCGAGCGACCCTCACAGGACCGATGCATCTCTATCGATACCGCGCCCCTGACCACCGGCACGCCTGCCGGCGTCGGGGTCTTTCGCGATCCACCGGTCTTTCTCGAGCCCGGCGATCGAGTCCGTTGCGAAGTCGAACGCGTCGGAAACGTGGAGAATCCGGTCATCGAATGGTCCGACGTCAACGTCGCAGGCACGGAACCCGCCTGAGGCCGAACACGACGGGCCCATCCCTGTACCACCCCGGCGCAGGAGTTGCGCCCTCGCCAATCGAGACACACCGATGCTTGCCCTCGTAAAAACAGAACCGGGGCCGGGTCTCCGGCTCGAAACCGTGCCGGATCCCGAGATCGGCATCAACGACGTCCTGATCCGCGTCCACAAGACGGGCATCTGTGGGACGGACTTGCACATCGAGTCATGGGACGCGTGGGCCGAGCGGACGATCGTCCCCCCGCTGATCGTCGGTCATGAGTTCGTCGGCGACATCGTCGAGGTCGGCAGCAACGTGAGCGACTTCGCACCCGGCGACCTCGTCAGCGGCGAGGGTCACGTCGTGTGCGGGCGCTGCCGCCACTGCCTCGCCGGCCGCCGGCACCTCTGCGCCAACGCCATCGGGCTGGGGGTGGGCCGTCCCGGCGCGTTCGCCCAGTTCGTGGCCCTGCCGATGACCAACATCTGGCATCACTGGCCGGGGATCGACGAGGAGGTCGCGGCGATCTTCGACCCGTTCGGCAACGCGGTCCACACCGCGCTGAGCTTTCCGGTCCTCGGCGAGGACGTCCTGGTCACCGGCGCGGGGCCGATCGGGCTCATGGCCGTGGCGGTCGCGAAACACGCCGGCGCTCGCCACATCGTCGTCTCGGAGCTCAACACGTTCCGGCGGTCGCTGGCGACGAAGATGGGCGCCTCGATGGTCGTCGACCCCCGCGAGCGCGGTCTCGCTGACGTGCAGGCCGAGCTCGGCATGGTCGAGGGCTTCGACGTCGCGTTCGAGATGTCGGGCAACCCCGACGCGCTCAGGTCAGCGCTCGCGAACATGGCCCACGGCGGCGGGATCGCGATGCTCGGGATCCCGAACGAGGACATATCCCTGGACCTGACGGAGCTGGTTTTCAAGATGCTGACGCTCAAGGGCATCTACGGCCGGGAGATGTATGAGACCTGGTACAAGATGACGGTCATGCTCCAGTCCGGCCTCGACATCCGGCCGGTCATCACCCATCGGTTCTCGTTCCGGGACCACGAGGCCGCGTTCGCGGCGGCACGGTCGGGAGAGTCCGGGAAGGTCATCATGGACTGGAACAGCTGACGTGGGGACCGATCGATGAGCACCACAACGCGCGCCAAGGGGAACCAGTCCGGGGAGGCCGCCCGGCCGGATCCCCTCGCCTTTCTTTCATCCGAGCTCGACGACCTTCGGGCGAAGCATCTCTACCGCCCGCTCCGCGTCATGAGCTCCGCGCAGGGGCCCGCAGCGGAGGTCGATGGGCGCCGGGTCATCAGCCTCTCGTCGAACGACTACCTCGGCTTGACCCACCATCCGCGACTTCGCGAGGCGGCCCTCGCCGCCGTCCGAGAGTTCGGGGCGGGCTCGGGGGCCGTCCGGACGATCGCCGGGACGATGACGCTTCACGAGGCCCTCGAGGCAGAGCTCGCCGAGTTCAAGGGCACCGAGGCGACGCTCACCTTCCAGTCGGGCTTCACCGCGAACACGGGCGTGATCCCGACCATCACCGGCGAGGACGACCTCATCGTGGGTGACAGCCTCAACCATGCCTCGATCATCGATGGAATGCGGCTGTCGAAGGCTCCCCGCAAGATCTACCCCCACGGCGACATCGACGCGCTGCGGACCATCCTGCGCGACGCGGCCTCCAGTGGTCGCGATGGCGGCAAGGGCCCGCACCGCTTGATCCTCGTCGTGACCGACGGCGTCTTCTCGATGGACGGGGACATCGCCCGGCTGCCCGAGATCGTCGAAGCGGCCGAGGAATCGGGTGCGGCCGTCTTCGTCGACGATGCCCACGCGTCCGGTGTCCTGGGTCGAAACGGCCGCGGCTCGGTCGATCATTTCGGGTTGCACGGTCGGGTGGCGATCCAGGTCGGAACGCTTTCCAAGGCGGTCGGCGTCCTTGGCGGCTACGTGGCCGGTTCCCAGGCGCTCCGTGACTTCCTGACCCAGCGATCCCGGCCGTTCCTCTTCTCGACGTCGCATCCTCCCGCCGTCGCCGCCGCCTGCCGCGCCGCCATCAGGGTCATGGTGGACGAGCCCGAGCTCATCGACCGGCTGTGGTCGAACACCCGCCGCTTCAAAGCCGAGTTGACGCGGCTTGGCTTCGATACCGGTCGCTCGGAGACGCCGATCACGCCGGTGATGATGGGCGACTCCGAGACGGCGAGCCAGTTCAGCGACGGCCTGTTCGCTGCCGGGATCTTCGCCCAGCCGGTCGTCTACCCGACGGTCGCGATCGACAAGGCCCGGATTCGCACGATCGTCACGGCGGCCCATTCCGACGAACAGCTGGATCGCTGCCTGGAGACATTCGCCACGGTCGGCCGCGAGCTCGGGCTGATCGGCGGGTGATGCGCCCAGCGGGAGGATCCGCGGTCGAGTTCGACGTGGAGCGGGCCGGCCGGCCGACCCCGGCCCGGGCGACCTTTGCCGATGTCGGGGATCTGCAGGGCCATGACCTGCCGCTCGACGCTCACGTCCATACGGACCAGTCGCCGGACGCTGACGTGCCCATCGACGTCTACGCCGCCGCGGCGCTGGAGCGAGGCATCACCGAGCTGGCGATCACCGATCACGTCGACTTCGATCCGGCGGACCCGGCCTTCGATTACACGACATTCGCCGATCGCGAGCGTGTCGTTCGCGATGCCGCCGAGCGGTGGGCGCCCCGTGGGGTCTTGATCCGCTTCGGTGCCGAGCTGACCTTCAATCAGCGCTGGGAAGAGGCGGTCCGGGCCCACGTCGAACGTCATCGCTACGACTTCACGATCGGGTCGGTCCACGACTGGCCCGGGTCGCCCTACGAGCCCGGGCGAATCGGCGCCTGGGTGGCCGGCCGCGGACTGGCCGAGGTCGTCGGACCCTACTTCAGCGAAGTGATCGCGGCCGCGAGATCCGGACTCTTCGACACGATCGGCCATTTCGATGTCGTCAAGCGATATCTCCACCCCCACGTGACGCCGGGGGATCTCGCGGCCGCGCCGGACCTGTACGAACCGGCTCTCGCCGCGCTCGTCGAGTCGGGCATGGCCCTCGAGGTCAATACCAGCGGGCTCCGCCAGGGTCCGAAGGAGACGTATCCGGCCGCACCGATCGTGGCCCGCTACCGTGAGCTGGGTGGCCGCCGGGTGACCGTCGGCTCGGACGCCCATCGAGCTCACACGTTCGCCTGGGGCCTCGAGAACGGCTATCGGATTCTGAACGACGCCGGATTCTCGGAGCTGGCCTTCCGGCGGGGCGGCGACCGGGTTTCGGTCGCGCTCCCCTCCCGATTCGCGGCCTCGCGGGACTGACCGGAGGTTCGGATCGCCGTGGAGTTGATCGTGCTCGGCGCCGGGCCGGCTTACCCCGAACGTCCCGGAGCGACCGGGGCGGCATACCTGCTCCAGAACGGCGACGATTCGCTGCTCCTCGACCTCGGCCAGGGCTCGTTTCCGGCTTTGTACGGGCGGATCGAACCGAGTCGCCTGACCGGCATCGTCGTGAGCCACCTCCACCCGGACCACTTCATCGACCTCGTGGCGCTGCGGCACTACCTCCGCTGGGAATTCACTCCCCCGCGCAGAGTGCGGATCGTTGCGCCGGCGGGTCTCGCGGATCGGATCGACGCTCTCCACGACGAGCCGGGTTTCTCCGCCCAGTCCTTCGACGTCGAGCGGATCCGGGTCGGCGAGCAGGACATCGGCCCATTCGCGGTCGAAGCGGCCAGGGTGAAGCACACCGCCGAGAGCTACGGATTCCGCGTCACGCTCGACGGCACGCCCGCGGCTTCGCCGGGGCTCGTCTACTCGGGCGACTGCGGCCGGGCGGACGACCTGCGCCCGCTGATCCGGCCCGGCGACACGCTCCTCGCGGAAGCTTCCTTCGGCCCCGGCCCGGTTCCCGAAGGGGCCTCGCACCTGGACGGTCCGGCGGTCGGCGAGCTCGCGGCGTCGAGTGGCGCCGGCCGCGTCCTGCTGACCCACCTCCAGATGGGCTTCGACCGCGACGCGACCGTCGCCTCGGTCCGCGCACGATACGGCGGGCCGGTCGCGTTCGTGGATCCCGGCTTCGAAACCGAGATCTGATGGAGATTGTGCCTGCGCCTCCGATCCGGACGGCGGTGCGGCAGGCAATCGCGCGGGCACTCGAGCGTGCCTTCGCCGCAGGCACGCTTGCGCAGCCGCGGGCCGACGACGCGACGCCGGTCGCCAGACCCGCGATCGACATCGACCGGCCAGCAAACCCCGAGCACGGCGATTTCGCCACGAACCTCGCCCTCAGGCTGGCCAAGCCGATGCGTCGCCCGCCTCTCGAGATCGCGCAGGCGATTGCCGACGAGCTCAATCGCGAGGTCTTGGATAATCCGCTCTCGACGCCGGTCCTCGACGCCACCGCGGCGGCGCCGGGCTTCGTCAATCTGCGCCTGGCCGACCATGCTCTGGCGACGACGATCGGCTCGATCCTGGCCGAGCCGGCCAGCTGGGGCCGGATCCCGGCCGTGCTTCGCCGCAAGGCCAACGTCGAGTACGTCTCGGCCAATCCAACCGGACCGCTGACAATCGGCAATGCGCGGGGTGCCTTCGTCGGAGACCTCCTGTGCCGGATCCTCGAGGCCGGCGGCCAGCAGGTCACGCGCGAGTACTACTTCAACAACGCCGGCACCCAGATCCGCAACCTCGGCGCGAGCGTCGTCGCCGTTCATCGGGGTGAGCCGGTTCCCGACGATGGCTATCACGGCGCCTACGTCGAGGACATCGCCGCGAGCGTCCCGGCCGAGGTCTGGGCGGAAGCAATCGATCCGGCCGCGGACGCCGCCGACGTCATCGGGCGCTGGGCCGCGCAGCGGGTCCGCGAGGGTATCGAGGCCAGCCTGGAGCATCTCGGCGTCCATTTCGACGTCTGGACGACCGAGGAATCACTCCATCAGAACGGCTGGGTCGAGCGCGCGATCGAGCGGCTGCGCGCCGGCGGCCACGTCTACGAGCAAGACGGCGCGCTGTGGTTCCGTTCGACCGCCTTCGGCGACGACAAGGACCGAGTCATCCTGCGATCCAACGGCGAGCCGACGTACTTCGCCGCCGACATCGGCTACCTCGTCGAGAAGTTCAGCCGCGGCTTCGACCACCTGATCTATATCTGGGGCGCCGATCACCACGGAACGGTGGCGCGCGTCCGGAACGCCGCCAGGGCGATGGGCTACGACGCCGAGGCCGTCCAGATGCTCCTCTATTCGTGGGTCCGCTTCGTTCGGGACGGGGTCGAGATCTCCATGTCGAAGCGCGCCGGGGCGTTCGTGACGCTCGACGAGCTGCTGGCCGAGGTCGGTGTCGATGCCGCGCGGTGGTTCTTCGCTTCGCGGGCTCCGACGAGCTCGATCGACTTCGACATCGACTTGGCCAAGAAGCAGTCGAACGAGAACCCCGTCTACTACGTCCAGTACGCGCACGCGCGGATCGCCTCGATCCTCCGCAAGGCCGCTGACGCCGGGCTCGCCCCCGAGACGCGGGCCGCGCCGGAGCCCTCGGTCCTCGACGTGCTCGATGGCCCGCCCGAGGCGGCGCTGGCCCGCGCAATCGTCCGCTTGCCCGAGGTGGTCGAGGACGCTGTCGCGGCCGAGGAGACCCACGGCGTGACGGCCTACGCAACGGACCTGGCGACGACGTTCCACGCGTTCTACCGCGACGCCCGGGTGGTGGATCCGTCGGAGCCGGCTCGATCGCGGGCGCGGCTCGCCCTGGCGGCCGCCGCGAAGACCACGCTGGCCAATGCCCTCGGCCTCCTCGGGATCTCCGCCCCCGAATCGATGTAGGGGCCCGGCGCGCTCGGGTCGCCGCGCGCGCTCGGGCGAGGATCAGACGCCGACCAGGCCGAGGACCCTCGAAAGGTCGATCAAGGTCGAGCTGTCGCTGGCGATGAGGACGGTCACCGACGTCGAGGCGGACTTGTCCGCGACGGAGGCCGTCAAACCGCCGACGTTCACGGCTGCGTTGGCGCCGTTGGCAAATTCCGTGGCGTCGGCGGCCGTGTCCCAGATGCTGCCCAGCACGACCGCCCATTTCCCGGCGGGCCCCTCGAGCAGCTCGACCCGATCGCCGCCCCAGCCCGCGGCGTCGGCCGCGGCCGTTGCCTGCGGAAGGCGGGCCACCTCGGTCAGCCAGATCCGCAGCTCGAGCTCGCCGAGAGTGTCCTGGAGTGCCGCCTTCCAGCCCTCCCCGAGGCCCGCAGGAAGATCCGAGCGAAGCTCGACCGTCGCCGCCTTCTCGTGGGTCGCGAACTTCTCCGGATGGATGACCTGCTCGGTCGAATTCGGCGGGGCCGCGAAGGCTGCGTCCACGGCCTTCCAACCACCGGCGAGCTGCAGGCCCAGCACGAATTGCAGGCCTTCCTGGTACGGGAAGAGAAGCGTCTCGCGGAGGATCGGCGGGAGCTTTCCAAAGGCCGCCAACTGGGCGGGATCCAGCGATTGCCCGGCGAGCTGCAGCAGCTGTTCGGGGGTGAGGTGAGCCTGGGCCCAGACCGACATGACGGTCGTGGCGTCGCCCTCGACCAGCGACAGGCGGGCGAGGCTCTGGTCGCCCTGGCCGACGGTATCGACGCCGAACTTGGTCAGATCGAAGTGCTGGTCCTGGAGAGCGTGGGTGAACTCGTGGGCAAACGTCACCTGCTCGACGGGGCCCAGACCGCCGCTCTTGCTGACGATGTAGAGGGCGCGATCGTCCGGTGAGTACAACCCCGCGACCTGGCCCTGGAGCATCGAGATCTCGAGATCGGCCAGCGAGGAATCGGGCGGCAGCAGGCCGAGTCCTTTCAGGAGGCGTTCGTTGGCGGCCGTTTGGGCCGGCGGATTGTCCTTCGCGAATTGGTCCTTGATGTAGGTGGCGAGCTGGGCCTCATCGAGGATCGTCGGCGTGATCGACCGCGTCGGCTGGAGGCCGCGGATCGCCACCACCTGGGCCTCGATCTCGCGGTAGACCGTCGCGCTGTCCTGGCTCGGGCTGGGGCTTGAGCTGGGGGTGGTCGATGGCGACGAGATCGGGGATTCCGAGGCGGCCGGCGGTACCGGCGAGGGGCTCGGCGTGGCCGGCGGTGTCGGGATCGCCTGCCCGCATCCCGAAGCGACGATCAACAGCCCGGCGAGGACCGACATGCCGGCGCGCCGGAGGACGCGAGGGGACCGGGGGAGCATTCGGGCGATTGTCACACGGCTGGCTCGCCAGGCCTGCCGCCGCCATCCGATCGGGGACCTGAATGTTGCTTTCTTAATCGGTTGCCCGCTCGCGTTTGAACGCTGTTGGCATAGCGTATGCCTCGGACCGAACCCTCAGGTTCCATCCTCCCTCCCTCCGACCGGGGGCGCCGATTGGGCAGGCGCCTCCGGTCCTTCCTTTTTCCAGACCTTTTCCGGCGCGCTGCCGCCAACCATCACCCCAACGCGGAGCTGGTACGTGGCCGTGCACGGTGCTGTGTCAGAATCGACCGCGAATGGAAGTGACCTGGTACGGACGAACCTGCGTCCGGCTGCGCGGCAGGGATGCCGTCGTCGTCGCCGATGCCTATCCCGCCGTCGTCGGCCCGACCGGCCGGGGCATCACCGGAGACATCTGCACATTCAGCCATCCCGACGATGCGCCGCTGCCGAGGGCCAAGGGCCGCACGTCACGTGACGGCAAGACCGTCATCCCGTCGAGCCTCGATCGCGCGTTCTGCCTCGACGGACCGGGCGAGTACGAAGTCCGGGACGTCCTGCTGACCGGCGTCCGCATCTGGCGCGACGAGCAACGGGGCGCGGTCCGCGGGGCTCAAACCGCGTTCGTCGTCGAATTGGACGGCCTCTCGACGATCCATCTGGGCGAGATCGGTCACCTGCTCACCGAAGAGACGCTGGGTGACATCGGTTCCGTCCACATCGCGTGCGTGCCGGTCGGGGGGGCGCTCTCGGCGACCAGGGCCGCGGAGCTTGTCGCGCAACTGGACCCGCGCATCGTGGTCGCGATGCCGGTCTGCGCCGACGAGGCCGATTGCACGGAGGCACTCGCCAAGTTCTTCCACGAGATGGGTGGCGAGCCGGCGCCTCAGCCGAAGCTGTCAGTCACGATCTCGAGCCTGCCCCAGGAAACGACTGCGGTGCTGCTCGAGCAGCGGGGCAAGCCCAACTAGCCATGCAACGAACCAGCCCCGCCGAACCGGGAGGAGTCCTGACGGCCTCCTCGAGTCTGCAGGTCCGCGACGATCGCACCGGCCAAGAGTATCGGATCGACATCGTCGATGAGGCCATCCGTGCGACCGAGCTCGCGCGGATCCGCTCCGACGAACCGGACGGAGGCGGGCTGGTCAGCTACGACCCGGCGTTCATGAACACGGCGTCGTGCCGGAGCGCGATCACCTACATCGACGGCGACCGCGGCATCCTGCGCTATCGCGGCTACCCGATC
Source organism: Candidatus Limnocylindrales bacterium (assembly GCA_036570185.1). Classification (GTDB taxonomy): domain Bacteria; phylum Chloroflexota; class Limnocylindria; order Limnocylindrales; family CSP1-4; genus DATCPH01. The sequence goes on along the minus strand of DATCPH010000246.1, from coordinate 6,010 downwards.
GAGGAGCTCGTCGGGCGCGTCCCCTTCCTCGACGTCGCCTACCTGCTGATCCACGGGGAGCTGCCCGACGCCGCCGCGTCGAGCCAGTGGGCCTCGGAGGTCGAGGCGAGCTCCGAGCTCCCGGCCGAGGTCCTCGCGCTCGTTGAGACGTTCCCGGCCGACGCTCATCCGATGGCGATCCTGCTCTCGGGGTGGTCGGCGCTCGGCGCTTACCGGCTCGACGCCAAGGCCGTCGACGATCCCGCGCGCCGCGCTGCCGAGGTGCCCCGGTTCCTCGGATCGATCGCGACGCTCGTCGCGGCCGTGTTCCGGCATCGCACCGGCCGCCCGATGTCGATCCCGGCGCCCAGCGGGAATTACGCAGAGCGGCTCTTTGCCGCCATGTTCCCGGAACGGGCAGGGGCCGCCGATCCAACCCTCACCCGCGCGGTCGATGTTCTGCTCACCCTCCAGGCCGATCACGAGCAGAACTGCAGCACCAACGCGGTCCGCGCGGTTGGATCCTCGCGGGTCGATCCGTACTCCGCGACCGCGGCCGGGATCGCGGCCCTTTACGGGCCGCTCCACGGCGGGGCAAACGAGGCCGTCATCCGGATGCTGCACGACATCGGCAGCGTCGACCACGTTCGCGCCTACGTGCAGGGGGTCGAGCGCGGCGAGCGCAAGCTCATGGGCTTTGGCCACCGTGTCTACAAGAGCTACGACCCGCGAGCCAGGATCATCAAGGAGACCGCCGAGCAGGTCTTCGAGGTCACCGGCAAGAACAAGCTCCTCGATGTAGCGCTGTCGGTCGAGTCGATCGCGCTCCGCGAGCCCTATTTCGTGGATCGGAAGCTCTACCCGAACGTCGACTTCTACTCGGGCCTCATCTACGAGGCGATGGGCCTCCCGATGGACACCTACACGACGCTGTTCGCGGTCGCCCGAATGGCCGGCTGGGTCGCCCAGTGGCTCGAGATGATCCAGGATCCCGAGCAGAAGATCGCCCGACCGCGACAGATCTACGTCGGGCCCGCGAAGCGGTCGCTGCCCGGCACGTAGTCTCAGGCGTGACGGCCGCCCGGACCCGCGATCAGTCCCGGTCGAAGACGACGGCGCCGCGCTTGACCACCGTTCGAACCAGGTCGGCGGCCGGCCAGTAGGGGATCTGGCGATGCGTCGGGACGCGCCAGATCGCCAGGTCGGCGGCCTTCCCCACCTCGAGCGAACCGATCTCGTCACCCATCGCGAGGGCGTGGGCCGCGTTGATGGTCGTCGCGGCGAGCGCCTCCGACGGGGTCAGCCGAAGGGCGATGCACGCCACGGTCATCGCCAGCGGGAGGCTGGCGATCGGGGCGGTCCCGGGGTTGAAGTCGGTGGCGATCGCAACCGGAACGCCGCGGTCGATCAGGTCGCGGGCCGGGGCGTATTTCTTGTGCATCAAGAACCACGTCGTGGCGGGCAGGAGCGTGGCCACGATCGGGCGACCTTCGGCCGCCGCGCCCGCCAGGGCGTCGATCCCGGCACGCGAGGGCGATGCGAGGTGGTCCGCCGAAACGGCACCCAGCTCGGCCGCGAGTTCCGCGCCGCCGCTGGGTGCCAGCTCATCGGCATGCAGCCGCGAGAGCAGGCCGTACGTCGCCGCGGCGGCCAGCACACGTCGTGATTGATCCGCGCTGAATACCCCGGACTCGCAGAACGCATCGGCGAAGCGCGCCCGGCCCTGGGCGACCACCGCCGGCAGCTGGTCGTCGAGGAGCGACCGGACGTACGCCTCGGTCCCGTCCGGCCGCGCCCGGAATTCCGGCGGAACTGCATGCGCGCCGAGCCAGGTCGGGATGACCTCGATCGGCCCTTCCTTCCCGAGCCGGTGCGCGATCTCGAGGAGTCGAAGCTCGGTCGCCCGGTCGAGCCCGTAGCCAGACTTGGCCTCGATCGTGGTCACGCCGTGGCCGAGCATCTCGTCGAGCCAGCGACGGCCATGGGCCATGAGCTCGGCGTCGGAGGCGGCGCGTGTCGCTGCCACGGTCGAGAGGATGCCGCCGCCGGCGGCAAGGATCTCGAGGTAGCCGGCCCCTCGCTGACGCAGGACGAGCTCCTCCTCGCGGGAGCCGGCGAACAGCAGGTGCGTGTGCGCGTCGACCAATCCAGGAGTGACCGTTCCGCCCCGCGCGTCCAGACGCGCGAACCGGGCCAGCTGCAGGCCGTCGGCTTCGAGGCGGCGCTCGACGTCGGACCGGCGCCCGACGGCGACGATTCGGCCTTCCCAGGCAGCGACGACCGGCGCACCCGGGCCGACGGCGGGTGCACCCGCGCCGCCGTCGTTTCCATCGTCCGATGCCCGGAGCGCCGCTGGCTCGTCCTGTGTCGACCCCATCCGCAGGCCACCGGCCATGGTCACGACCTCGGCGGCGCCGTGCACCAGCAGGCCCGACGCTCGCCCCTCTCCCAGCCCGCCGGAGATCAATCGCAGGTTCACGTCGGTGTCAGCTAGGTCTGCGGGCTTCGGGCGCGGGCTCGGCAGCGGGTACCGCCGCCTGCTCGGCATCTGCTCGCTCGGCGTCTGGCTCGGCCGCCGCCAGCCGGAGCTCCAGGGCCATGCGCGGCGAGAAGTCCCGCAGCTTGATGTAGCGGGCCGCAGCGGCGAGGCGCTCTTCGACCGACAGCTCCCTCGACGCACCCGCGTGATCGGCGACATCCACCAGGGCCGCCAGCGGCGCAAGGCCGATGAGCTCCGACTCGGCCAGGTCAACGCCCGATTCAGCCGCCGCTGCGCCCACCGTGTCCCAGACGAGCCAGACCGGGGTCGTCGCGAAGTCGAGCAGGTTCATCGACACCTGCGCCAGGCCCAGCTCCTCGATGAAGAAGCCGTTAGCCTGCACCTTCGGCAGGCCGCCGCCGCTCTCACGAACGCCGCGCGCGATCCGTTTGGCGAGCTCGAGGTCGGACGAGGCAAGGTTGATGTTCCAGGCGATCAGGAACGGCCGCGCGCCAATCGCAACGGCACCCGCGGTCGGATGGGTCCGCGCCGGCCCGAAGTCAGGGCGTCGCTCCGGTTGCGAGATTTCCGCCCTCAGCGCCTCGTACTGGCCGCGCCGGACGTCGGCCAGCCGGACCCGGTCGGGACGCATCGCGGCCTCGGCGTAGAGGTAGACCGGGAGATCGAACCGCTCGGCCATCTGCCGGCCAAAGCGCCGCGCGAGCGCGACGCACTCCTCCATGGTGGACCCCGCAAGGGGCACGAATGGGATCACGTCGACGGCGCCGATGCGCGGATGCGCGCCGCGGTGGACATTCAGGTCGATCTCGTCGATCGAAGCGGCCACCAGCCGCTCGAGTGCGTCGGTCACCCGCTCGGCGGGACCCGCCAGCGTGAGGACCGATCGGTTATGCGAGGCGTCGCTCGTCCGGTCCAGCAGCTGAACGCCGGGTGCGGCGGTGACCGCTGAGGCGATCCGTTCGACGACGTCGAGCCGGCGTCCCTCGGACACGTTGGGGACGGATTCGACCAGGTGGTCCACCCCCTAATCGTGACAGGTCGGACACTCCCGGAGGTCTCGAGGCCGTCTACACTTGGCCGCCCGCCACGTTCGTTCGACCGCCCAGGAGCCTCCCAACGTCTGCATCGCCATCGGGTAGCTTGCTGCGCCACCGCGACTTCCTGAAGCTCTGGTCGGCCGAGACGATCAGCCAGTTCGGGACCCAGATCTCGCTGCTCGCGATCCCGCTCATCGCGGTACTGGCGCCCCCGATCGGCCTCGGGGCGACGCCGTTCGAGGTCGGTCTTCTTGGCGCGGTCGAGTTCTCGCCGTTCATCCTGTTCTCATTGCCGGCGGGTGCCTGGGTTGACCGCCTGCGGCGCCGTCCGATCCTCATCCTGGGGGACCTGGGTCGCGCGATCTCGCTGGCCTCGATCCCGGTCGCCTACGTCCTGAACGACCTCACGATCTGGCAGCTCTACGTCGTCGGCTTCGTCAACGGCACGCTGACCGTCTTTTTCGACGTCGCCTACCAGTCCTACCTGCCATCCCTGGTGGCGCGCGATCAGATCGTTGAGGGCAACTCCCGGCTCGAGGTCAGCCGCTCGCTGGCGCAGATCGGCGGGCCTGGGTTGGGCGGCTTCCTGATCGCGATCGTCACGGCACCGATCGCCGTCGTCTTCGACTCGATCAGCTTCATCGGCTCGGCCCTGTTCGTGTTCGCGATCCGCAAGGCCGAACCGACGCCCGACCGCGATGTCGACGAGCACGGGCAGCGGCGAGGCTCAATGCGCGAGGAGGTCACCGAGGGGCTGCGCTACGTTCTCGGCAACCGCTACCTGCGCTCGATCGCCGCCTGCACCGCCTGGTCGAACCTGTTCTCGAACATGGCCTTCGCGATCTTCATCCTGTACCTGGTGCGTCTGCTGGGCCTCACGCCGCCGCTGATCGGCATCGTCTTCGCGGCCAGCAACGTCGGGGCACTCGTTGGGGCGATCGTCGCCACGCCCGTCGCCCGCCGACTGGGCCTTGGGCGGGCGATCTTCGCCGGCGCCTCTTTCGGCGCGCTGACCTCGCTCCTGATCCCGCTGGCGCCAGCCGGTCTGGCGGGCCTGCCGCTCCTCGTGGTGGGCGGTTTCGGCGCCTGGCTGGGGACGATCGTCTACAACGTCAACCAGGTCAGCCTGCGCCAGGCGATCACCCCACACCAGATGCAGGGCCGCATGAACGCCACGATGCGCTTCATCGTGTGGGGCACGATCCCGATCGGGGAGCTCCTTGGTGGCTACCTCGGCTCGACCATCGGCGTGCGCGAAACGATCTGGATCGGCTTCATCGGCGGCGCATTCGCCTGGCTGCCGCTGCTCATCGGCCCGCTGCTGACGCTACGGGAGATGCCGGTACCGGCCGAGAGCTGAGCCTGGCGGGCCGAGCGCGCAGGTGGGCTGGGCCGCGAGTCGTAAGCTACCGAGGACTACGACTTGGGGGCCAATATGTTGCGCGTGGACCAGATCATTAGCACCCAGTGGCGGCCGACGGCTGCACTAGGTCTCATGGTTGCCGTCGCAGCACTTGGGTGCGGCAGCCAGTCGGCGTCGGGGCCGCAGGTGCCGGCGTCGCCTTCGGCGCCAAGCACTGCGTCGCCTTCACCGCCGAGCCCTGGGTCGCCTTCACCGCCAAGCCCTGCGTCGCATTCACTGTCACCTGCATCGGACGTTTCGGGGACGATCGAGTCAGGCGGCAGGGATAGAACGTACCTGCTGCATCTGCCAAAGGCGTCGACCCGACTGCAGCCGACTCCGATCGTTGTCGCGTTTCACGGGTGGCCGATGACCGCGGATCGGATGGAGGACCTTACTCATCTCTCAGACGTTGCCGATGCGCACGGATTCGCCGTCGTATTTCCTCAGGGCTATGGGAATAGCTGGTCTGTCCCTGGCGGGCAACCGACACCAGCGCAGAAGGCCGGAATCGACGATGTCGCCTTCGTACGCTCCCTTTTGGATCAGATCGGGCCTGAATACCAGCTTGATACATCGCGAGCCGTGGCAACCGGGATCTCGAACGGTGGGCATCTGGCGCAAACGCTTGGATGCGCGCTTGCCGATCATCTCGTGGGCGTCGTGCCCGTCGCGGCCCCCCTGCCGTTGACTCCCCCGTCGAACTGCGCCCCCTCTCGCGCTCTGTCAGTGCTTGAGATCGTGGGCACAGATGATCAGGGCACGCCTACCTTCCCCGGGACGCTCGCATTCTGGGCTCGCACCGACAAATGTCCCAGTGGCGTCGCCAACAGTTCCCTCCCCGACACAGCACATGACGGCACGACGGTGACGATCGCGAGTTTCATGAGATGCCTTGGCGGAACGGAGGTCACTGGTTACCTCGTCGAAGGCGGAGGCCACGCCTGGCCAAGGAGTGTCCCCCCGAGTGGTGGGAATTGAGCGCGGCCCCTGACGCCGGCTGAGCCGGACAGCCAGAGGCCACCGGTGTGATTCTCAGCGTGTTCCGACCAAGGATCACGCAGAGGAGACCCAACCGATGGCCCTGTCACA
>DATCPH010000245.1:0-13745 GCA_036570185.1 Candidatus Limnocylindrales bacterium | reverse complement strand
CCCGCCGATGAAAGGAGCCGATCCCGATGATCACCGTCCGACGTTCCATGACGGCCTTGACCACCCTCGCATTCCTCCTCGCCGCATGTGGGGAAGCACCGGGGGCCCAACCGGCGCAGCGAGCTCCGCCGCCAACTCGTTGCCGGCAGCGGGCGCCGCGTCTGCGCCCGTTGCGAACGCCGGCGGGAGCGAGGCACCCCCACCCATTCCAGCCGCATCTGTAGCGCAGGCGGCGGAGGAACCGCCGGCGTGTGCGGTCTCGTCACCGTGGCCGAGCTGCAGCAGATCTTCGGGTTCTCGCCGATCACCGCGCAGGTCATCGCCGGGCCACCCGACACGTGCGACATCCAGCACAACGACGCTCCGACGGCGGCCCTGGTCTACACCCCGACCGGCGGCGGGAGGGTCTACAGCGTCCTCGCCACCGGCGCGGACGCCAAGGCGGTCAGTGGGATCGGCGACGGGGCCTTCTATTCAGACGAGACGAAGCTCCTGGTCGTTTCCAAGGGCGACGCGATGCTTTCCATCGCCGTCTATGACGTCGACCTGACCGAAGGGCAGCAACAGGCGCTCCAGAAGGAGATCGGCAAGGTGGCCGCGGGTCGGATGTAGCCCTCGGTCGCATGGCTCAGCCAGGAGGCGGCCCCGTTGAGGCGCGCTGGATGATGCGCGGCTCCTGCTGGATCATCACGTGCCGGACCGGCTGCTCGCGCTCGATCGCGTCGATCAACATTCGGACCGCCAGCTCGCCCATCTCGTAGAGCGGCATCACCACGGTGGTGATCGGCGGGTTGGCGTGCTCGGCCACGATGTGCTCGTCCATGGCGACGACGGACATGTCCTCCGGCACCCGCAGGTGCCGCTCCCGCAGCGCACGCAGGGCCCCGAGCGAGCTCATCAGGTTTGCAGCGAACAGGCCCGTCGGACGTTCGTCCGTCGATCGCTCCAGGATCTGAACCGTCGCCTCGTAGCCGCCCTCCTCCGAATATCGCCCATCGGCGATCCACTCTTCACGAGTCGGCAGGCCCAGCCGGCGGAGCATCGCCCGGAAACCCTCGTCCCGGCGCCGCCCCGTGTCGAACGACAGCGGACCGGCGACGAATCCGATGTTCCGGTGCCCGAGCCCGTAGAGGTGCTCCACGGCGAGTTCGGCGCCGCGGCGGTCGTCGACGACGACCGAGCCGGGAGCGCCTTCGACCCGGCGGTTCACCATCACCAGCGGGATGCGACCACCGGCCATCTGTCCGACGAAGGGATCCTCACGCTGCGCGAATGCCACCAGCAGCCCGTCCACGCGGCCCTCCGTCACGAGGCGCTGAAGGATCTCCTCCTCGGCCGACGCCCGAGCGTCCGCCAGCAGCACGACATATCCCGCCTCCGCGGCCGCCGCCTGGACGCCGTGCGAGACGTTGGCGAAGCCGAGGTTGTCGAGATCGGGGACGACGAGCGCGAGCGTGTTGGTACGCCGCGTGCGGAGGCTCTTGGCGAACGCGTTGGGCCGGTACCCGAGCTGGGCGGCCGCTTCATGAATACGGTCGCGCGTCTCCGGCCGGACGACCTCCGACCACTGGTTGCGGAGGACGCGCGAGGCGGTCGACTTATCGACACCCGCGAGGGCTGCAACGTCCTTGAGGGTGGCCACGTTCAGCGCGTGAGCCAGGCAGGCGTGTGGTAGGCCTCCCAGCCGGCGCTGACCCCGGCATCGACCGGAATAACGGCACCCGTGATCCCCGCCGCCTCGTCGGAGATCACCCAGGCGATCGTCTTCGCGCTGTCCTCGGGCTGGAGCAACCGGCCGAGTGGATGGCGCTCGGCGCGCTCGGCGAGGATCTCGTCGCGGTTCGGCAGTGGCGCGATTCGGGCACGCAGGAGCGGCGTGTCGGTGACGCTGGGGCAGACGGCGTTCACGCGGATGCCTTCCCGCGCGAGGTCCAGGGCCGCCGCCCGCACCAGGTTGATCACGCCTCCCTTGGACGCGCAGTAGGCCGACAGGCCGACCTCTCCCATGTACCCATCCACACTTGCGATGCAGACGATGCTCCCACCGCCGGCCCGCCGCATGTAGGGAACCGCGTACTTGATGACCAGGAACGGCCCACGCAGGTTGACCGCGAGGACGCGGTCGAACTCGGTCGCCGGTACGGCGTCGATGCCGGCGAAGTCGTTGAGAATGGCCGCGGCGGTGACCGCCATCCGCGGCGCTCCAAGCTGACCGGCGGTCCGGTCCAGCGCCTCCGCGACGTCCGATTCCGATGAGGCGTCTCCGACGATCGCCTCAGCGCGTCGGCCCCGGGCCCTGATTTCCGCAGCGACCGCTTCCGCGGAGCCTCCGGAGATATCGAAGACGGCCACATCGGCCCCGCGTTCTGCGAGCGCCAGTGCGGTCGCCCGGCCGATCCCGGAGCCGCCGCCGGTCACGAACGCAACTGCTTCTTCGCTCATCTCGCCCTCCCAGGCTGCGACATGGAAGCCGCGAGCGCTGAGATCGTCACCGCGGCCTGATCCGGTCGAGAAGCACGGCCACGATTATGACCGTGCCCTTGATCACGAGTTGGTAGGTCGAGGAGACGCTCATCAACGTGAGGCCGTTGTTGATGACGCCGATGAGGACCGCCCCGAGCAGCGTGCCAACGACGGTCCCGTAACCACCCGAGAAACGAGTCCCTCCAAGCACGACGGCAGCAATCGCGTCCAATTCGATGCCGAGACCGAGCTGGGGCAGGGCGGTCTGCACCCTGGCCGTACCCATCACTCCGGCGAAGCCCGCGAGCAGCCCGCCGAGGGCCAGGGCCGCCACCTTCACCCGTCGGACGGGGATACCGGCGAGGCGCGCCGCCTCGGTGTTCCCGCCCGTCGCATATGTCTGGATCCCGAAGAGCGTCCCGCGCAGCAGGAAGGCCGTCGCCGCCAGCGCCGCGAACATGTAGACGATCAGTACCGGGATGCCCAGGACCTGCCCGTCGCCGAACGTCGCCAGGAAGGATCGCGACGTGATCGGATCGGGCACGCCCGTGCCGTATGACTGCGCCAGTCCTCGGGCAATGCTCAGGGTCCCGAGCGTGACGATGAACGAGGGGATGCGGCCGAAGACCGTCACGACCCCGTTGAGGATGCCGATGCCCAGGCCCAGGCCGACGGCCGCCAGAACTGCGATCAGCTCATTCGCACCCGGATTGGTCGCGGCGACGGGCGTCCCGTGCAGGATGATACCGATGAGGACGCTCGTGATGCCCATGACCGAGCCGACCGACAGGTCGATCTCACCGGAGATGATCACGATCGTCGCGCCGAACGCGACCACGGACGTGATGGCAATCTGGCGCCCGATGTTCAGGGCATTGGCGCTGGTGAAGAAGACCGGCGAGAGAAACTGAAAGGCAACACACAATAGGATCAGAGCGATCAGCAGCGGCGCGTGCTGGTGGCTCGCGATGGCCCTGGCGAGCGACCGCGCGGAAGCCGCCCCGCCGCGGCGCCCTTCCAGTGAGACGGGTGCTCCTTCGGCGCTCACATGCATGTCAGGGATGGCATGTGGGAGCTCGCATGTGAGAGACGGCGGTCACGGATGGGTGGCCAGGTGCAGGATCTGGCTGCGATCGAGGTCGCTGCCGCTGACCTCGCCCCTGATCCTCCCGTCGCGCATGACCAGCACGCGGTCGGCCACGTTGACGAGCTCGGTCAGCTCCGAGGACACAAGAAGGGTCGCAACTCCCTGTTCGCGCAGGGTTCGTAGAAGCTCATAGATGTCCGCCTTCGCGCCGACGTCGATGCCCTGCGTGGGATCGTCCAGCAGCAGCACCCTGGGCTGGTCCACGAGCCAGCGGCCGACGACGACCTTCTGCTGGGTACCGCCGGACAGCTCGTCCACCGATTGCTCCAACCCGCGCGCAGCAACGCGAAGGCGCGCGAGGAGCGTGGTCAGCCGCGTCCGCAGGTCGGCCGGTACCCGGCGCACGAAGCCGCTCCGCCAGCGGCCTCGGCCGAGCAACAGGTTCTCCTTGATGGACATGCCGCCAACGAGGCCGCGCCGGCGATGGTCGGAGGGGACGAGGGCGATGCCGAGCTGTCGAGCAGCGCCTGGCGAGCGCGGCTGGACCTGGCGTCCGCCGAGACGCATCTGGCCTGCCCACGGGCGGGCACTGAAAAGAGCCTCCATCAGCGCGGTGCAACCCGCGCCCACCACGCCGTACATGCCCACGATCTCGCCGGGTGCGACGGCCAGGCTGACGTCATGGACGCCGGTCGAAAAGAAGTGGTCGACGCCGAACAGGGGCGCGCGCGCTGCCTCCTCTGCGACGGCAGCATCCCCGGCCGCCGCGCGACTCTCCCCGAGCTCGCGGCTGAGCTTCCGTCCGACGATCGCGGCGATCACCGCCGACCGTTCCGCGGTCGCCCGCTCGAAGAGGCCGACGTTGCGACCTTCGCGCAGCACCGTGATGCGGTCCGCCAGCTGGAACACCTCGTCCATCCGATGCGTGACGTACACGATCGAGACGACCTGGTCCCGCATCGTCCGCACCGCGTCGAAGAGCCGTGCCTGCTCGACGTCGGAGAGGCCCGACGTCGGCTCGTCCATGAACAGGACCCTGACGCTGCTCGACACGGCGATCGCGATTTCGATGAGCTGTCGCTCGCCGAAACCAAGCCGGTCGCAGCGGCTATTGCCCGATATGTGGAGCCCGACACGGGCGAGCGCCGCCTCGGCGATACCACGCTCCTCGGCCCGGGGCGGCAGGATCGGCCGTGGGCGCGTTCGGCCAGCCCGCTTGAGCAGGAAGTTCTCGGCCACGGTCAGGGACGGGAGAATGGAGAGCTCCTGGTGGATGACGCCGATCCCATGGGCTCGCGCGTCGGCCGGGGAGGTGATCTCGACGGGTTCGCCGTCGACCAGGATCTCCCCGCTGTCCGCGCGCCGAACCCCGGCAACGATGCCGATCAGAGTTGACTTGCCCGCCCCGTTCGCGCCGAGAAGCGCGTGGACCTCGCCTGGACGCAGGACGAGGTCCACTCGGTCGAGAGCGACGGTGCTCCCAAATCTCCTGGAGATTGCGCGCAGTTCGAGCCGCGCCGGCTTGGCCGGGTTCCGACCAGCCGGCGCGGTCTCCGGGCTCATTGCAATGGCTTCCCGAAGAGCTTCTGGTACTCCGCGGCCACGTTGTCGGCGGTCACCGGCGTGACCGGCGAGAACACGAGCTTGGGCACGTCCTGGCCGAGAATCACCTTGAGCGCGATGCGGGCTGCGGTGGTCCCCTGGTCAAGAGTCTCCTGCGAGGCGGTCGCCTTGAGGGGGGCCGTCTTGCCGGCGATCGCCTGGGCGGTCGCCAGCCCGAGGTCGTGGGTGACCACGATGCCCTTCCAGCTGGCCGTCGAGGCAGCCGCGTTCATGCCCAGTCCGATGCCATCGTAGGCACCGAACCCGGCCTTGAGGTTCGGATGCGCGGTCAGGATGTCAGCGAAGACGCCCACGCAGTCGTTTTCGTTGGTGCAGGTCTGCTTGTCCTCGGCAACCGTCATGCCGGTGCAGGCGATCCCGGCTCGGAAGCCACGGACCCGCTCGTCGACGTGCCAGAGGCTGAACTTGTATGGAACGATCGCGACTTCGCCACTGCCCCCGACAAGCTTGATCATCTCGTCCGCGGCGATGACTCCGCCTTCGAAGTTGTCGGCAGTGACCAGACTCGCGTAGGTTCCGCCTTCCTTCAGCGCAGAGCCGACGACCACCACCGGGACGTTGGCCGTGTTGGCCGCCTTGATGCCGGGCACGGTTGCCGCCTGGTCAACCGGGAACACGATGAGCAGAGCGGGTTTCTGCTGGAGCAGATTCTCGATATCGGAGACCTGCTTTGCGGGATCGAAGTTAGCGTCGGAGGTGACGATCTTCGCGCCTGCGGCCTCGAAGATCTTTGACGCCGCGCCGACCACCTGGCGGGTGTAGTCCGCGACGCCGATGTGCTGCGAGATGGCGATGGTCTTGCCGGTCAGCTTCGTCTTGGCGGCGGCGAGATCGGCGTCGGCGAGCGTAACCGTACTGCTGGCGACGCCGGGCTCGCCATTGGCACCAACCAGGGTGGCGCCGAGACCGGTCCCCGTTGGCGTGGTGGCCTGACAGGCGCTTGCTGCCGCCGTCGGGGCGGCGCTCGCCGGTGCCGTGCTCGGCTGAGCTGCCGTAGCGGGCGCCGCGGTTACCGGCGCCGCGCTCGGCGCCAGCGGCGCTGCCGAACAGGCCGCTGCCAGGACGCAGCCTGCGAACGCAATGGCGAGCGAGCCTGGATCCCCCCGCCTGATCCTGTGCCGTAGATGGCCCATGGGTCCTCCCTCGGTCTGCGGGTGCATCGGCAGCCGTGACGGCTGCGTTGCTTTCCACATCGACCGCCTTCCGCGCAGCGGGTTGAACAATCGATTGTGGAATGGCAGGAGGATAGGCACGCCGCGGGATCGGCGTCAAGCCATTTCTGCATGATCTCGGCCCAACGCCGATCTCGAAGATGGGCAAACACAATCGGTTGTTCCCCCCGCAACCGGGCGGTGCGTCCGGGAGCCTCGCGGGGCCGTTACTGTGCGGCTCGACGCGCCCGATCCAGATAGACGGCAGCGATCAGGACGATGCCGATGGCGACCGGCTGCCAGAACGGCGGCAGACCGGCGATGACGAAGCCGTTCTGGAGGACGACCGGAACGAGCACACCGGCCAGCGTGCCGAGGACCGTCCCGACCCCTCCGAACAGGCTGGTGCCGCCAATGATCACGGCCGCGATGGCAACCAGGTTGTCGGTGCTGTGCGCCGCGATCGTGGTGTTCGTGTAGAGGGCGAGTGACAAAAACCCGCCGAGTCCCGCGAGCAGGCCCGAGATCCCGTACAGCTTGGTGCGATCGGCGTCGACGTTGACGCCGACACGACGGCCGGCCTCGCGGTTGGATCCCACGGCATACGTGTGCCTGCCGAACCGCGTGGCCGTCAGGATGACCTGCATGACCGCGGCAACCACCAGCGCGATGACCACCAGCCAGGGCACGCCCAGGAATGCATTTCCGTTTCCGAGCTCCCTTGTCAGGGTCAGCGAGACCGAGACGTCCACGCCGCCGGTGATCACCTGGGCCAGGCCGAGGGCAATTCCGGTGGTGCCGAGCGTGACGATGAGGTCCGGGATCCGTGTCTTGACCACCAGGAAGCCGTTGAGGAGACCCCATGCGGTCCCGGTGACGAGCGCCGTCCCGCCACCGACGATGATCAGCACCGGGAGCGAGGCATCGGGGCCACCAACCGCAGCCATGGCCTTGGCGGCGACCACGCCCGCGAACACGAGAACGGAGCCGATCGACAGGTCGATGCCGCCGCCGATGATCACGTACGTCTCACCGATCGCCAGCAGCGCGATGATCGACGCCGTGATCCCCATCGACCGGACGTTGAACAGGGTGAGGAACCGGCCGGGCAAGAGGACGCTGAAGAAGACGATGAGCGTCAGCAGGACGACGAAGATCAGGCCGTGACCCGACTTCTCGCGGGCCCAGGCCAGGAACGCCCGCGACCGGGGAACTGCCGGCTCTTCGGAGGGTTCGAGCGAGTCCGCGCCGGCGCGATCCACAGCCGGCTCAGCGCGTTCGATGGCCGTTTCCTCCGCCTTCGAACACGCCCGTGATCGTGCCGACGAGCTGCTCGACCGACACGTCGTCGGCATCGAATGCCGCGGCGTCTTTCCCGAGACGAAGGACGACGACACGGTCCGCGATGCCAAGAGCGGACGGGAGATCGTGCGTCACCAGCAGGACCGAGAGGCCGCGCTCGTCGCGCGCCTTGCGAATGGAATCGAGCACGTACCCCGTCTCCCGCACGCCGAGGGCCGCTGTCGGTTCGTCGAGGATCAGCAGGCGACGCCCCCACGTGAGCGCGCGTGCGACTGCCACCGCCTGCTGCTGTCCACCGGAGAGCTCGAGCACCCGGGCCGCTGCCAGGTTCTTGCGCACGCGCAGGCCGAAGAGCTGAAGATCCTCCGCGCAGTCGCGCAGCATCCGCTTCTTGTCGATGAAGCCGAGCCAGCCGAGCAGTCCGGGCCGCATGATCTCGCGCCCGAGGAACAGATTGGCTGAGACGTCGAGGTGGGGCGCCAGGGCCAGGTCCTGGTAGACGGTCTCGAGGCCTCGAGCATGGGCGTCCTCGGGACCCCGAAGGTCAACCGACTGGCCGTCGATCTGGATCTCGCCGGCGTCGGCCGATTCGACACCTGAAAGAATTTTTAGCAGGGTGCTCTTGCCCGCGCCGTTGTCCCCGACGAGCGCGACGATCTCATTCGGTGCCACCCAGAGGTTGGCTCCGCGCAGGACCTCGACGTGGCCGTACGCCTTCCACACATTGACCGCGTTGACGACGGTCTCGCGTCGGTCAATCGTGGTCATGCCCGACAGGAGGACCGATCAAAGTGCCGGCGGGAATGCCATGCACCGAGCGGGCCCTGCGTCCAGGAGGAGGGTGGATGCAGGGCCCGCGAGATGGCGTGCCGATCAGCAGTCGGTCTTGTACACGTATTTCGTCGCAGAGCCGTCGGCGATCGTTTCTCGGGTGATGACGTTGAGGCCGGTCTTGATCTCGGCCTGGACCGGCTTGCCCGTGAGGGCGTTGACCGCCTGATCGATGGCGTCGATGCCCTCCTGGAACGGGTCCTGCGCGATGAGCGCGTCGAGCACCTTCTGCTTGAGCTGGTCGACCTGCGGCGGTGACGCGTCGTACTGGACGACTTTCACGCGATCGCCGACGTTCGCGCTGCGGAGCGCAGCCGCAGCCCCTTCCGAGCCGACATTGCCCACGACGAAGATGCCGGACAGGTCGGGGTTCGCCGAGATCAGGCCGGTGACGACCTCCTGGGCCGTCCGGTCGGAGCCCTGGTTGTACTGAATGCCGAGGTACTTCAGGGTCGGGTGCGCCTTGATCGCGGCCTCAAATCCCTGTGCCCGCTCGTCCGTCGTCGAGATGCCGGGCTTGACGCTGAGGACCGCGACCGAACCCTTTCCGGCGGTGAGCGTGTTCAGGGCGTCGGCTCCGAGCTTCCCGCCAGCCTTGTTGTCGGAGAGCACCCTGGACACCGTCACAGACGCATCGGTCACGGTCGTGTCGACCGTCACGAGCTTGATTCCCTGGGCGACCAGCGCCTGCATCGGCGCGATCAGCGCCTGGGTGTCCGTGGGAGAGACGATCATGGCACTCGGCTTCCGCGCCCCAACGGCGTTCAAGATGGGGATCTGCTGGGTCGCGTCGAATGCGGCCGGACCGTCGTAGTCGTATTTGATACCCAGTTCCTTGGCGCGCGACGTCGCGCCGCAGTTCACACTCGTGAAGAAGGGGATCCCCTTGAGCCCGGTCACGTACGAGACGCTGATGCCGGCGAGATTTGCCGCGCTCGCAGCGGGCGCGGCCGAGGCGGCGGCTGCCGGGTTACTCGTCGCAGCGGCGGGCGGTTGGGCGGTCGCCGTTGCGCCGGCACAGCCGGCCACGAGGGCCGCCAAGGCGAGTGTCACCGCGATCCTGTAGCTGATGCCGTCCATCCGGCCGTGCGCCTGGATCATCGTCTGTCCCTCCGTCCTGGTACGTGGCCTGACCCGTGGCCTAGCTCAGGTCGCCTCGATCCCGCAACTGCACAATCGATTGTGGAGTGGCCGGAGGATAGGCACATCGGCCGGCTACGTCAAGTGGGAAATCGAGGTCAGGCGAGAAAAATGCCGACCTCCCGTTGACCGAAGCAACAATCGATTGTATGGTCCGCGGTCATGAGCCCGGCCGAGGTCGACAGCGAGGCGCAACTGGGAGCGTATGCCTCCCTGCTCGGTATCCGCGGCTTCGAGGAGCGCGCGCAGGATCTCTTCTCGCGCTCGCAGATCCGCGGGTCGATCCACCTCGGGATCGGTCAAGAAGGGGTGGCGGTCGGCGCGCGGCTCGGAGGCTTGCCCGGGGACCTCGTCGTGCCGACCTATCGCGGCCATGCCTACGCGCTTGCCTGGGGGATGAGCTACGACGCCGCGTTCGGTGAGCTGCTCGGGCGCGAAACGGGATGCTGCCGCGGCCGCGGGGGCTCGAAGCACTTCGCGGACCACGAGCTCGGGATCCTGCCGGGCAACGCGGTCGTCGCAGCCGGATTGCCGATCGCCTGTGGCACCGCCCTTGCGGACAAGCTCGACGGCCGTCCGCGAGTCACCTTCGTGCCGTTCGGCGATGGCGCCACCAACCAGGCGGCATTCCACGAGGCCATGAACCTCGCCGCGATCTGGAAGCTGCCGGTGGTGTTCCTGTGCGAGAACAACCTCTACTCGGAGATGACGCCGATCGCGGGAATGGTCGCCATCGAGCGGTTGGTCGATCGGGCGGCCGCATATGGGATGGCCGGCGTCCAGGTCGACGGCATGGACACGCTCGCCGTGGAGGGCGTGCTCCGGGCTGCGGCCGAACATGCCCGCACCGGCGCTGGGCCGACCTTCGTCGAGGCATTGACCTACCGCTTCTGCGGTCACATGCCCGGTGACACCGAGTCATATCGCAGCAGGGACGAGGTCCGGCAATGGCGCGAGCGCGACCCCCTGCCCTTGTTCCGTCACGGGCTGATCGGGGCAGGCTTCGGCGCGGACCGACTGGGGGCGATCGAGGCATCGGTGGCCCGTGAGCTCGACGCGGCCCAGGCGCGCGCGATTGCCGCACCGGCCCCGGATGTGGCCGCGATCGGCGTGGGAGCGGCTGATTGGATGGTCTGGCAGCGATGACCGTCGAGGCCGCCACGAGGGTGCAGACGTACCGGGAGGCCGTCAGGGAGGCGCTCGCCAACGAACTGGAACGGGATCCGGATGTCTTCATCATCGGCGAGGACATCGGTGACTACGGCGGCGTCTTCAAGGTGACGGACGGGCTGAAGGCGCGCTTCGGAGCGGAGCGCGTGCTCGACGCGCCGATCTCGGAAGCGGCAATCGTCGGTTCCGCGATCGGCGCTGCGATGATGGGCAAGCGGCCGGTGGTCGAGCTCATGTTCATGGACTTCGCGCTCGTGGCCGCCGATCAGCTGTTCAACCAGGCGGCCAAGATGCGGTACATCTCGGGCGACCAATTCCGTGTGCCACTGACGATCCGAACCCAACAGGGTGTCGGAAACGGCACCGCCGCGCAGCATTCTCAGTCGTTCGAGTCGCTCTTCATGCACATCCCCGGGTTCGCGGTGGCCCTGCCCTCCAGCCCTGCCGATGCAAAGGGCCTGTTGACGAGCGCCATCCGGATGGACGATCCGGTCATCGTCATCGAGCACAAGGCGCTCTATTCAGTCAAGGGAGCGGTCCCCGAAGGAGAGCACCTGGTGCCGTTCGGCCGCGCGGCAATCCGCCGAGCCGGCACGGACATCACCCTGGTGTCGTGGTCGCGCAGCGTGCAGGTCGCCCTGGGCGCCGCAGACCGGTTGGCCGAAGCGGGCGTCGAGGCAGAGGTGATCGACCTCCGCACGTTGGTCCCGCTTGACGAGGCCACCCTCCTCGAGTCGGTCTCCCGGACTGGAAGGCTGGTCGTCGTCCACGAGGGCCATCGGAACGGCGGCGCGGGCGCCGAGGTCGCGGCGCGAATCGGCGAGAAGGCGTGGTCGGAGCTACGCGCGCCGGTCCAGCGCGTCGCCGGACTGGATATTCCGGTGCCCTACGCGGCACCATTGGAGGCGGCCTGGCTGCCGAGCATCGACGATGTGGTGGCGAGCGCGCTGGCCGCGATCGAGGCACGGCATGTTTCTCGTCCATGAATCCGACGCGGAGCCGTACCAACTCAAAGGCCGCACGACCAGGCTGCTGATCGGGGCGTCCAGCGGGTCGCAGACGATCACGCACAACATCTCGAGGTTCCCCTTCGGCCATGCGCCCGGCCACGTCCACGACCCCGAGGAGGAGGTCTTCTACGTCAGTGAGGGAGCCGGCGAGGTGTGGATCGAGGGCGTGCCCTATGTGCTGGGCCCGGGCACCACGGTTCACACACCCATGGGTGTCGAGCACAACGTGCATGTGACCAGTCAGGAACCCATGACTATCATTGGCAACTTCTCGCCGCACGTGATCCCGGGCCGCTATCCCGATCTGCCACCGCGCTCGAGGGACCTGGCCACGCCGCCGGACGCCGAGGCACCCTTCGTGGTCCATGCCGGCGCCGGGAAGGGTGACGGATTGCGGCTGCTGGTCGAGACCGCGCGCATGTCCGTTGGGCTGCGAGACATGCCGCCAGAAGCGTCCATTGCGTTGGTCGCCGGCGGGTCGGATCTCGTCGCTCATGTGCTCAGCGGCCGCGCCAGATTGCGCACGTCGGACGCCGTCTACCGCGTTCGAGCGGGGTCCGTCATCCTGCTCGTTGCCGGCGAGGACGCGACCCTGGAGGTGGACGAGCCGATGGAGGCGCTGGAAGTTCGCGGTGTCGGATAGCGATTCGCCGCAGGGCTACCCGCCGCCCGGCCTCGACCGAATCTCGACCGAGACCTTGTTGCGGGCCTTCTCCCTGGTCCGGCGGGGGCGAGTGTTCGACCTGTCGGTGCCGATCGGCGGCTCGTATCCGCGCGGCTCGGACGACTTCTTCGCGCCCTTTACGCTCCGTCCCCTGCACACCCCGGAGGAGACGGCTCGGGTCGCAACGTGGCCGGACTTCGCCAACGAGGTGATCTCCGGGACGCCGCACGTCGGCACCCATATCGATGCGTTCCCCCATTTTCAATCGGACGGTCGCATCTTCGGCGGGGCACTGAGCGCGGAGGCCCACAGCGACGACGGGTGGTCCGTCCACGGCGCCGAGACGACGCCGCCGATCCTGGGACGCGGAGTCCTGATCGACGTGGCGGGTGCGGCCACCGTTGACGTCCTGCCCGACGACGTCGAGATCGGGCCCGCCGAGCTCGAGGGCGCGATTGCGCGTCAGGGCACCGAGGTCGGGCCGGGCGACGTGGTCCTCGTGCGCACCGGAAAGATCGCGGCGTACAAGCGAGGCGAGGACGCGTATTTCGGACCTCACGCGGGCGTGAGCGTCGAGGGCGCGCTCTGGCTCTACAAGCGTGGCATGGCGGCGCTGGGCACGGATACCTCCGGGACCGAGCCGATGCCCTTCCGCGACCCTGCTCGCTCCACGCATCGCGCGCTCCTTGTCGAGCGCGGCGTCCACCTCCTCGAGACCCTTGACCTGGACGAGCTCGCGAGCGAGCGGGTCTATGCGTTCCTGTTCATCGCGCTGCCGATTCGGTTTGTCGGCTCGACCGGCTCCTGGGTGCGTCCCATCGCTGTCATCTGACGCCGCCCAGGGCATCGGCGCAATTACGAAGTCCGAGGCGCCTGTGGCTCGGCCTGAGACTGCAGCTACCCCTCGGCGGTCGCTCCGGCGACCCGTTCTCGGGGCAGAACGAAGAGGAGCACGAGCGCCAACGCGACGAGTCCGGGCACAACGCTCCAGCCCGCGACGACCCCGGCCAGATCCGCGATTGCCCCGAGCGCGAACGGGGCGAAGAGCAGCGCCGTCCCGGTCGCCATCGTCAGGCGATTGCCGGCGAGGGCGGCCTGCCCAGGCGCACCGGCCAATGCTGCAGCGATCCCGAGGGGATACAGGACGGCGACACCGAGGCCGGTCACGAAGAGGCCGAGCCCCGAGAAGGGCACGGTCGTGGACAGCCAGACAAGGAATGCGCCTGCCAGCGCCAACGCCAGACCGAGGCCGCCGACGCGTTGGATCTCCTGTCCGGCTCCGAGCCCGGCACTCAGCCCAAGCC
>DATCPH010000244.1:0-5738 GCA_036570185.1 Candidatus Limnocylindrales bacterium | reverse complement strand
GGCCGTCAGCGCCGTGATCGAGCGGTTCACCCGTGAATGGAACGAGGGGGCGACGCCGTTCAAGTGGGTGAAGAGCGCCGATGAGATCCTGGCCAAGGCCGTCCGCAAGACGCAAGCCGATTCCGGCGCGCGACACTAGCGATGGGGGAACCGGCGGGCAAGTCGTTTGGCGGTTTCAATCGTTGGGCCGTTTCCCATGGTGCAGGGAGAAATGGAGAGCGTGAGGCAGATCGTGCTCATGGGATTGGTAACGTGGGTCGCAGGTTGGAGCGCGGGCTGCGCGCCCACCGGCGGGTCCGCTGGCGCTGCGACGGGCGCGCCGAGCGCCTCGCGCGAGGTTGCCCAGGCGGGCGCGACGACCGAGCCGCTCGCTCTGCGCTACGTCGCGCTGGGCGACTCGTACACAATCGGGACATCCATCGACTTCGAAGTTCGCTGGCCGAATCAGCTCGTCGACAGGCTCGGGGGGGCCGATCCCACGCTGCGCCTCGTCGCGAACCTCGGGGTCAACGGGTTCACCTCGGAAGACGTCATTGCCTCGGAGCTTCCGCGCCTCGACGCCCTTCGGCCCGACTTCGTCACGCTCCTGATCGGGGTCAACGACGTCGTCCAGGGCGTCCCTTCGACGACCTACCGAACGAACGCGGGCAGGATCCTCGACGAATTGCGGGCCCGCCTGCGGGCCGATCGGATCGTGGCGGTTGGCACCCCCGACTACACCGTCACGCCACAGGGGGCAGCGTATGGCGATCCAGCCAGTCAGGCCGCCAGCATCCGGACCAACAACGGCATCTTGAAAGAGGTCGCCGTGGCGCGCGGCATCACGTTCGTCGACATCTACGACCTCTCATTGCGGGCCGCCACCGATCGCTCCCTGGTTGCGGGCGACGGGCTGCACCCGAGCGCCATGCAGTACGCCTTCTGGGTCGACCGCATCGAGCCGGTCGTGGCCACCTTGCTTGGACGCCCTCCAAGCTAGGCCTCGGAATCACGGGCTCCTGCGCAACTCCTGCAGCCGGCTGTCGCTGATTCCAAAATGGTGCGCGACCTCGTGTCGGACGACCTCGTCGACGGCAGCCGCAAGGGCTGCCCGTGCTGGATACGCCCGCTCGAGTGGGCCGCGAAAGATCGTGATCTTCGTCGGAACGGGAGCTCCCTCGGCGCCCCACGCCGTGCGCGGCACGCCCTGATACAGGCCGAATAGCCCGTACGCCCCGACCGATCTCAGTTGCTCTGCCCCGGGCTCATCCTCGACCACGATCGCGACCGAACCGAGCCGGTCGAGAAACTCAGGCGGGAGCCGTTCGATGGCATCGTCGATGAGGGCCTCAAACTCCGTCTCGTTCACCTGCCCATGATGGACCAGGCGGAGCTGCGGCCCGATCCGCGATCCAGTCGGCTCGCGGGCGGCTCGCGGGCATCTCGCGGGCGACTCGCACCGGGCCGGGCTCTGGTCGCCCGGCTACCATTGACCTCCCGTGACGACCCTCGCCCCGAACGACTTCGCGCATCTCCACGTCCACTCCGAGTTCAGCCTCCTCGACGGACTCGGGCGGATCACCGACATGGTCGATTCGGCAGCCGGTCAGGGCTTCGACTCGCTCGCGATCACCGACCACGGAGCCCTCTACGGCGCGGTCGCGTTTCATCAGGCGGCGAATGCTAAGGGCATCAAGCCGATCATCGGCGTGGAGACGTACGTCGCGCGCCGATCGATGACCGACAAGGAGGGCAAGGCGGACGCCCAGCCCTTCCACCTGATCCTGCTTGCCTCCGATCTGATCGGATATCAGAACCTCTGCCGGCTCGTCACCGACGCCCACATCGACGGCTATTACTACAAGCCGCGGATCGATCGCGAGCACCTCGCCCGCCACAGCCAGGGCCTGATCGGGCTCTCGGCGTGCCTGAACGGCGAGATCTCGCGAGCCCTCGAAACCGACGACCAGGAGCTGGCCCGAACGCTCGCCGGCGAGTACTCGGACATCTTCGGCAAGGACCGCTTCTTCCTCGAGCTCCAGGACCATGGCCTGGCCGAACAGCGCCAGCTCAACGAGCGGCTGCTCCGGCTGTCGGGAGATACCGCCCTGCCGCTGGTGGTCACGAACGACGCCCACTACGTCGTGCCAGGCCAGGCCCCGGCGCATGACGTCCTGCTCTGTGTCGGGACCGGCAGCAACCTCGACACGCCCGACCGCCTGAAGTTCGAGACCCAGGAGTTCTACCTGAAGTCCGCGGCGCAGATGGCGACACTGTTTCCGGATCAGCGCGACGCGTTGCTCAATACGAAGCGGATCGCGGAGATGTGCGATGTCCGGCTGCCGCTCGGCCAGCTTCGGATCCCGCACTTCCCGGTTCCGGACGGCGAGACCGTCGAGAGCTGGCTTCGCAAGGAGTGCCAGCGCGGCCTCGAGCGCCGCTACGGGACCGTGACCCCGGCACTCCAGGAGCGGCTCGACTACGAGCTTGGCGTGATCCTCTCGATGGGCTACGCGGGCTATTTCCTCATCGTGGCCGACTTCATCCGGTTCGCCCGGGAGCAGGGGATCCAGACGACCTGCCGGGGCAGCGCGCCTGGCTCGATCGTCACCTACACCCTCGGCATCACGCCGGTCGACCCGATCGCGTACGACCTGCCGTTCGAGCGTTTCCTCAACCCCGACCGAGTGACGATGCCGGATATCGATGTCGACTTCGAGGACACGCGTCGCGACGAGGTCATCGCCTACGTCGGCCGCAAGTACGGGGCCGACCACGTGGCCCAGATCATCACCTTCGGCACGATGCTCGCCCGCGCGGCCATCCGCGATGTTGGGCGCGTGCTGGGCCACAGCTATGGCGAGGTCGATCGAGTGGCCAAAGCCGTCCCGAATCAGCTCGGGATCCGCCTCGACGAAGCAATCGAGATCAGCCCGCCCCTGAAGGAGATGGTCGACACCGACCCCGGCGTGAAGCGGATCATCGATTTCGCCCGCCAGCTGGAAGGTGTCGCCCGGAACGCCTCCACGCATGCCGCCGGGGTCGTTATCAGTCGCGAGCCGCTCACCGACCTGATGCCGCTCCAGCGGGCGACGAACTCGGATGGGTTGATGACCCAGTACGAGATGCATGCCATCGAGGCGTTGGGTCTGCTCAAATTCGATTTCCTGGGTCTCTCGAACCTGACGATCCTCCGCCAGGCCGTCGACCTCGTCAAAGCCAACCGCGCCATCGCCATCGATCTCGAGCAGATTCCCCTCGACGATGCCGGCACGTTCCAACTTCTGGCGTCGGGCGAGACGACCGGCGTCTTTCAGCTGGAGTCGCCCGGGATGCGGCGCTACGTCCGGGAGCTCCAGCCGACGTCCGTCTTCGACCTGGCCGCGATGGTCGCCCTCTACCGGCCCGGGCCGATGGACAACATTCCCGCGTACATCCGGCGCAAGCACGGTCAGGAGCCTGTGACCTACCTCCACCCGCTGCTCGAGCCGTATCTCGAAAAGACCTACGGGATCTTCGTCTACCAGGAAGACATCATGTCCGCCGCGATCGCGCTCGGTGGCTTCAGTGGGCCGGAGGCCGACACCCTGGGCTACGCGATCCGCAAGAAGAAGCGCTCAGTCCTGCAGGCGCAGAAAGAAAAGTTCGTGACCCGCGCGGCCGATCGCGGAGTCCGGCCACAGGTCATCGACGCGGTCTTCAAGGCGTTCGAGCCGTTCGAGCGATATGGATTCAACAAGGCGCACGCGACGTGCTACGGCCTGATCGCCTATCAGACCGCGTACATGAAGGCGAATTACACGGTCGAGTACATGACCAGCGTCCTGACCGCGTTCCGATCGAACGAGGAAAAGGTGGCCGCGGCCGTCGCCGAGTGCCGCCGGCTCGGCATCGAGGTGCTCCCGCCGGATGTCACTCGCAGCCATCTCGAGTTCACGGTCGAGGGCGAGGCGATCCGGTTCGGCCTGCTTGCCGTGAAGAATGTCGGGCAGGGCGCGATCGAGTCGATTATCGCGGCGCGGGCGGATGGCGAACCGTTCCGGTCGCTGACCGATTTCTGCACCCGGATCGACCTTCGGCTCGCCAATCGAAAAGTCCTCGAGTCGCTGACCCGTGTCGGAGCTCTCAGCGCCTTCGGGCACCCGGCCCAGATCCTGGCGGGGCTCGACGACGCGATCGCTTCCGCCCAGGCGACCCAGCACGACCGAATCACCGGCCAGACCTCACTCTTCGACCTCGGCGCCGGCGATCCCGGCGCTCTCGAAAAGCCCCTGCCGGCCGCCACGGAGGTGCCGATGCGCGAGCGCCTCCGGTGGGAGAAGGAGCTGCTCGGGTTGTACCTGTCGGAGCATCCGATGGGCGAGATCGCCGAACGCGTGGGGCCGTTCGTCACGGCCTATTCCGGCGACCTGCACGACGAATCGCTCGACGGCCAGCGGGTCGTGGTGTGCGGGATCGTGACCGGCCTGCGGACGGTCGTCACCAAGGCGCGCGCGACGATGGCCGTTGTCACGGTCGAGGATCTGCAGGGCTCCGTGGAGATCGTCGTCTTCCCCAAGCTCTACGAGCAGACGGGTCCCACGTGGACGGGCGGCGCGATCCTGCTCGTCGCCGGCCGCGTGGACCATCGAGGCGAAGAGACGTCGCTGCTGGCCGATCTCGTCGTCGACTGGGACGATGCGGCAGCGCGCGGGCCCGAGGCTTTCGCACGCGAGGTCGCGGCGGGGGATCGCGGTGGAGGATTGCGCCGCCGCCCGCCGGTCGATGCACGCACCCAGGGCGGCCCAGGCGGCAACGGGAACGGAAACGGCTGGTCGGCGGTGGCCCCGTCGCCGGTCGGCGCGACTGTCGCCGGCGGGCCGGTCGGAGGATCCGACCGAGGCACCGCCCCGGGCGCTCCCTACGTTTCTCCGCTGCGCGAGGGGGCCTCGGTCGCGACGTTCTCGACGGGGCTACCGGCGATCGACCCGCCAGAACCGGTACCGACCTACGTCGAATCCGAGCTGTCGGCGGGCCGAAGCGAGCCCGGCTCGCGAACCGACGACGATCCTCACGATCACGACGAACCCGCCCTTCCCGACGAGGCCAGGGCCAGGGTTGTCGACGAGGCCGGTGAAGCCACTGCTCCGAGCGGCGCCGGGCCAGGAGTCACGCTCCACGTCCGCTTCTCCGATGGCCGCTCGCCGGACCTTCTCGTCCGGGCCATGGAGGCCTTCAAGGGCCTCCTTCGGGATCGGCCGGGATCGACCCGCGTCGTGCTCCACGTTCCAGGTCCATCGCTCGGATCCACGCTGCCGATGGAGCTCCGACATGGCGTCGCGTACGACAGCGAGTTGCTCGCCGAAGTCAGGCGACGCCTTGGAGACGGAGTCGTCGACCTGACGCTGGCCTAGCATGCGCCGCTCGCCAGCCGGCCGGCCGGCTGCCCTGCGGCCATTCGCGAGCCCGATCATTAACCGCATTGCTGGTCCGACTCTTGCCGAACTGCGGGGGCCTCAGAACTTGCCCTCTGCCGCCCGGATATCCGTGGGATCAATAAAGTGCATTGTTCGTCGCGATTCCAGCCATTGAAGAGCCGCGGGGCGCCTCCTGGCGCCCGTCGGAGACCGGCAGACAGCTCCGCTAAGAATGCGGCTCGGAAGTGACAGAGCCTCCCGGTCACTTGAGTGACAGAGCCTCCCGGTCGGTACGCTTCGTCGAAAACAGCAGCGAGGGGATGTCGTGAGCGAAAAACGCGGCGGCGCGGACGGAGGCCCGCC
>DATCPH010000243.1:0-20980 GCA_036570185.1 Candidatus Limnocylindrales bacterium | reverse complement strand
GGGGCCCGCCGCGGCCGGCCGCTGGCCGGCGCGGACCTTCGCTACGACCTCCGGATCTCCTTCGAGGAATCGATCAAGGGCACCGAGAAGGAGATCGAGTTCCCGGTGCTGGGGCGGTGCGAGACGTGCACCGGGACGGGCGCGGCACCGGGCACCTCGGCGACGACGTGCCCCCAGTGCAACGGCCGGGGCGAGGTACGAACGGTGCGGCAGACGATGCTCGGCCAGATGGTCAATGTCTCGACCTGCCCTCGCTGCAATGGTGACGGCAAGATCGTCGAATCGCCCTGTCCCACGTGCCACGGCGAGGGCCGCACGGAACGCCAGCGAACCTTGAGGGTCTCCGTTCCGCCGGGCATCGACGAGGGCCACCAGATCCGGCTCTCCAACGAGGGCGAGGTCGGTCGGCGCAACGGACCGCCGGGCAGCCTCTACGTGGCGGTCCACGTCGCGCCGCATCCCAGCCTCAAGCGCGAGGGCACCGAGCTCGTGTTCGAAGCCGACGTCTCGATCGCCCAGGCGGCCCTTGGAGCGCGCATCACTGTCCCGACCGTCGAAGGCGACGAAGAAGTCGAGATCAAGCCCGGAACGCAGCCCGGCACCGAAATCAGGCTCCGGGCCCGGGGAGCGCCGCATCTTCGACGCGCCTCGACGCGGGGCGACCTCCACGTCTTCGTCAACGTCGTCGTGCCATCGAAGCTGTCGCGGCGCCAACGCGAGCTCCTCGCGGAGTTCGCGGAAGCGTCGGGCGAGAAGGTCGGCGAGCCGGGGCTGAAGAGCAAGCTCTTTGGCTGACGCCCCCGGCGAGTCGTCGACGGCCGGCGGGTCCTCAATCGCGGGCCAGTGGCTGGAGATCTCGGTCGTCGCGGACGTCGAGGCCGTCGAAGCCGTGAGCGAGATCCTGGGGCGGGTCGCAACCGGCGGGACAAGCGTCGAACCGGGCTTCGAGCTCATCGACGAGGGCCTCTCGGCGCGTGTGGACCCGGACCGTCCAGCCGTCGTGCGTGGATACGTTCCCGCTCGGGACCCAGAGGCGGCCGCCGCGGCGGTCGCCAGGACGCGCGAGGCGCTGGGTCATCTCCAGGCATTCGGGCTGCGGCCCATCGGCGACCTGGCGACGCGCGTTGTTGATGAGGCGGATTGGGCGAGCAGCTGGAAACGATTCTTCCCGGTACTGCGGATCGGTCGACGGATCGTCATCCGGCCGACGTGGCGGCGACACCGTCGAGCTCCCGACGAGATCGCCCTGGCGCTTGACCCCGGAATGGCCTTTGGGACGGGGCTTCACCCGACGACGCGGCTGTGCCTCGCAGCGCTGGAGGATTCGGCCGATCGAGGACGGTTGCGTGAAGGCGGTTCTGTTCTCGACCTTGGCTGTGGCTCGGGGATTCTTGCGATCGCGGCAGCGCGGCTGGGCGCAGGCCGCGTTCTCGGTCTCGATACCGATCCGATCGCGGTTGAGTCCGCGGCCGCGAACGTCCGCCGCAACCGGCTCCTCCGCCGCGTTCGGGTGCGCCGCGGCACCCTGCCGACCGGGGGGCCAACGTTCGACCTGATCCTGGCGAACCTCATCGCCGCACTCCTGATCGAGCTGGCTCCCGCACTCGCCGCGGAGCTCCGGTCCTCCGGGACGCTCATCGCATCCGGCATCTTCATGGACCGCGAACCGGCGGTCCGTGCAGCCTTTGAGGCGGCGGGCCTGGGGATCGATCGGCGAAGCGACGAAGGCGACTGGGCCGCCCTGGAGGCGTCGCCCAGGGGCTGAGCCGGCGACCTTGGCGGCGAGGCGCCGGCCATCCCCCCGGCCCGATGCGAACGCCGGTCGACCGGTTCACGGCCGCGTCCACAGTCCCGCCCTGCCGCAGGTTTGTTCGATATCGTTACACTTTCGAACAATCTGACGGGAGGGCGAGCAATGGCGGCGGCGCCCCTGGCGGGCGCGGGGACTCCGGCGGACGCGGCGACCCCTGGCGGTGACTTCGGTCGCAAAGGATGCCCTCGCCTACAATCCTGAGCGATGCCCTTCACCACTCAGGCACCGCCTTCGGCCGCGATCACCAACCTCGGCTGCAAGGTCAACGCGTCCGAAATGGGCGCAGCGGCGCGGCTGCTTCGCGAGCGCGGCCTGCAGCTCGTCGACGATCGCGCGAAGGCCGACCTGTACGTGATCAACACCTGTACCGTGACCGCCGAGGCGGACCGCAAGTCGCGCCAGGCTATCCGTCGCGCCCGCGCGCTGAACCCCGCCGCCCGGATTTTCGCCACCGGGTGCTCGGTCCAGATGGATCCGGCCACGTTTGCGAGGGTCGACCCCGCCGCAACCCTGATCGACAACCGCTCCAAGGATCGCCTCCTGGACGACCTCGTCCGGGGACTCGGTCCGGCGGGGGAGGACGGACTGGCAATCGACGCGACTCGATCAGGCGCCCTGGCCTCGCCGATGCCGACGTTGTCGGGCGTGGAGCTCGAGAGCGCGGCCGACGACCGTGGCATCGCCGAGCGGACGCGCGCTTTCATCAAGGTCCAGGACGGCTGCTCGTTCTTCTGCACCTACTGCGTCATCCCGGCGGCGCGCGGGCCGGAGCGTTCTCTCGCCTCCGACGAGATCCTCGCCGATATCCGGCGAGCGTTGCGCGCCGGGCATCGGGAAGTCGTCCTGACCGGGATCAATATCGGTACGTACGACGGCGGTTGGTCGGAGCGCGGCCCGCGTGGGGCTCACAGACGTTCCGCGCTGACTCTGGCCGGACTGGTGCGGCGCATTCTCGACGAGACCGGTGTCGAACGGATCCGCCTTTCGTCGATCGAGCCGCAGCACGTCGACGACGATCTGTTGGCGACCTGGGTCGGATCGGGCGGCCGATGCCTCCCGCACTTCCATCTCCCGCTCCAATCGGGCAATGACGCGGTGCTTCGGAGGATGGGCCGTCGCTACGACGCGGCCGGCTACGCCCGCATCGTCGAGAAGATCCGTGTTGCAGTCCCGGGGGTCGCGATCCATGCGGACGTGATCGTCGGGTTCCCGACCGAGGGCGAGGACGCGTGGCAGCGGTCGATCGCGTTCATCCGCTCGATGGATTTCGCCGGTATCCATGTGTTCCGGTACTCGGAGCGGCCGGGCACCGCGGCGACCCGGATGGCCGGTCGTGTGCCCGAGGACGTGCGCAAGCGGCGCGCCGGGGAACTCCTGGCGGTCTCCGCACAAGCGCGGGCGAGGTTCGCCGCCCGCCATCTGGGCGCGGAAGCGGCTGTCCTCTTCGAGTCGGAGCTCCCCGATGGACGGTGGATCGGCCATGCCGAGGATCACGTCCTTGTGGCGGCAGAAGCGCCCGACGGCGCGCCTTACGGCACGTCGCTCGAGAACGCGATCGGGCGCGTCCGCCTCACCGGCATCGATCCCGACAAGACAGACCGTCTGATCGGCGACGTCGTGACGCTGGCCGGAGCGACCCGTGGCGGCTGACTGCCTGTTCTGCCGGATCGTGTCCGGCGAGATCCCTGCGGATCGCGTGTATGACGATGAAACCGTCCTTGCCTTCCGCGACATCGCTCCGCGCGCGCCGACGCACACCCTGATCGTCCCGAAACGACACATCGCCTCCGTCGACGCCCTCGAGCCTGGCGACGAATCGCTGGCGGGCCATCTCGTCCTGGTGGCTGCGCAAATTGCCCGCAACGAGGGCATCACCCGCAACGGTTACCGAATCGTCTCGAACGTCGGCCGCTGGGGCGGCCAGACCGTGGACCACCTCCACCTTCATTTGATGGGCGGTCGAGCGTTCAGCTGGCCGCCGGGTTGAGGCCGGGGAACAGGGCGAGGCCCGGCCTTCGTTCTCGGGCGGCGCGCATCATCGCGCTGCTCTTCGTGACGCTCGCGACGGCGGGCTGCGGGCCCGCCGGACGGGGCGCCAGCCCCGCCATGAACGTCACGTATCCGCCGGCATCTGCCGGGCCGGTCCTCGCCAGCGACCCGGCGGTCCAGGAGCTCCGGACTCGTCTCGCCACCGGACTGGCCGCACGCGGCCTGCTTCTCGCCGACGCCAACGTTCCCTACCGGCCGGCCGAGGCGGCGCCATTTGCTGCCGCTCCCCGGGCCGTCTTCCAGGTCCAGTTGCCCGCCGATCCAACCGGCGGATTCGTCTCGATCTATGCCTTTGCAGACACGGCGGCGGCCACGTCAGCAGCGCGTGCTCAGGCCGACTTCCTGGCGACCGGCCCTGTCCGGGTCCAGAGTGCGCTGGGAACGATGCAGGTCATCCGGATCGTCGGGACGAATGTCATCTATTTCCACTGGCTGCCGGCAGCGGCCGATCCATCGGAATCCGGCATCCAGGCGGTCCTCGAAACGATCGGTACGCCCGCGATCGTCCCGAGTTGATCGGCCGCCTACGCTCCCTGGTGCGTCGGCAGCGGCTGGTCGACGGCGGCCCAGGCGCGTACCTGGTCGCGCTTGACCTTCAAGGTGTGCGTCCGGGGAAAGTCCTCGTCGGGCCATACCCGCCAGCCGGCGACGCGCTGCTGGGGTCCCAGTCCGGCGTTGGCGGCCTTGATCATGGCCCCCACGCCTTCGCGGATCCTGTCGGTCGCCGCGGCCCCGTCGGTCGCCACGATCTCGGTTGCGCCGACCGTGCCACGAGGCGCAAGGACGATCGCCTCGATCCGGCCGGGTCGCGTTTCGAGGACGACCGAATCACGGATGCCAGCGATCCGGAGTGCGTTCTCGATGTCCTCGGGATAGACATTGAAGCCGTTGGGCAGGACGATGATGTCCTTCTTGCGGCCCATCAGGATCAGGCGTCCCTCGGTGTCGAGGCGGCCGATATCGCCGGCGTGGTACCAGCCCTCGGGGTCGATGGCGGCGGCGGTCGCGGCCGGATCGTTCCAGTAGCCCCTGAACAGTGTCGGGCCGCGGAAGAGCACCTCCCCGTCGTCGGCCAGGCGCAGCTCGACGGGCCACGGTGGCCGGCCCACCGTCCCGAGGCCGTGATCCTCCAGCGTCGTGCACGTTCCCGAACCCGTTTCGGTCGAACCGTAGCCCTGGAGAACGGTGACGCCGAGATCCTCCCAGGCCTGCTGGAGCGCCGGCGGCAGGAAGGCACCCGAGGAGATGAAGAGCCGAAGACCGCCCCCAAAGCCGGCGTGGACCCGCCGAAACAGCCAACGTCGAACCCCGAACGGCAGGTGACGGGCGATCGAGCGCAGCCGGTCGAAAGAGGCTCGGCGGCCGGCGCGGTCGACCTCCCGCTCTACGGCGCTCCAGAAGAGATCGAGCACTTGGGGGACCACGATCATCGATGTCGTTCGATGGGACTTGATGGCATCGAAGACGACCCGCGGATTGCGGCTGCGGACGTACAGGATGTCGGCGCCGACGGATAGCGCGTAGAAGAGTCCGACCGACTGCTCGAGCAGGTGCGAGAGTGGCAGGAGGCTGACAAGGCGGTGCTCGCGCCGCGGCACGATGCGATGGAAGGTCTCGACCGATGCCACGACGTTCTCGAGGGCGAGCATCACGCCCTTTGGGGCGCCGGTGGTGCCCGAGGTGTAGATCAGGTCGAAGACGTCTCCGGGCGCCGGTGCCGGCCAAGCCTTCACCTGGGCTTCCCAGTCGGCCGGGAATGACGCATCGGGGTCGGCGGAGAGGGCATCGACGAGGATCGTCGGGAAGCTCTCCAACCCTGCCTCGCGCGGATCGGGGGCGTCGCGGCCGGTCCCCAGGATGAGTCGCTTCGCCCCGCTGGCCTTCGCGATGCGCTCGATCGCGTCGGGCGCCATCCGCAGGTCGAGGGGCACGTAAACCAGCCGTGCTCGCATCGCACCGAAATACGCCGCGGGCAGCTCAGGCGTCGACGGCGACCAGGTCAGGACCCGATCGCCCGGCTTGAGACCGGCCGCGCCAAGGCGCCACGCGGCGATCCTGCTGCGCCGCTGGAGTTCCCGATAGGACCAGGTCGTGGTCGACGCGTCGTCGTGCCGCAGGCTGACGGCCGGCCGGTCGTCGTAACGCTCCACGGCGTCATCGAAGAGGTCGAGAACCGTTTGCATTGGCGCAGCGTACGACGCCGCACTCGCGCGATTGTTGCAGGCCGACGCCACACACGAATACGGTAGACCGCGTGAGGTTCCGGCTGGCGCATCTGCCGGTCAGAGCCTGAATTCGCGACGGCCGACGCCTAACACGCGGAGCATTGGACAAAGCCGACAGACTTCGCGGTCACGGAAATCGATCCACCCAGGATTGATGAAATGAGCGGCGTGATCAGGTTCACCGAGACGGCGATGTTCACTTCGACCCGACTTCCGGCGGAGGGCTTGCCACCACCAGGCGCGATATCGAGATAGAAACACGTGGCGCTCGGACTGTCGGTGACCGTTGCGCAGGTCACGCCAGGCGCGCCGGTAATGTTCGCGTCCGACCAGGAAACGAGGGGCGACATCTTCCTGGCCGAAGCACGGATGTCGCCGTATTTCGCCAGGCTGTAGTCCGCATTCACGACGGCCGTTCTCACAGCTTCCCGCGCATCGTTGGTGATCGTGTTCTGAGCGTAAACAACGCGCCCGAAGTCAAAGAGGAACAGCAAGAGCGTCAGAAAGACAGGGAGGATCAGGGCCATCTCCACGAGGCTCTGGCCGCTGGAGCCGCCGCGACGACGATAGCCACGCTCGTCCCGACGAGCACGAGGCCATCGGTTCATCTGAAGATGGCTGCCGTGGCGGAAGCAGTCATCCGAAACGGATGCCCGAGGAGGTTGCCGATCACCGGTGTGATCATGTCCATCGAGTAGGAGGCTGTGATCGTGACGCTGGCGGCGCTGCTGTCGCTGCACGCAACGACCGCGTCTGCGGGCACGGCGTCATCGCCTGTGGCGCAGATCGGGGCAAAGAGCGTAACCCGCGATCCCTGGAGTCCGCTCGCTTCCTCCTTGATGCGATAGGCAACGTTGCTCGGGTCCGGACACCAGTTGCCGACCGGATCACCTGTCACATAGGCGCAATCTGTGACGCTGCTCGCCGTGGCGGTCGTGGCGCCCGCGGGGCAGGCGATCGAGCCGGCTGGGGCGGTCGCTGGGTTCATACACCAATACGTCTCTTTCGGATCGATCGATGCATAGAGCGCACCTTCGCGGACGCCGTTGATCAGGGACACCCAGGTTGTCGAGATCCGCGCAAGGTCGACCACGCCGACCGTCACCAGGATCAGGATCGGAAGGATCAGCGCGAACTCAACGAGGGCCTGTCCTGCGCCTCGGTATCGGAAGCGGTGGGACGAGGGCTGGGGGGCAGCGCGCTCACTCAACGAGCGACCCAGGTCGGTAGGTGGTCACGGACGGGGCCCCCGTTGACCCAATCCCGGTCGCATCGAGTGCCCAGTTCGACCCACTCGTAGCGACCTCCGCGCCCCAGAGCGTACCGGCATTCTGAGCGTTGGAACCGCCCGAGATCTGAACGAGGCCAAACGGCGCGTAGATGATCCCCGTGAACTTGCTTCCGCCGCCGGAATAGTCAACCGTAAGCGTGCTCGGCGACTTGTTCCAACCTGCCCATACGAACAGATGGTCCCAATAGGCATGGAGGTTCGCGTTCCCCGGTCCGGAGACCTTGCCCGTCGTCGCGACGATGGTCACGTTCCCGGTCGCCCCGTTCTTCGAGAGTCCCATCGGTCCGGTGCCGCAGTAGATCCCGTCCTTGAGCGTCGTCGCGTCCTGCCACCACGGCCCAGTCGGGAAGTTTGTACCTCCGGAAAACTGATACGTGCAATGCGACGATGCGCCCGTTGTGACGTTCGTGATGGTCCACGGGGAAGCGCTGGTATTCACGGTGTAGGTAACGGGGTACGGCGTCGTGGTGGTTGTCGCTGTGCCCGTCCAGCCGCATGGCGGCGTGGAATGGCACGAGGCAGGGCCCGGGCTGCTCGTCTGCGACCCGCAGGTATTCGGTCCGTTTGCGACGTAGGAAACGGTTCCGGTGACCGTCATGCCGCCGCCGCCGCCCGTGTCAGTAACACCGCTGTCGGACACGACGTTGCCAATCACCTCGAAGGCACTGCCCGAGTTCATGTACGCGCCCTTACTGCAGGGATACGGCCCATAGGTAGCCAGAATTGCGGGGAAGGGTTGACCGGGGGCTTGCTGTACTTCCTGGACAATTCCCGCAACCGCCCTGGCGGACACGAGCCAGCACGTCTGGCCCATGATGGCCGAGAGCGTGGTGCTCATGGCCCGCGTCGAGACGACTTCAACATAGAGCGGGTCGCCTGCGTGGTTGCCCGTCGATGGTGGGTTGTTCACGACGACTGCTTGCTCCAATGCGCCGCCGGGGCAACTCACACTGCCTGTGTGGAAGCCATTTTTCCCGGACATCGATTGGCCCGCGGTGATGGCCGCCGCCTTTCGGGTCGAGGTGCCGGTTCCGGCGGGCAAGGCTGAATAGGCTTTTACCGCCGCCAATGCGGCCGTATCGGCCGCGGTCTGGGCCTCGCGGCGCTCACCCCACGCGCGCCCGCTGTCGATCAGCAGTCCACCCATCGCGACGATCGCGACGAACGCCAGGGAGAAGGCGACGAGCGCCTGCCCCGCCTGTGGCCGCTCAACTGCGGACCCCAACCGTGAGTGAATCCGCCTCCGAGGGCGACCGGCGCTAAGGCCCCGGAAATGCATGGGAGATTAGTACTACATCCGATGTTCGTCGCAGGGGTTTTCGCCAGTCGGATCTCGACGATTCGGCTGGTCCGGCTGGGGTGGGCTCGTCATCGCCCTCAACCCGGGCCTGATCTTCGCCGCGGCGAACGACACCAGCGAGGCGTTCGGCGCTGCACTCCTGGCCGTGACACTCTGGGCGTGGCTCAGTGAGCGGCGCCAGATGATGACCCTCCTCCTCATCCCGCTCTGCTTTGCGAAGGAGCCGCTGCTCCTGGTTCCGGTTGGACTGGCACTCTGGGAGGCGGTCGCAGCGATCCGCGGAGGATCCCGCGCGACCTTCATTCGGCGGCTTCTGGGCCTGGTGCCGGGGCCGGCGTTCTACGCCTTATGGGCGGTGTACGTGCACGGCCAATTCGGGGTCTGGCCGTTCGCGGAGGGCACCCTCGCGCTGCCGGTTCCTTTCGCGGGCTGGGTCGGGACGATGCTCATAGCGGCCGACATGGCGACACGGGGCTTTTTCGAGATGCAGATCGGCGAAGGCACGCTTCCCATCCAGGTCGTATTGCTCGCGGCGATCATTCTCGGTCTGATCCGGGCGACCAGGTTCCGGTCTCCCATCGACGCGGTTTACCTTCCTATCGCGGCCCTCATGTGCTTTCTGACGTGGTATCAGCTGCTCTACCCGAAGGAGCTGATCCGGAATCTCGCGTTCGCGTTCGTCCTCCTGCCGGCCGTGTTGCCAAATCCCCGGTGGCCCGTCCGCGAGAGCCCGCTCGGGACAGCTCAGGCCGGGAACGATGGGACCTCCATCGAAGGAACTCCGAGCGATTGACCCGTCCGAACCCCTCGGCTATGCTCCGGCGGCTCAACGAGCGGGCGGCCCATATCGGGCCGTCTAGGAGCATAAGGGCCGGTCGGCCGCGGCCCATTCTTCGATCAATCGAGGCCGTGAGGAGGTGAACGGGGATTGGCAGAAGTCCGAGTTGGTGAAAACGAGACGTTCGAGAGCGCACTGCGCCGCTTCAACAAGAAGATTCAGCAGTCGGGGATCCTCGCCGAGGCTCGCCGCCGCGAGCACTACGAGAAGCCCAGCGTGAAGCGGAAGCGCAAGGAAGCCAAGCGCAAGAAGAACGCCCGCACGCCGCAGGGCTGATCCCCACGGGCGCGGTGCCCGAGGAGCCATCTCCGGTGTCCCTTCGAGAGCGGATCCAGACCGACATCACGGCCGCCATGCGGTCCGGTGACGTGCTGCGTCGAGACGTGCTCCGGATGGCCGCCAATGCCATCTACAACGGCGAGAAGCGCGACCGGCGAACGTACGCCGACGACGAGGTCACCGCGGTCGTCGCCCGCGAGGTCAAGACACGTCGTGAGTCGGTCGACGCGTTCCGTTCAGGCGGACGGGACGACCTCGCGTCGAAAGAGGAAGCCGAAATCGCGATCCTCCAGGGATACCTGCCCGAAGGGTTGTCGGAGGACGAGGTCGCCGACCTCGTCCGCGAAGCAATCGCTGCGACCGGTGCGACGTCCCGGCGCGATCTCGGCAAGGTGATGGGCTGGCTTTCGCCAAAGACGCGGGGTCGGGCCGACGGGCGACATGTCAGCGAGCTTGTCGCCACTGCCCTGGCCGAAGGCTGACGAGATGCTTGCACAGCGAACCGGCGACGCGATCTCGTTCACCCGTCGAGACGCAATCCGCCTGGTCAGCGCGGCCGCGGTCCTCGTGATCGCGCTGACGGCGATCCTCGGTGCCGACATCCTTCCGGCGCGGGTCACTGTGCAGGTCGGCCAGCTGGTCCCGAGTGACATTCGCGCGCCTCGGGCGCTGACCTTCAGCAGCACGATCCTGACCGAACAGGCGCGCACGAAGGCCCGCGCTGCCGTCGCGCCCCAATACGACTACACGGCCGAGAACGGCATCATCGTCGCCGGCGCCCAGGCGGCGGCGCTCGGGGCGCAGGTCGCGCCGCTCGAAACGGCCTTCGAAGCGACGACGACCAAGGAGCAGCGCAAGGCGATCCTGGCCGAGGCCGTGCCGACGCTGTCAAGTTCGGAACGGACCATCCTCGAGGCACTCTCGCCTGCACGGTGGCCGGTGCTTCGCGACGAGGCGGCCCGGATCCTCGACGCCGCCGAGCGGGCCGAGTTGCGTGACTCGGACGTGGCCACGACCAGGGCCAGCCTGGCCGGGCGGATGGCGGGCGGCCTGAGCGACGACGAGCGAACCCTGGCCGCTGCACTGATCGCACCGCTGATCGTCCCCAACAGCTCGTACAGCGCGACCCTCACCGATCAGGAGCGTGACCGGCAGGCGGCGCTCGTCGCGCCGGTGACCGAGCAGATCCTGCAGGGCGAGGTCATCGTGCGCGGCGGTTCGAAACTTTCGAACACCGATCTGGAGAAGGTCCAGGCCTTCGGCCTGACCGAGGCGCGTCCTGACTTCGCTCGTCTCGGCGGCTGGTTCCTCCTCTCGTCGCTGCTGGTTGGCACGCTGCTCGCCTGGATCTGGCGGTTCCGGCGCGATTTCTGGCACCGAAACAACGTGATGTTCCTCGTCGGCCTGCTGCTCGTTCTCGCGACGGTCGCCCTCAAGGTGACTGCGGCCCGCCTGGCACTTCCGTTCATCCTGCCGCTGGCCGCGATCGGCATGCTCGTGACGATCCTGTTGGACGTTGAGATCGCGGTGGTCCTCGCGGGTATCCTGGCCATCATTGCCGGCGCGGTAAACGGCAATTCGGTCGAGCTGATGTCCTACGTGTTCTTGGGTTGCGTCGCCGGGGCCGTGGCCGTCCGCCGAGGCGACCGTCTCCAGACGTTCCTCCAGGCCGGGCTGGTCGTGTTCATCGTCGATGCACTCGTGGTCTCGACCTTCTCGCTGTTGGGCGAGCGCGATCTCACCGGAATCGTGCAGCTGTGGGCCGCCTCCGCCCTCAGCGCCGGCGGCTCGGCCGTGGCGGCGGTGGGCAGCTTTGCGGTCCTCGGGAACCTCTTCGGGATCCTCACGGTCTTCCAGCTGCTGGAGCTCGCGAATCCGTCGCAGCCGCTCCTGCGGCGGCTCCTCGTCGAGACGCCCGGGACCTACCACCACTCGATCATGGTGGGCAATCTCGCCGAGCGAGCTGCGGAGGCAATCGGCGCGGACCCGCTCGTGACGCGCGTGGCCGCCTACTACCACGACATCGGCAAGCTCGCCAATCCTCTGGCATTCATCGAGAACCAGGCGGGGGGCGAAAATATTCACGACGAGCTCACGCCCGAGGTCTCGGCGCAGATCCTCAAGCAGCACGTCGCCGACGGCATCGACCTGGCCTACAAGAGCAAGCTGCCGAAGACCCTGATCGCATTCATCCCGCAGCACCACGGGACCGCGGTCATCAGCTACTTCCACGCGCGCGCGCGCGGGCTTGCCGCGGCCCCATATGGGGGGTTGAGTACGCCCGAGGGCCGCCAGGCGGCCGACGCGATCGACATCCGGCGGTTCCGTCACGTCGGTCCCAAGCCCCAGACGAAGGAGGCCGCCCTGATCATGCTGGCCGACAGCGTCGAGGCCTCGGTCCGATCGCTCTCGTCACGGGATGAGGCGTCGATTCGAGCGATGGTCAGCCGCATCATCTCGGAGCGCCTCGAGGACGGCCAGTTCGACGAATGCGACCTGACGCTCCGCGACATCGAGCGGACCCGCGAGGCATTCGTGGCCCAACTCCTTGGCATGTACCACACGAGGATTCCGTACCCGCAGAACAAGGTGGTCGAGATCGAGTCGCGGCGCGCGGCCGGCGGAGCCGGCGGGGGTTCGACGCGGCGCGAGTGACGCCTGCCCGCGAGGCCGCCGAGGCCGCCGAGGGCGCGCGGCCGCGGCCGATCTACCTCCGGCCGTGGCGGATCGACGTATCGGTCAATCCCGCCGTCGCCGGCATCCTGCCTACTACGCGCCTCTCCCTTGCTCGGTCGATCGCGGCCGCCCTCGAGGCAGCCGGGGCACCCCGTCCCGCGTCCGTCGGCCTCACGCTGTCCGATGACCGTGAGCTGGCCTCGCTGAACTCCGACCTCATGGGCCACGCAGGCCCGACGGACGTGCTGTCATTCCCGCTGCTGCCGCCGGAGCGATTCCCGGGGTCGCGCGCGACGAGGTCGCGCACGGCGCCCGCGAGCGGACCAGCACTCGACTTCGTCCTCCCGCCGCAGGTCCGGGTGAACCTCGGCGACATCGCCGTGTCGGTTGAGCGCGCGATCGCCCAGGCGCGCTCGGGACGGGGCGGCCACACGGGCAACGTCCGCTGGTCCGCGGCCGATGAGATGCTCCTCCTCGTGACCCACGGCGCGCTTCATCTTTGCGGCTGGGATCACGCCACCCCGGATGACGAGGCGGC
Source organism: Candidatus Limnocylindrales bacterium (assembly GCA_036570185.1). Classification (GTDB taxonomy): domain Bacteria; phylum Chloroflexota; class Limnocylindria; order Limnocylindrales; family CSP1-4; genus DATCPH01. The sequence goes on along the minus strand of DATCPH010000243.1, from coordinate 7,971 downwards.
CATGCGCTCGCTCGAAGGGCAGCTCCTGGGTGATGGATCCTCCAGGCTGCGTGGCCCCGGCGCTTCACGCAGTCGAGATCGGTAGCCCGTCGCGAGGGTCGATCTCGACAGGAGGTAGCCGTAGGATCGCGCTCGAGATCTTCTCGAGCGCGGCGACTTCCGCGGGACCGACCGATCCGCCGAGTTCTTCTTCGAGTTCCTGCTGGACCGCCCAGGCGATCCGTGCGAGTTGCGCGCCCACCCGCGTGGGCTCCACGACGCGGAAGCGCGCGTCGGGTCCCCCGGGCTTCCGCACCACATACCCGCGCCCCTCGAGCCGAGCCAGCAGGCTCGATGTGGTCGACCTGCGCAGCCCGACCGCGGCACGAAGGCGCGCAATGTCGACGTCCGTGTTCTCGCTCACCACGCGCAACACCAGTGCCTCCTGCGCGGTGAGCCCGGTTTCGACGAGTCGAGCCTCCAGGGCCTGGGCGAGCATGTTCGCCGACCGATCGAGGAGCCCAAAGATGGTTTGCACGACGAAGCCTCCCAGGCGCCGCCAAGCGGGCGCCGCCAAGCCTTCGCCGCCTCGCGGCGCCGGCGATCCTCTGCGGCAATATTGTTCGAAAGTGTAACGGTTTCGGACAATTCCCACCCAGCCGGACGCCATCCCTCCCGGCGCCGCCGCCTTGCTGGCACGGCCGGCCCCTCCCGGCGCCGGGCTCGCCGCTTCCGGCGCTGCGGCCTTCTGCGCCGGCTCTGTTCGAAAGCGGAACGTTTTCGAACAATCGTCGCGCCAGAGGACGCCTTCCCCGCCCCGTCATAGGGTCGGCGGCACGTCAAGTCCGCCGACGGAGAGAACTCCCGCGGCGCGGTACCATCAAGCTTCGGCCCCTCCCGGACGGGATCGGGCCCATTTCAGCGTGCGCGAATGCGAGCAGATCCGTGAAGAGCAGCGAACGGTGAAGATCGTCGTCGGCCTGGGCAATCCCGGCGACCAATATGCGAAGACCCGCCACAACATCGGCTGGATGGTCGTGGACCGCCTGGCCGATCGTGCCGGGTGGTCAGGTCGCGGCCGAACCCGCGATGCGTCAGCGATCGCCGGCGGACGATTCAGGGGCCTGGATCTGACCCTCGTCAAACCGCTCACCTGGATGAACGATTCGGGGATCGCGGTCCGCAAGGTCTTGGCGCGAGAGCACGTACCCCTCGGAGACCTGCTCGTCGTGGCCGACGACTTCGCCTTGCCGTTCGGAAAGTTGCGATTCCGCGAAGGCGGGGGGGCGGGCGGCCACAATGGGCTGGCGTCGATCATCGACGAGCTATCCACCGAGGCGTTCAGCCGGCTGCGGATCGGGATCGGGGAGCCAGGTCGCGACGCCATCGATCACGTCCTGAGCACCTTCGCTCCCGAGGAGCGCCAGCGTCTCGACGAGCTCCTGGATGCGGCCGCCGATGCCGTGGAGCGGTGGGCACGAGACGGGACGAGCAAGGCCGCCAACCAGTTCAACAAGTTCGAGCTTCGACCGGCCGACGCGGACCGTGTGGCGCCGGCCGGGGCCATCGACGGACCCCCCGATGCCGAAGGCATCCGCCGCACACGTACCGGCTGGCGGCGCGTTCGGCCGGCCGGAGCTCCCGAGTGAGGCTGCGGTGACCCAGCCCCCGATGCGCGGCCGGCGCACCCGCCAGCGTCGGCTCGCCGAACAGATCGCAGAGGAGCACGGAAGGCGCGTCGCTGCTCCCGCGGCGACCCAGGCGGTCCCGGCGTCCGCCGCGCCTCTGGCGGTCGCTGCGCCTCGGCCCGGGGCCGCGCTTGGCCCGACGCGAGGTGCCGGTCGACGGCTTCCCGACCTCTCGGTCCTGCCGCCGTTGCTGGCGGAGACGGGCTCGTTCGAGAGCCTCCGCGAGAGGCTGGGCCGTCCCGGTGATCCACCGAAGCCCACCGGTCGCCACGCTGGCCTCGTGGCCGTCCCGCACGGGGCCAAGTCATTTCTGGCTGCTGCCCTCGCCCTGGCTGCGACCGGGGAACGCCTCGTCTGGATCGGCCGCGATGCAGAGATCGGCGACCGCGTCGCCGAGGAGCTCGGAGCCTGGCTCGGCGACGCCGGCGCCGTCGCCGTACTCGAGCCGCGTTCGGCCCTGGCCTACGAGCGCAGCGAGCTTGTCGCGGACGAGACCGCTGCCCGTGTCGCGGCCCTCGCCGCATGGCGGGGCGGTTCGACGCGCGTCCTCGTCGCCAGCGTCCAGGCGCTCCTCCAGCACACGATCCGGCCCGAAGACCTTCCCGGTGAACCCAGAACCCTCGTCCGCAATGCGCGTCTGAGTCAGGATCGCCTCCTGCGAGATCTGCTGTCCCTTGGCTACGTCCCCGTCACTGAGGTCGCTGGTCGGGGCGAGTTCGCTCGGCGTGGGGGGCTCGTCGATGTCTTTCCGCCCTCCGGCGAATTGCCTGCCCGGATCGAGTTCTTCGGCGACGAGATCGAGTCGCTCCGCGCGTTCGATCCGACCGATCAACGGACCGTGGCCGAGCTCGCGCACGTGGTCTTGTTGCCCGCGTCGGAGTTCCTCCTCCCCGGCGAGGGAATCGGCGCGATCCGCATGGCCCTGGGCCGCCTCGCCGGGACGCTGCCGACGCGGCTCGCCGAGGACCTGGCCAGGTTCGAAGCAGGAACCGAGGGTGCCCGGGCCGTGGCCATCGGCGACGCCGCGGAGATCTGGGCACCGATCCTTGCCCCGGCCACCGGCCTGGATCACATCGATCCCGGAACGCTGGTGATCCTCGACGAACCGGGCGACGTCGCCGACGCCGGCCAGTTCCTGTGGCGCCAGGCCGATGAACGGCGGGCCGAGCTGGTCGAAGCCGGCGACCTCCCGAAGGCATGGCCCGCAACGTACCTCGGTCCGCGTGACTGGAAACGCCGGTTGGTCGGAGGCCGCACGCTCGAGCTCACCTGGGAATCGGATGCGCCGCGCGCCATCGCCGGTGGGGGACTCTCCTCTGGCGACCTGTTCGGCTGGCGCGAGCCGCCGGTTGGGCTCGGCCGCGCCTCGCTGCTGGCCGACGCCGTCGAATCGTGGGCGGCCGACGGTGCCAGGATCGTGCTCGCTTCGGATCAGGCGCCTCGACTCTCCGAGATCCTCGGAGAGGCCGGCCATCCCGCCGCGATCGTCAGTCGCGTCTCGGAAGCACCCCCGCCGGGTGCGATCGCCCTCGTCGAACGGAGCCTCAACGGCGGCTTCGAAGGCGGTCCCGACGGCCTCGTCTTCGTCACTGACCGGGAGCTGTTCGGGAGCGTCCGGGTCCGACGTCCGAAGGCGCTCCGGCGCGTCGTACCGCGCGACATCCTGGAACGGCTCACGCCGGGCGACCTCGTGGTCCACATCGATCACGGAGTGGCCCGCTACGAACAGATGATCCGCCGCGGGGGCGCCGGGGAGGATCGCGACTACCTCGAACTGTCGTTCGCGGGCGGCGACCGGATCTTCGTGCCGGTCGAACAGATCGGTCGGGTCACGCGCTACGCCGGCGCCGAGCGGCCGGCGCTGTCGCGCCTAGGCGGGACCGAGTGGCTGCGGACGAAGCAACGCGTCCAGAAAGCGGTCGGCGACCTCGCCGAGGAGTTGCTGGCGCTGTACGCGGCGCGGGCCGACGCCGAAGGCCACGCGTTCCCGCCCGACTCGCCCTGGCAGTCGGAATTGGAAGCCTCCTTCCCGTACGAGGAGACCGTCGACCAGCTCCGAGCCACCGCGGAGGTCAAGATCGACATGGAGCTCGGCCGCCCGATGGACCGGCTCGTCGTCGGAGACGTCGGCTACGGCAAGACGGAGGTCGCCCTGCGAGCCGCCTTCAAGGCGATTCAGGACGGCAAGCAGGTCGCGGTTCTCGTTCCGACGACCGTGCTGGCCGCCCAGCACCACGAGACCTTTCGCTCGCGCTTCGCGCCATTTCCGGTCAAGGTCGGGATCCTGTCCCGGTTCGTACCCGCGCCCGAGCAGGGACGGACGCTGGCCGGCCTCGCCGACGGCTCAACCGATCTCGTGATCGGCACGCATCGCCTTCTCTCGAAGGACGTCCGCTTTCGCGACCTCGGGCTGCTGGTCGTTGACGAAGAGCAGCGCTTCGGCGTCGCGGCCAAGGAGCGACTCAAGCGGCTCCGACGGGAGGTCGACGTGCTGACGCTCTCGGCCACCCCGATCCCGCGGACGCTCAACCTGGCGCTCGCCGGGATCCGCGACCTGTCGGTCATCGAGACGCCACCCGAGGATCGGTTGCCGATCCAGACCCGAGTCGCCGAGGCATCGGCGGGGCTCGTGCGCGATGCGATCCTCCGTGAGCTTGATCGCGGCGGCCAGGTCTTCTTCGTCCACAACCGGGTCGATACGATCGAGGCGCAGGCGGACCAGCTGCGCCGCATGTTGCCGGACGTGCGGATCGTCGTCGGCCACGGCCAGATGCCCGAGGGCACCCTCGAGAACGTGATGCTGACCTTCGCCAGGGGCGACGCCGACGTCCTCGTGTGCACGACGATCATCGAATCGGGCCTCGATATTCCGAACGCCAACACGATCGTCATCGACCGCGCCGACACGCTGGGTCTTGCCCAGCTGTACCAGCTCCGCGGCCGCGTCGGGCGATCTTCGCGGCGCGCATATGCCTATCTCCTCTATCGACGTCGCGAGCGGCTCTCGGACGAGGCGCGCAAGCGTCTCCAGGCGATCTTCAATGCCTCGGAACTGGGCGCGGGGTTCCAGATCGCGCTGTCCGACCTCGAGATCCGGGGAGCGGGCAACATCCTCGGCGGCGAGCAGTCGGGCCACATGGCGGCGGTCGGCTTCGATCTGTACTCGCGGCTCCTCGCCGAAGCCGTCGAGGATCGCAAGGCACGCCACGAAGGACGAGAGCCGGTGAGTGCGCCATCCCAGGCCGTCATCGATCTTCCCGTTGAGGCCAACCTCCCGACCGACTACGTTCCCGACGAGGCCCAGAAGCTGGAGCTCTACCGGCGTCTGGCACGAGCGAGGTCCGCGGGCGACCTGGCGGCCTTCCGTCAGGAGGTCATCGACCGTTTCGGGCCGATGCCGGCACCGGTGCTGCGCCTGGTCGACGTCGCCGAGCTGCGGCTGGCCGCCGAGGCGGCCGGCGTGGCATCGATCTCCCGCGAGGAGGGCTGGCTGGTCATCCGATTCGGTTCGGGCCTGTCGCGGTCGATCGCGATGGGGCTGCTCGGCGGTCCGACGCTGCCCGGCGTCCGCGCCGGGGACTTGACCTTTGCCAGCAACCAGGTCCGGATTCGGCTTCCGCGTGACCCTCCGAAGGGCTGGGGGCTGACCCGGGCGGTCGTCTCCGCCCTCTCGGCCAAACCCGAGGGCGACGCCGCCCCCTATAGGATCGACCCCGCCGCCATCCCCGGTTGAAGCTCGGTCGTGGCCACGATATGGCGGCGATTGACCAGGGCGAACGAATACCGGGCGGTGACGCGGCGGTCCGCGAGCGACCGCGTTCGGACGTCGGTCATCGGGATAAACGGCGGATCCGTCGACTCGATGAAGGCCGAGATCTCGCCGTCCATCGTGATGTAGATGTCTCCGGTCAGGGTGTGGCCGGGGGTGACGACGATCAGGGCTTTCACAGCCTTCGGAATGTAGAAGTCACGAGGCGCCGGCAGTTGCGGCAAGTCGCCGGGCTGCCCGATCAGGGAGATCTCGGTCGGGCTGACCCAGATGTGGGGTGCGGTGACCATCGTCGCGGTCCCATTGCGACGCAGCACGGTCGCATTGCGCAGGGCGATGAGGCCCTCCTGGTGATTTACGAAATCGGAGAGTCGGCGGAACCGCCCCAGTCCGATCGTGCCCGACAGGCGGAGGTGGGGCCCCACCAACTCGACGTCGACCGTTTCCGCGGAGGGATCTGCGGGGAGTTCGACGAGAGGTGCCAGCTCGCCGGCCAGCAGCTCCTCGAGGTGCGCCGCGGCATCACCCTCGACGTATCGCTCGCTGGCACGATCCGCACGTTCGGCCTGCGGGACCGGGGACGGCGCATCGTCGGGCATCGGCGGGGAGGACATGGGGAGGTGATTGTGGCATGCAAGCGAACAGCCCCGGCCGATGGCCGAGGCTGTTCGCGATGTCGCATGCGATCAGGCCGGGGGGCTGACGGTCAGGCTCGCGTCGTTGATGTTCGTAACCTGGATCGTGAAGTCGGACGTGGCGCCCGTGGCGGCGCTGGCCCCTGGGGTCGCAGCGGCAGGGAGCCCCTTGGCCTCGAGGGCGACGAGGTAGTTGCCATCGGTTGCGATCCACACGTCGACGGTTGCGCCGGACGGGAGCGGTGACGAGCCCGCCGGTAGTGCGGTCGAACTATCGGCGTGGAGATGTGCAGCCGAGACGCCGTTCTTCTGCTCGATGCCCTGGACCGGCACCGCGGCGATCGGGAAGCTCTTGGCCAGGGATTGGAGGAAGGTCCCCGGATCGAACGCATTCGTCATCGCTGCGACTGTCGCGGCGCTCATCCCAGGCGGATTCTTGACATACTTCCCGGTCCCGGAATCGACCCAGATATCGGGCCCGATTGTGACAACTCGGAACGACGAGGTGCCGCCGGTCTCCGTGAAGCTCGAAGCGGGGGTCGGCTTGCGGATCACCACGCTCTCGGCGCTGAAGGTCGTCGATGTTCCCGTCGTCGTCGTTATGGTGACCTTGTAGGAGGTCAGGTTCGAGAGCGCCTGGCCGGCATTCGAAACGTCGACACTTGCCGCGGGTGCCGCGGCGCTCGCAGCGGCGTTCTCAGACGCGACTGGCGCCGCGCTGGCTTCGACGAATGAGCCCGCAGGAGCCCCGGTCGATGGGTTGGGGGAGGCGGTCCCTGCGCACGCAGCGAGCATGACGGCCGTCGCGAGGACGGCGACCGATCGAAATCGTGTCCAGTCCATGACGTATCCCTTTGCAGCTACCCGATACAGGCGATGAAGACGCCCTCAGTCTCATCGGTCCGCAAAGCGTCGTCAAACGGCAGCAAGCCTGAATCGGCGGCGCCCCCAGTTACCCTTGCAGTCATGTCGCAGCTGCTCGACCCGCCGGCGGCCTGCGACGCCGCGGAGGTCTCGCCCGAGGAGCTTCTGCATCCCGAAAGCGTCGGCGGACTGCGATCCGCCCACCCGAGAGCGACGCTCCCCTCGGGCGTCGGTGGCCTGTGGTCGCCTGCCCGGCGGGCGCTGACGGTCGGCCTTGTCCTGACCATCACTCTCGTCGCCTTCGAGGCCCTCGCGGTCTCCACGATCATGCCCATCGTCGCTCGCGAGCTCGGCGGGCTCCAGCTCTACGGCTGGGTGTTCACGGCCTTCTTTCTCGGTTCGCTCATCGGCATCGTTGTCGTCGGCGGGATCATCGATCGACGGGGGCTGGCCCGTCCGTTCGTCGTGGGGCTCGTGCTGTTCGGGGTGGGCCTGATCGTGGGTGGGCTGACGCCGTCCATGGGGGTCCTCGTCGGTGCCAGGTTCATCCAGGGCGTTGGCGCCGGCTCGATTCCGCCAATCGCCTACGTGGCCATCGCGCGCAGCCTGCCCGACGTGCTGCGGGCGCCGATGTTCGCCACGCTTTCGACGGCGTGGGTGCTGCCGGGAGTCATCGGCCCGGCGATCGCAGGCCTGGTCGCCGAGCACACGACCTGGCGGGCGGTCTTCCTGGGCCTCGTGCCCCTGATCCTCATCTCGGGTGGGATGACGTTTTCGAGCCTTCGGCGGATCGGGGGCCCGGTCACCCGAGAGGAGTCGGCGCGACCGGCCCGTGGGGGAACAGGACGAATCTGGAACGCGCTCTGGGTGGCGGCTGGGGCGGCATTGATCACCGGCGGGCTGACCAACGGCTCGGCGGTGCGAATCGTGAGCCTATCCGTGGACGCCCGGGTCGCCAGCGCCGGCCTTGCCCTCGGCGGCCTCGCGCTGCTCCTTCCGGCATTTCGACGGCTGACCCCACCCGGAACGCTCGCCG
>DATCPH010000242.1:0-4215 GCA_036570185.1 Candidatus Limnocylindrales bacterium | reverse complement strand
GATCGAGGCACAGCGGCTGGAGCTTGCGGGCGAGAAGGCGAAATCCGACCGGCTGCTCCGGAACGTCCTGCCCGATTCGATCGCGGATCGGCTCCGCGAGCGCGAAGCGACGATTGCCGACGGAATTGCCGATGCGACCGTACTGTTCGCCGATCTCGCGGGCTTCACGCCCCTGGCCGCCGCCATGTCACCGGCGGCGACCGTCGAGATGCTCGACGTCCTGTTTGGGCGGTTCGACGAGCTCACTGACCGGTACGGCGTCGCCAAGATCAAGACGATTGGAGACGCCTACATGGCGGCCGGCGGCGTTCCGGACCCACTGCCCGATCATCCCGAACGCGTCGTCCGAATGGGCTTCGCGATGCTCGAGGCAACGCGCGCCTACGCCGCCGAGAGCGGGCTCCCGCTCGAGCTCCGAATCGGCATCCACACCGGCCCTGTCGTCGCTGGCGTCATCGGACATCGGCGCTTCAGCTACGACCTTTGGGGCGACACGGTCAACGTCGCGAGCCGGATGGAGTCGAACGGCATCGTCGGCTCGGTGCAGGTCAGCCGAGCCACGCGCGATCGCCTCGACGAACGCTTTCACATCGACCGCCGCGGGACGATCGAGGTCAAAGGCAAGGGTCCGGTCGAGGCCTTCCTGGTCTCCGGCGACGCCTGAAGGCTCAGGCCACGGGCCCGCCGGTCGGCTGCGGGGCGGGTTCGAGCGGCTTGTCCGTTGCCGGCGCGGAGCGCATCGGAAGGATCCACCAGGGCGGCGGCGCGACGGTGAGTCGCTCGAGGCGCTGGAGCGCCTCGTCGTAGTACACCCGCCAGGCGTGGAAGTCGCGCCAGGCGGCTTCGCGATCCGCGGTCAGCGGCACGCCCGACGAGGCGAGCACGTCGAGGGCGGCGTCGAACGTCGCCCGGTCGATCCGCGTCGGGGTCTCGGCGGTGGGGGACGGATCGAACGGGAGGTGGAAAGCGCCAGTGATCCGGCGGAGCGCGATGCAACCCGCCCGGATCATGAGATCCGCCTGGGCGTCGATCGGGATCGCGACCGATGAACGGACGAGTGCGCCCGCGTCCAAGATGGCCCCAGCCGCGTTCACCCAGGAAAGTTCCGGTCGCTGCGAACGGAAGTGGACGAGCACCGTCAGCGAAGTGTGGGTCTCCTCGAGCTCGGCGAACCACTGCTCCCAGCGCTCCCAGAGGCCGTGCAATTGATCAAGACCCTGCAGTCGGTAGAGGCGCGTGACAAGGACGATCGGCGAGGGCGGGGACTCGGCCCGCGTCTCGAGGAGCCTCACGAGGAGCTCGCGCCTCGAGAACGCGGCATAGATGGTCGGCAGGTATGCGATGAGGAGAGCGACCATGCCGAGCCCGATGACCGCCTCACTGAAGGCGATCACGTCGCCGGCGGGCGTCTCGGGGTGAGCGAAGCCCAGCGTCAGCAGGGAAGCGCCACTGTCGGTGACCGCCTGGCCAAGCGGGCGAATGCCGATCGCCCAGAAGATCAGCGTGTACCCGGCCCCGACCATGGCGAGCCAGACCACCGGCAGCACCACCAGCGCCAGCGGCCCGAAGTAGGCCATGAGGCTGTCCCGGCGTTTGTACTCGTCGATCGGAGACGCGGCGAGGTCGAAGACGCGGCGGACCGAGCGGAACACGATTCGAGCGATGCCGTCGTTCGCTGCACGAGGCAGCACGAAGGTCCGGATCGCGCTCAGGATCGCGCGGAGGATCAGGAAGATCCCGGCGAGGAGGGCGATGAGGTCGAGCGGCTGCACTCGCGGAGGATAGTCGTCGCGATTTCAGCTTTGTAACGTGAACCGCATTTTCCCTTCGGGCCCGCTGTGGGTCATTCAACCAGGGCGCGACTGCGCCAGGAAGGGGTCGCCGGGTGGCAGGGGCACCCCGGAAACCAGCGATCGGATGTGCAGGGTCGGCTCGATCGGGATGATTGCGCGGCGGAGCCGATCTGCGATCGAGTCGGGCAGGACGCTCCCGAGCAGCCGGTCCATCTGATGAGACGGGCCATATGGCCCGCCGCCAGGTGTCGTCCGTCACTGTGTGGCGCGATCGGCCCGCACCCACACTCCATCGATACGGTCCCACAGGGACCGTCCGAGCCCGCATTGCGCGAAGGCACAACATGACTCGCGTCCTCGTCGTCCATCACGACCTCGATCTGGCCGGCCAGGAAGCCGACTCCCTGCGACGCTTCGGCTACGAAGTGATCGAATGCGGGGGGCCCACGCGGAACCGATGCCCGGTCCTCGCGGGACAGCCGTGCGACCTCGCCGCGCGGGCCGACGTGCTCGTGTACGACGTTTGGGCGAGCGGCGACATGGAGGGATCCCGGACGTTGATCGAGAACATCCGCGACGTCCATCCGGACAAGCCCGTCGTCCTGACATCGCCCGGCCTCGGGCTCAACTGGGAGGAGGACAGCGGTCCTCATCGAGTGACCGCGCTCATCGGTCAGCCGACTGGGGCGCGACTCCATGAAGCGATCCAAGCCGCCCTCGCGACCGCTACCCCGACTGGAACCTAGTCACCCTCGATCCGTGGCTCTGGGAGCGGCTGGGGGCCCGATCGAAAGAGTGCCGTTCGGCACTATGCTCCACGCCAAGCCGAGCCCTATCCTCACCACCGAAAAGCCGGCCTTGGAGCCAGGATGCGATGTCTGTTCTCGTGGACTCCAGCCCTGTGCGCGCGCACTTGCAATCCGTTCAGGCGCGCCGACGGATCGCCGACGCGCTCCTCGGCGTGACCCTCGACGTCGTCGAGCCGTTCGCCTGCGACTATCTGTCCTCGGCTGACTACTTGCGCCTGGTCACGCTCGTCGAAGCGCCGATCCAGGCCGCGACAGAAGAGGCCCTGACGACAATCGAGAGAGAGCTCATGCTGCTCGCAAAGGGGGACCCTGACATCAACCGGCGCCTCCAACGAGCCCAGCGGACGCGTCCGTAGCGCCCGACCATCGTGGGGTCTCGCATGTGCCGGGCTGGGACGGTGCTACAGCGGACGCCCATAAGCAGGTGCGCAGATGGCCGCCCAGGCTGGAGACCAGATCATTCTAGAGTCGGAGAAGGTCGGCAGACCGCCCCGGGAAGGCGAGATCATCGAGGTGATCGAGTCCTCCGTCGGTGTTCGTTATAGCGTGCATTGGGCGGATGGGCACGAGAGCACATTCCGGCCGAGCGCCTGCAGCGCGCGCATCGTGTCCGGACGAAGGGGAAAGCCGGCGTAGCCCTCGGGCGGCAGCGGGTCCGCCTTCCGGGTCGCACTCGTCGCGAGTTCAGCAGGGTGGGGGAAGTGCTCGGCATCCGGCCCAATGACCCGGCGCCAGATGGGCGATGAGGCACGCTTCGGCAAAGTGAGCGGGGGAGCGATCTGACCTCCAGCCCGCTCGATGCCGAGGTCAGCGCACCAGGTCTCTGGCGAGGCGTGCCAAGAGGGCGGCCGCCGTGCGACGGGCAACGAGGTGCAGGAGGGCCCGATCGAGGAGGAGACCGAGCGTCCCCAGAGGTGGCGCGTAGCGACCGTCGAGGACGACATCGTCAGGCGAGATGGAGAGCTGGCCGACGAAGACCGGGAACAGTGGGGCGAAGGTCGCCGACCGCCAGGCGATGTCGACGAGAACCCGATCGCCGACACGTCGGGCAGGCCCAAAGTCGACGAAGGTGGCTTTTCTGACTGGTCCTGGCGAGCTGGCATCGAGGATCGGAAGGTCGAGGTCGGTGGCAACGCGCCGGAGCTCCGGGTGACCCGGCGGTGCGTCCGTGGGTCGCCCAAGCCACGAGAGGTCGGCGAGTGCGCGGAGCGCCCGATCGCGGTCGATGGAGCCGGACCGGCGCACATGTAGCAGGACCGTCGTGGGCTCGCTGGGATCTGCCGGCTCCGTTTTCATTGACGTTGCAGGCTCGGATGACACGGCTCGACCGCACAAGGGCCGTTCGGCCTGTCCTCCGAACGTCAAAGAGCCCGAGATCGTTTAGATGTGGTTCCCGGGGTTAATGAGACATGCCGATGTCATTTCGTCATCAACTCCGTGAGCCAGGTCTGACGGTGCAGGAGCGACGCCCCGGAGTAGTCCGCGGAGCGCCCGGCGGCGCTGACCTACAGCGCGTTCGATTCCATCATTGCCTTGAGATTGTTGACGTCCTTCTGAAAGAGGCGCTGGACGATGGCCATCAGGGGCCGGCTGAATGGCTTCATGACTCCGCC
>DATCPH010000241.1:0-6729 GCA_036570185.1 Candidatus Limnocylindrales bacterium | reverse complement strand
TCGCCGGGGTCGTCATCGCCTACGCCTACGCTCGCTGGAAGCGCCAGCCGTTCCTGGCCTGGGCGGACGCGGTCGCACCCGGGCTGTTCGTGATGCAGGCCATTGGGCGCTGGGGGAACTTCTTCAACCAGGAGCTTTACGGGGCCCCGACGAACCTGCCCTGGGGGATCGCCATCCAGTGCCAGTACCGGACCCAGGGCTATCCTTGCCCGCCGGGCTCCGATCCGCTGGCGACCCTCGGCCAGCACTTCCAACCGATGTTCCTCTACGAGTCGCTGTCCGGCCTCCTCGGGGCCCTGGCGCTCATCTGGATAGCACGACGGTTCGCCGACCGACTTCGAACCGGCGACGTGCTCTTGGTGTTCTTCATCTGGTTCAGTTGCGTTCGTTTCGCGGTGGAGTCGCTCAAGGCCGACAACTGGCGTCTCTTCGGCGTCCCGACCGCGCAGATCGTCGCCACAGTCACTGTTCTCGGCGCGGCGACCATCCTCGTGTCTCGCCATGCGCGATCGCGGCGGATCGGACCTCCAGAAGCGGTTGGGGAGCCTTCGGTGGGGCCACCCTAGCCGTAGGGTGGCGCGGTGTGAGAGCGGTGCGACCAGCGCCGCAGCGCGACGCCGGACCAGACGTGTTCCACAACTCCAACGGCCCAGGCACCCTGCAGGAAGCCGTAGGCGGACGACGCGAGGCAGGCTCCCGCGAAGGCAAGGACGAAGAGCGCCGAGCGGTCCTCGAGGGTGTCGAAGACGAGCATCGACGCAACTGAGATCGCGCCGAACGCCGTGAGGATGTCCACCGGGCCAATCTATGGATGCGCCCCGCCTGCGTCGGTCGGACCAGGCGGGTCAACGAGGCCGACGATCGCCTCGATGAGCCGAAGGGCATCTCGGGCGCCGCTGGCCTCACCCTTTTCGAAGTCGCCATCGGTCCGACCCATCTGGTTCGTGACATGGGCGACGCAGAGGACCGGCCGACGGCGGGCCGTGGCAAACGCGTAGAGAGCGGCGGCCTCCATCTCGACGGCGAGGACGCCCTCGGCCTGGCGTGCCGCGATGACCGTGGCCGTCTCGCGGAAGGGAGCGTCGGTCGTCCAGGTGCTGCCGCGCACGACCGCGACGTCGACGCTGGCGAGGGCACGCTGCGCCGCGCCGACCAGGGTCGGATCCGCCTCGGAGTAGCGGGCCGGCGGCAGGTAGTGATAGCTCGTCCCCTCGTCGCGGAGGGCCCGGTCGATGAGGATGAAATAGGGCGGTGCTCGGAGGGGCGCGATCTGACCTGCCGAGGTGATGCTCAGCAGGTACCCGCAGCCGGAGGCAAAGAGCTCCTCAGCGACTAGGACGGCGAACGATGCGCCGACGGCTCCACCGATGATCCCGTATGCGGAGCCGCCATCTCGGACGACATACAGGTCCGTGTGGTAGCAGGCCCAGGACGGATCGCGGTGTGCCCGACCCGCCCGCACGAGCTCTCGCATGATGTCCCCGTCGGGGTCGAGGACGCAGACAAGGGGCACATTGGCGATGGGCAGGCCCTTCTGGCGACGAGCCTCGCGCAGGAGGTTTTCGGGCATGAAGGCCGACGGCTCGGCATGGTGCTTGTCTTCGAGGATCGGAGGTGGCACCCGAAAGGGCGCGCTGAGCGCGGCGTTGCGCTCGCTGAGCTGACCCGAGCCTGCGACCGAGGCCAGCATCGCGGCATCATCCGCCGCCTCGGGGTCGATCATCCCCGTCCGATCCACCGGGATGACGGTCACCCGGGCACCGAGCCGCGCGAGGAACCGAAGGAGATCGAGGATCGCGGGGTGCTCGACCGCCGTCGTGATGATGTGGTCGCCGCGGCCCTTCAGGGCAAAGAAGACGCCCGTGAGGGCGAGGTTGTCGGCCTCGCGGTCCACGGCGAGCGAGCGCGCCAGGAGGCTACCCCACCGGTCGGTCATCGGATGCCCCCACGGTCGCCCGCGGGCGCCCACGTTGGCCCACCTGGCGCGCTGGCCGCCCGACTGGCCAACAGGACCGCCGTGCTAGCCGACCTCACGTGCCGGGACCCGTCACCCTTGGTCGAGTTGCATGACCGACAGAGCACGGCGAGGTTGCCAAGGTCGAGCGGCGCGCCACCGGCGGCGAGGGGCACGATGTGGTCGGCGGTCAGGTCGCCGGCCGGGTGGGCGGGGCGTTGGTAGCCCGGGCACCAGTTCCCGTTCTGGCCGCGCCAGGCTCGGAGCACTCGCGCGCTGAGGCGCTGCCACTCGCGGGTGTTGTAGAGGGCGTTGTGTCGGCTCCGGTTCGACTGCCTCGCGTGGGCGGTACAACGACTGCCGGCGCGGCTCGTTACGACACCGCAGACCGTACAGAGCTTCACGGCATAGGCACAGGCGATTTGGAGGCGCCCCAGACGCTGGTGACACTTCCCTCATCGCGACCATCGATGGGCATGTCGTACGTTGTCATCGCGCGTCCGACACCGGTCGGCGCGCCATAACAGCATCCCGGGAGCCGGTGTGGATCGGACCAGCGCGCCGTCATGGCGTAAGCGTGTGGGCCGTGGGCCGGCTGGGTCTATTCGCCTCCGGTGCTACGTCCGGGGAGCCATCCTGGCCAACGGTCCCCTGCTGGCGAAGAAGGGCCCCCGCACCGAGCTGGTCAGTCGATCTCGGTGAGTACCTTTGAAGCGCGGCCGAGATAGGACTCGAACGACGACGACCTGTTCCCTGCGCACTGATGTGCTACGAGCATGGAGCGGTCACCGATCCAGCCTCAGCAGGCCGGAAGGTCGCCGAGCGCGGGGGAAGCGACTTCGACGCCCGGCGCCGGACCCTGACGATCACAGCTGGCTGTCGAGCGGTGTGAGCTGGATCTGCTTCGCGAGCGCATAGGCGGCGCGCCGATCATCGTCATCGGCGGCGAAAACGCGGCCGATTACGATGGCGGATCGGTGCGGCACGTCGATCCGGGTCATCCCGTCGGGCACGCTCCCGGTCCACGTCCGCTCGCAGACGAGGAATTCGCCGGCGTCGGTCCCGGTGGTCCGCTTTCCGACATAGGCGAAGTTGGAGCCACTCTCCGGATCGGTGAATTGCAGGCTGTAATACCGTCCGTTCATCTCGGGCACCTGCAGCACCCGCGGCCCGGCCTGCGCGTCGAGCCAGCCGCCGATGTAGAGGAGATCGTCGGTGCCGACCGCCATGAGGCTGCCGCTCGATGCGGAGTCGGAGGGTCGCTCCGGCACGGCGTAAAGGGTATTGATGGGGATCGGGCCGGCGCCGAACCCGCGGTTGAGGATCGCCCGCTTGAATCCGCCGACCGTGATCCGCGGCCAGAAGTAGACGAAGACGAACGTCCCGAGCGGCCACACGATCACAGCTGCCAGAGCGAGCGGGATGATCGCGTCCACGCCACGAGCGAGCCGCTGGATGACGACCCAGCGGAGCCTCGGCACCCTCCTCGGCAACCTGAATGGCCCGCGTCATCCTACGCCGCCGCCTATCGTCACTGACCCTTACTGCCACGATGTGGTCATCGTGAGAGGTTGTTGCGCGGACCAGCGGCCCGGGCGATGCAGGGCCGCCCCAGGCGGGCGACCCGATCGACGCGGCCCTAGTGGAACTCGTCGCGCACGATCGGTGGACCGAGCCTCGCCGCAACGAGGCCACGCACCTCGCCAGGTTGCGGATGGCGCTGGAGGGCCGCCTTCGAGAACAGCAACTCGCCGTCAAGGGTCACTTCGAAGCGGCCCCCGCTGCTCGGCAGGAGGGTTGCGCGGGCGATCCGCGGCGCCCACGCCTTGAGGAGCTCAGCCACCAGACCGGTGGCTCGTTCCGTGTAGTTTCAGACGACGCAGAACTCGACCTCGAGTTCGTGCGGTCGGTCGGTCGGCTCGGCCTTCATGCCCGTACCTTACGCCGGGATGCGATCCTTCGCGGTCCGCCCAGACAAGCACGATCTCGGCATCGTGTGGGTAGGCGGATGAGCGCCACATACACTCTGTTCAGCCCACGCTCGACTCTGGAGGCGAGAGGCTGTGGCGGAGCAGGCTGCCGGGATCGTCGCACTCGGTGCGCGCGTCCACGTCTTCGTACGCCCGCGGGCCCACGACGCCTTCGTCGCGCTCTTCCGCGACGTTCTCGGTTGCGACATCCGGGAGCTGGACTTCGGACTCGAGTATCCGATCCTGTTCGTGCCGTTCGACGACGGAAGTGGCTTCAGCGTCGAGTTCAGCGCGCGAGCTCCCGCCGAAGTGACTGATCGTCCACGGGACGATGACAACGCGTTTCGAGGCGCGTGGATCGAGTTCCGGACGGCGGAGCTCGATCGGCTGCAGGCGGCCCTGCGGGCGGCCGGGATTCCCGAGTTCCGCCATCCGGGCAGCAGTCACGTGTATTTCTGCGCCCCCGGAGGTCAAGTCTTCCGCCTTCTTGACGTCGAGTACGCGGGCCCATAGTCCGACGCGGCTCCGTCGTCCTCTCTCGACGTTACCGAATGTCACTCGGTCCGAACGGCGAAGAGATGCCACTCCTCGGCCACGCCCTTCAGCGGGTGAGGACCGCGGTCGTCGAACTCGATGCCAGACCCGACGACGAGGTCCCGGACGGTCGAGGAGACAAGGACCTCGCCCGCGTTTGCAAGAGCCGCGATGCGGGCTCCGATATGGACGGCGATGCCCCGGACGTCGGAGCCATCGAGCTCGATCTCGCCTGTATGCAGGCCCGCGCGGATTTCGAGCCCGAGGTCACGAACGGCGGCGCCGATCGCCTGCGCGCAGCGGATCGATCGCGCCGGGCCGTCGAAGATCGCCAGCAGGCCATCGCCTGTCGCGACGACCTGGCGTCCACGGAACCGGTCGAGCTGCTCGCGTGCGACGGCGTAGTGCCGATCGAGCAGCTCCTTCCACGCGTGATCACCGAGCGACCGGGCTCGTTCGGTGGAGCCGACGATGTCCGTGAAGAGCACCGTCGCGAGCACTCGCTCGGTCTCGGGCGCTGGCTTGGCACCGGTCAAAAACTCCTGGAGCTCGGCCGCCATCCGCGCCTGGTCTCCCGCCCAGAGGAGGTTCTCGCTCCCCGGTAGCGCCAGGTGCCGAGCGCCCGGAATGTGCTCGGCAACGTAGCGGCCGAGAACCGGTGGAATGAATGCCGATTCGGCATGGGTGATCACGAGCGTCGGGACCCGGATTGCCGGCAGCACGTCGCGCACGTCGCTCTGGAACAGGAGCCGCGCCATCGCGATGGCCATGGCCGGGCTCGCCGATAGCCGGGAGTACTCGGCAAAGCCCTTGGCGACGCCCGCGTTTCGATATTCCGCGGGTGCGAACATCCGCAGCTGGACTCCGCTGCCAAAGCCGGCGCGGGCGTCCTCGAAGGCTCGTTCTGTCATCAGCGCGGGCAGGTCGGGGAAGTAGTCGGGCCCTCCGCCCAGGCGCGCGTACCCGTCGACGAGGACCAGCGCCGAGGTCCGAGCCGGATGGGTCGCGGCGAAGAGCAGGGTGAGGTAACCGGCGCCGACCGCGGAGACGAGTGCGGCCCGCGGCGAGCCGACCTCGTCCATGACGGCCCGGATGTCGTCCATCCATTCCTCAAGGGTCGGCAGGCCGCCGAGCGGCACGGGATCGGAGATTCCCGTCCCGCGCTTGTCGAGCAGGATGACCCGCGAGAAGCTCGCGAGGCGCTCCACGAATCGCGCCAGTGGGGCGAAGTGCCACAGCGCATCGACGTTGCTGAACCACTGGTCCAGGAGGACGAGGTCGAATGGACCGTCGCCGACGACCTGGTAGCCGATGTGGACGTCACCGCTCCGCGCGTAACGGGTCACCGGGGACTCCATGAGCGCTCCTGCTGGCAGTCTCAGAACCGTGGCGGTCCGAGTCTAGCGAGCACCTGGCGTCGCTCAGTGTTCCGCAATGTCACGTCGTCGCACGATCACTCCCGGGTCCGCGGGGTGGGCGGCGGAGCAGTAGGGCCAGCCTACCAATCGCGGTGAGTGTGAGCCACGTTAGACCGGTCGAAACCATGAAGATCATGGCCGCAAGTACCAATGGATCTCGGGGCGCGTCGCGGAACGGATCCGGCCGAGAGAAGTCCTCTGGTATCCCGTCGGGTGGCGGGTTGTAGCGTCCTAGTTCCGGATTCCACTCGACACAGAAGTGGCCGTAGTTGCTGGCCCATGAGCAGAGCGGCGGATGTACGGCATAGACGCTTCGCCAGACAACCGGAGCCACGGCCACCGCTATGGCCAAGCCGACTACGAGTGACATAGCGATTCTTCTCATCACGGTCCTGCTGCCGTCGCTCGCTCACGGTGATGTCACCTGAGCCCTAGTGGCTGAGCAATAAGCCATCCGGACCCATGCGCGAACGTTACTGCGACACGACGCGCTCATGGTGTCGGTCGTCGGGGCGAGCTGAACGATCCGTGCGCCCTCGCCCGAATGTCCCGTGTTCGCGGGGGCTACAGCCTTCTCGGGACGCGCGGAGGCTTCGTTTGGTTGAGGGCCCTGAAGGGGTCAGGTCAGGGGTCATCGAGACGACTGGAGCTTGACATCAGCCGAACGGCCGTTCAGTTCGTGCGGGAAATGGTGGAGCCGACACTCGGATTTGAACCGAGGACCTGCTGTTTACGAAACAGCTGCCTCGATGCGGCGGCCGAACCACCTCGCCGGCTTCGCGGGCGCGAACGGTCCGCTAGCCTTGGAAGAAATCAGCCTGGACCAGCGGGATGATGTAAGGCGCGAAGGTCT
>DATCPH010000240.1:0-7884 GCA_036570185.1 Candidatus Limnocylindrales bacterium | reverse complement strand
GGCTGTGCGAAGATCGCATCAATCAGGTGCTCCTCTGTTGGGCTCGATGGGTCGTCTTCAACGCCATCTTCCCAGTTCAGATGGGCACCTGATTCGTCATCCGCGCAGGCTCAGCGGCCCGACCTTCGGTGGATCCGGGCTAAGTAGGCGTGGTGCTGAAGCGCGGGACTAGGTTCGGCGGACGGCGGACCGAGAGCCAGACGCTATGAGCCCCGATGCGGACGAGGTGCTCGACCCATTCGACCCCGGAGTTGCCGCCGCCGACCACCAGAACGTCCTGACCGGTGAAGTCGCGCGGCCGAACGACCGATGCAACATGCCGGATCTCTCCGCGGAAGGCGGCCGCGCCCGGCCACACCGGCACAGCCGGGATCCGATCGTGTCCCGTCGCGATCACGACGTCGCCGGCGCGCCTCGCCCCTCGCGTCGTATCGAGCTGCCAGACCGACCCGACGCGGTCGATGCGTCGGACCTCGACGTCAAACTCGATCGATAGGTCGTTCAGCTTCGCGTAGTCCTCGAGATAGGCGACGTAGTCGTCGCGCCCGACCCAGCGACCGAACCGAGCCGGCATCGGCGAGCCGGGCAACCCAGATAGCCAGCGGATCGTGTTGAGACGCAGGTCCTCGTGGCGCGCCCGCCAGGCCTCCCCTGCCCGCGTGCCTCGTTCGAGGATCATTGCGTCGATGCCAGCACGTCTCAGCTCGTAGGTGGCCGCCAGTCCTGCCGGGCCGGCTCCGACGACGAGAGCGTTGCGCGCCGCTTCCCTGGCGAGGTCGGCGTCTCGCGGCTCCATCTCGATGAGCCTAGCGCCAAGCCGCGGAACCGAGCGGCGGGCCTGCTGCGGGGACGCGAACTGGCCGCGCATCGATACCGTCACGAACGACGTGGATCACTGCGTACCTCATCGAGCACGCGCACCCGGCTTGACGGCGATCCCGTCGTCGGCGCAGACGACGGCCTCGATCAGGCCCTCGACGCCGAGACTGGCCAGGGTTCGCTCGGTCGGCTCGCGATCGTCGGTGGTGGCAACGGCGATCCGATGGCCGCGGCGCCGCAGGGCTCGGAACAGCGGCCGCAGCGGCGCCAGCGGGCGCGCCAGCGCGACGGGATCGGGTGGCTGCCACTGCCGCGCGATCGCCGTGGCGGCCGCGTCGCGGGTCAGGCCGGCGGCCTCGAGGGCGGCGACCGCCAGGTCGCGAAGGTGGGCCATGGGCGTGGCCGCCAGCAGGCTCCCGGCCGGCGTTCGCATCGTGGCGGGATCGAAGCCGAAGGCTTCGTACAGGGCGGCGGCCAACGGCCGGCGGCTATCGGCTTCGAGACGCTCGACGAGGGCAACGAGCCAGCCGCCCCACATCGCGTCGAACTCGATCAGCGTGCCGTCCTTGTCGAGACGATCAGCTCGATGCCATCGAGCCGGGCGCGAAGCAGGTCGGTGCTGCTTCCCGGCCTCACCCCTCCGCTTCGGCTTCGACGGTCGCGGCCGCGAGCTGGGCGGCCGGCCGGTCGAGGACCAGGCAGGCTTCCGGCGGGAAGGACACGGTGATCGGCTCGCCCATCGCCGGCAGAGTGAGATGGGGGTTGTTGAACGTGTCGACCGACAGCACGGTGCCGCTGCCGTCGAGGCCGACCCTGATCCGCGCGATCGCGCCCAGGAACGACACATCGGCAATCGTCCCGCGGAGCCGGTTGGCGCCGCTCGGCCCATCGCCCACGGAGACGATCTCAGGCCGGAGGCCGACCGTGACCGTCTCGCCGTCGCGTGCGGTGGCGATCGGCTTCGCGGCGCGGACCTCCTGGCCCGCGATCGAGACCCGGCCGGTCGACGCCTCGATGACGTTCGAGGCCAGGAGGTTGAGCGTCCCCACGAACGACGCCACGAACGGCGTCGTGGGGAAGTTGTAGATCTCGAACGGGGTGCCGATCTGCTCGACCCGTCCCTCGCTCATGACGACGACCCGGTCGGACAGCGAGAGCGCTTCCTCCTGGTCGTGGGTCACGTAGACGGTCGTGATCCCGAGCTTGCGCTGGATCGATCGGATCTCGTTGCGGAGGGCCACGCGGATCTTGGCGTCGAGGGCAGAGAGCGGCTCGTCGAGGAGCAGGACCTGCGGCTCGATGGCGAGGGCGCGGGCGAGGGCCACCCGCTGCTGCTGGCCGCCCGACAGCTGGTATGGATAGCGCGGGCCCTTGTCCGGGAGGTTGATGAGCTCGAGGAGCTCGGTCACCCGGCGGTTGACCGCCTCGGCCGGGCGCTTCCGGATCTTCAGTCCGAAGCCGATGTTCTGGGCGACGTTCATGTTCGGGAACAGCGCATACGCCTGGAAGACCATGCCGACGTTGCGCTGGTTCGGCGGCCGGTGGGTGATCTCGGTGCCGTCGACGGAGATGGAGCCCGATGTCGGACGCTCGAAGCCGGCGATCATCCGCAGCGTCGTCGTCTTGCCGCAGCCGCTGGGCCCCAGGAACGACACGAATTCCCCGCGCTGCGCCTCGAGCGAGAAGCCTTCGACGGCGACCATGCCGCCGGCGAACTGCTTGCGCACGTTGATCAGGTCCAGAAAGCCCACGTCGTCTACTTCCTCAGCGCGCGCCGCCGACCTGGACGCGTACGCGTGAGCCGCGTCCGATCAGTCCGATCAGTCCCATGGCGATCCAGGTGATGCCGAAGCTGACGAGCGTCACCGCGGCCTGCTCGTAGATCGGCCCCCGGTCGCACCGATTCGAACGGGCCGACCCTCGAGGGGCAGGGAATCGGGATCGTCGTACCGCATAGCCGGGGCCTAGTTGAGTGTACGCTGCGATAATGCGCGGTGAGCAGCTGAGCGGGCTGACGGTGCAGACCGCCGCCCGGATGATGGCCGCCGCCGGCGACGGCGAGATCCTCGCCTCGGACGCGGTGCGGAACGCAGTCTCCCGGATGGAGGTCTCTCTCCGAGACCGGGGATGCCATGAGCTCAAGGGCGCTCCGGCCGCCTAGCAGCCCTACGCCGTAGAGGCGGCTCAGGGGGGCGGCGGCTGAGTGCGGTACCTGGCTGATCTGGACTGTTCAGACAGCCGATGGGGCCTCCCCGGGACGCGATCGATGAGGTGCTCCACCGCGAAGCCGTCGAGCGTCAAGGCGTCGGCGATCAGACGCCGATGGCAGCGCCACCACACCGTCTCGGCGCACATGATCGCCAGCGCCTCGCCGGCGCTCGCCCGCTCCTCCAGCTCCGCCAGGGCGCTCTGGAACTCGGGTGTCGACATGTGGGCGCTGTACGCGGCGAAGGCCGGTGAGCGCCAGCCGCTGTCGGCCACCGTCGGCCCCGTGGCCGACCGCCGGCCGCCGAGCGCCTCGCCCCACGATTCGTAGGCAACGCCGCGCTCGGGAAGATCCGCGGCAAGCCGCTTCTGAGATAGGCGCGGCTGTCGCCGGCCGGTCGGGTAGCGACGGACGTCGATCAGGGTGGGTCAACGGTCATTGCCCCGTACCTCTCGGCCGCCGACGGCATCACCGAGATCCGTCCCGGGACCTATGTCCTCAACGACTTCCGGACACTGGAGCTGTTTGCCTGCACTCCCGCCCAGATGGGCGCCTCGATGCTGGCGACGGTCGTCAGCCGCGGCCCGGGCCGCGCAGTCATCGATGCCGGCAACAAGACGTTGACGCCGACCAGGACCGATCAGCACGGCTACGGCCGGCTCCGAAACCGACCGCGAAGCACGTTCAGCCGGCTCTCCGAGGAGCACGGGGTCCTGGCCCTGGCGCCCGAGGACGAAGACCTGGCGATCGGCGACCGAGTCGAAGTGCTGCCGATCCACGTCTGCGCCTGGATGGACCTCCAGCGCGACGTCTACGGCGTCTGCCGAGGGCGGGTCGTCGAGATGATCCGTATCGACGCCATGCGATGCAGCCGCTGATCGCGCCACCGGGCCCCGTCGCTGCGGAGGCGCCCGACCGGCACCGGGCCCGGCAGCCGCACCACGACGCGAGGTCCTGTTCCTGGCCGGGGGTGCCCTGCGCGACCTCCTGACGCTGGACGCCGTCGTGCCGGCAGTCGAAGCGGCGTACGTCGCCCACAGCCGGGGCGAGGCATCCCTCTTCCCGGTCATTCGCGAGCGGTTGCCGAATGACGCCGGGGTCTTCGGGATCAAGAGCGGCCTCTGGCCGGCGGCCGACGCCCTGGGGCTCAAGGCCGCCGGCTACTGGCCGGCGAACCGGTCGCGCGGCCTCGACAACCACCAGGCGATAGTCGTCCTCGTCGATCCCGCCAGCGGAGTGCCCAGTACGATCATGGACGGCAACTGGGTGACGGCGATCCGGACGTCGGCCGCCGGCGCGATCGCGGCCAGATGGCTGGCCCGGCCCGACGCCCGGCGAGCGGTGGTCGTGGGAACCGGCGTCCAGGGCGACGCCCAGGCCCGGGCGCTCGCCTGGTGGCGTGGCCCCGAGCTGGAGCTCGTCGCCTATGAGCCGCTCGATGGCCCCGACCGCGCCCGGGCGAACGCGTTTGCGGAGCGGCTGCGGGTCGACGGCATCGAGTGCCGGGTGGGCCACCTCTCTCGAGGCCGAGGTCCGGGCTGCCGACGTGGTCGTGACCGTCACGCCCTCCACCGTGCCCCTCGTCGAGCGTGCCTGGCTGAGACCCGGAGCGCACGTCAGCGCCATGGGTGCCGACACGCGCGGCAAGCAGGAGCACGAGGTCGCGACGCTTCCCGCCGCGCGGGTCATCGTCGACGACTGGCCGCAGGCCCGATCGCTCGGCGAGTGCCAGCACGCGGTCGCGGCCGGGCTGTTCGCCGATCGACCGCCGGCCACGATCGGCGAGGTCATCGCCGGCACGGCCGGCGGCCGGATGAGCGCCGACGAGATCACGCTCTTCGACGCGACGGGGATCGCCCTCCAGGACCTCGCCGTCGCGGCGCTGGCCGAACGGCTCGCGACCGAGGCCGGCGTGGGACTGAGGGTCGAGCTCGACTAGCAACGATTGGAGATGAACCGATGGATCGGCTGAAGGACAAGGTCGCGCTCATCACGGGCGCGGGTTCGGGAATCGGCCAGGCGACGGCCGAGCTGTTCGCCGAAGAGTGCGCCAGGGTCGTCGTCGCGGATATCGTCGGCGAGGCCGCCGAGCGCGTCGCCGCCGGCATTCGGGCGCGGGGCCAGGAGGCCATCGCGGTCACCGGCGACGTGTCGAAGGCGGCCGATGCGCAGCGGATGGTCATCGCCACCGTCGCCGCCTACGGCCGAATCGAAATCCTCCACTCGAACGCGGGCGTGCCATGCATCGTCGAGTCGATCGAGCTGCTCGCGGAAAAGGACTGGGATCGGACGATCGACGTCAACCTGAAGGGGACATTCCTGCTGGCGAAGGCCGCCGTGCCATTGATGAAAGGCCCAGGGCAGCGGCGTGATCCTCGTCACCGGCTCCGAAATGGGGTTCCTGGCCGACCCCCAGGCGCCCGCCTACAACGCCCCGAAGGGCGGGCTCCACATGCTCATGAAGTCGATGGCCGTCAACCTCATCAAGCACGGCATCCGGGTGAACGCGGTCTGCCCCGGCATCACGAACACGCCGCTCCTGCAGCGCGAGATCGACACCTCACCCGATCCGGCCGGGACGAAGGTCGAATACGACGCCTGGGCTCCGATCGGCCGGATGGGGACGCCCCGCGAGATGGCCCAGGTCGCCCTCTTCCTGGCGTCCGACGAGGCGTCCTTCGTGGTCGGCGCGACGTTCCTCGCCGACGGGGGATTCACAGCCGTATAAGGGCCTGTAGCCGAATTCTCCCGTTCGGATCGGCGGATCCGTGCCAGACAAGCTGACCCGGCCGGCCGCCAGGCTGCCGGCATGAGCTTCGCGATCGCGCTGACCGATGAGCAGTGGGAGCTGGTCGCCGACCTGTTCGACCCGCCCGGTCGACGGGGCGCGCCGGCCCAGATCCCGCGCCGAGCGATGGTCGAGGCGATCCTGTTCCTCGCCCGGACCGGCTGCCAGTGGCGCTACCTGCCGGAGCGCTGCGGATCATGGACTGCGGTCTGGGCCCAGTGGCGGCGCTGGCGGGCGAACGGGGTGTGGGCACGGGCGATGGCCCACCTGGCGGTGGTCGTCCGGCTGCTCCACGACCGCGAGCCCGGCCCCTCGATGGTCATGGTCGATGCCCAGACCGTGAAGGGCGGCCGCTACGGGCCGACGTTCCACCAGGCCGGCGGCAGAGGTGGCCGGACGATCGGAACGAAGCGGACGCTCCTCGTCGAGATTCTGGGCCTGCCGCTCGCCGTTCGCGCGGATTCCGCTCGACCCCACGACGTCGTCGCCGCTCGCGAGCTCTTGCGCGACCGCCTGGCCGATCTGCCGAGCGTGCGGGCGATCGTCGGCGACCGTGCCTATCGAGGTCTGGCCACGGTCGCCGACCGCAAGCAGGTACGGCTCGACATCAAGGCGCCACCGAAGGGCGTGAGCGGCTTCGTCCCGATCCGGCCGCTCTACCGGATCGAGCACGCGTTCGCCCAGCTCGGCCGCTGGCGCCGCCTGTCGCGCTGCTACGAGGGCAGCGAGGCGAGCGCCCGGGCCTGGCTGGAAGTCGCCTCGGTCGGCTACCTCGCGTGGCGGGCGGCCGCCTGATCGGACGGATCTCGCGCGGCGCGCCGGCGACGCCGGCGACGCCGGCGGCCCCGACGTCGCCCGGATCCGTGTACGACGCTGCCTCGGGAGCGTCCACTCCGGCTCGTCATGTCCGCGCTGCTGTCGGGTGCCGGCCGCTCGCTGCGCCCGCGTCATCGCCGGTCACGCCTGCCCTCCGGGTCGGGTGAATTCGGCTACAGGCCCTAAGTCTTCACCCTGCCCAGTGATCTCCGATACGGCGACCCAGCGCTTGAGCCGAACCGCTCAACGATGGGAGCAAGCTCGCGCAGGTCATCTGCGCTGCCCGCGATGACGTGGATGGAAGTCTCCTCGTCCCACACTCGGACCTCCAGACCGGCCTCTCTGGCGAGGACGATGCCGGCCGCGACGTCCCACAGGCGAAGATCGATCCCCAGGAAGCAACCGCCGTGGAGGGCGACGTTCAGCATGGCGTACGCGGCGCCGCCGACGATCCGGAGGACCCGCGATCGACCGTGGCTGAGGGCCTCGATCGTGCCGGTCATCACCGGATCGAGCCCCTCCCAGCCCCATTCGATGAAGATCCGGGCGGAACCTGCCGGCGACCACGCCGGTCGGCGATCCGCTTCGCCAGCGCCGTCGTCGCAGAGGATGACCCCGGATCCGGCCAGCGACCGGTACACGCGTCTTGCGCTGAAATCGGCGATCGCACCGACGACTGGCTCTCCGTCCCGGAGCAGCGCGATCGAGCAGGCCGCCCCGGCCAGGCCGGTGGCGTAATTCAGGGTCCCGTCGATCGGGTCGACGACCCACTGCCAGGCGTTCGGTCCAGTCGCGCCACCCGCCTCTTCCCCGAGAAACCCATGGTCGGGAAAGCGCCCGCGAATCTCGCCCCTCAGGTGGCGTTCGATCGCTTCGTCGGCCGGCGTCAGTAGGTCGAACGGGGCGCCCTTCTGGGTCGCGTCGAGGCCTCCAGCGGCCATGCCCTCGGCGAGGCGCATCGCGGCGGTCGCCCAGTGCCGTACGGCATCGAATGCCAGGGACTCTGTGGATGTCGGACGGCTCAACGGTCTGACCCCTCGTCTGGCTGGGAGCGTCGGCGCGCAGCTGGACCGCACCATATGATCGCGCCCCTGTCCACCCTCGTCATCGCCAACGTAAGCATCCCAACGTCTGTGCTGGCAGACCGGGAAATAGGTGAGCCCCATCCGGCACGCTGGTGGTGTTGTCAAAACGCCAACAGCCGGAGGGGCTCAGCGTGGAGTGTACGGTCCCACTCGAGGTCCATCTCACAACC